>CAZZIV010000403.1:0-1510 GCA_964654385.1 uncultured Acidobacteriota bacterium | reverse complement strand
GCCGGTCCTGATGCACCTGGTATCCGCATCCTCTCCCTTCAAGGCATGAAACTACACTCTTGTGGGTGGTTGTCCGGAGGGCGTCCGGCCCGAATCGCCGGTCAGAACGCGTACTTGAGGGTGTGGCGGAGATTCCGGCCCACGCCGGGAGTCTCCATCTCCTGACGGTACAGCCGCATCCACGCCTCCGGCACCGGAATCCGAAACGGAAACAGCCGCCGGGCCAGCACCTCCCTCCATTTCCATTTCCGGTCGGTCAGCCCCAGGTCGATCGCCGGGGTCCGGCCGGTTGGTGACCGCTCCGAACGGTCCTTCACGAAGTTCCGCCAGACGATCGTGTGAAAACACCGGAGCAGGACCATGTTGGATCGCCGCCCGAACGCCAGGGTCTCCCGTTTGTGGTTCGCCAGGCTGTGGCGAAACAGCTTGTGAAGCAGGTCCACCGGAAACATCTTCCGGTCCCGCACCTTTGCCTCCCGGCTTTTCGGGCTGCCCTTCGGACCCCGCTTCGGATTCGGATAGCAGCCATGGCGGATCCGGGATCGCTCCGGGTGGGTTTCGATCGCGCGGATATACGAGGGATGCCCGTCGGTGATCCATTCCAGCACCTGCCGCTTCGGCGTCTTCTTCAGAAGACGGTCCAGGCACCGCCGGGCCGATTGCCGGTAGGACCCTTGGGGAAGCTCCCCCCAGCGTTTTTTCTGCTCTTTCAGTCGTTTTTCCCGGACTTCGCTCCGGGAGCCTCCGAGCTTGTGCGGCACCGGGTCCAGGTCGTAGACGAACCAGCTTTCGGCGCCGACCGGGGTGGCGATGCCGAGCTGCATCTCCTGGGAGTAAGCGAAACTTTCGAAATGATCGGCGACGACCGGTTCCCGGATCGTCTGGATCTGCCCGAGGGCGACAGCCTGGAAGAGCAGGGCGTGCCGCCCCAGGCGGTGGCTCTGGAGGTTGACGGTGGCGTGGGAACAACCCAGGGTGCGGGCGATCTGCCGGTGGGCGGAGCAGGCGACCAGGCCGGCGGCGATCGGCTGGAGCAGTTCGGGCCTTTTCAGATAATAGGTCAAGGCAAAGGCCTGTTGGGAAAAGCCGGAGCCGCAGACCTTACAGGTAAAGCGGGGGATCACCCGTCGATCGCAGATTCTTCGGTAGGAGCCGGCCCGGGAGTAACGGAAAGGGGCTCCTCCCTTCCGCCTGGAAGGGCATTCGGAACGAGGGCAGAACGGCGGTCGGAACCGTCCGGGAGCGATCGCCTCCACGCTGGTGCCGGGTCGGAGCATGCTCGGGGGAAGAGCGAAAGGCGTGCCAGGGAGAAGGAGGGGGAGATGGAGTGGAAAAGGTCGAAAAATCAATAGGCGGGAGTGGAGCCCCGGGGCCGGACTGTCCGGAAACATGATGATACTGTCCGCATGCGGACAGGGCCGCCCAGGATGCGGAGTGGAGGCAGGAGGGGTAACCCCAAGAGATCAGGGCCGGTTAAGAGGGGCCACCCACATTCTTCCTTCCACCTTGG
>CAZZIV010000402.1:0-1534 GCA_964654385.1 uncultured Acidobacteriota bacterium | reverse complement strand
TCACCGTGACCGCTTCCGTCTCCCAGGAGGGGCCGTTTCCCGCGGTGATCGCGTGGGAACTGGAAACGGAAAGGCAGCACAGGATCGATGCAATCATGAAGGTGCGTCGGTTTCGGCCGTTGTTCACTTGAACCCCTCCCTTGAGGCAGATCCCAGGCTCCGGGGATCGAGCTTCGGAACATGGGTATACGACATATAGCTTACGCTGTTTCAAGCAAAAAGGCGGGATTAATCCTGTCTTCTTAGTTAATTAGAAGAAATTGCGATAAAATATTCTCTTTTGTCACAGATCACCAGGTACAGATCGGAAGGGAAGGGAAGAATGATAGGATGATCCGCCGGGGAGGCGATTCGGGATTCATGCGCCGTTTCCGGCGGTAGGAGATGCGGAATGAATGCGAAGGGTGCCTCGATTTTATGGATGGCGGTTTGCCTTCCTTTACTTTGCCTGGCCGCGGGCTGCTCCGGTACCGGCGGAGACCAGCCGGCCGGGGAACAGGAGACGCAGGTCGCCGCGGTGGAGCCGTCGCAGGAAAGAAGCCAGGTAGAGGAAGCCGCCGTGCTTGAAACGGTGGCGATTCCCGACGCCGTGAAGCCGGCGGTGCAGGCGGTGTTGGCCCAGGCGGACGCCGCGGACGGAACCGTCGATCACGTGGTGTCGAAGTGCGTCGGTTGCGGGTTGGCCATGGAAGGGACCGCCGAACACGCCTTGAAGGTGGGGGGCGATGAGTTGCACTTCTGCTCGGAGGATTGCAAACACCGCTTCGCCGGGAACGCGGCGGATGCGTTGTTGGCGCTGGAAATTCCGAAGACCGTCGAGTAGCGGACCCTCGCTAACGGGTATGCAGGTCGATCATCCGGCGGATCGCCCTCCGGCAGACGGCGCAGAAACCGACCTTGTCCCGGGTGAACATAATGCAGTCCGCCGAGGGGCGGTAAAGCCCTGTGGCCATGTAGCCGGCTCCCTCGAAGGCCCCGGTCTTGCCGGCGAACGGCTCCTTTCCTAGTTCGGCGGTGAACCGCTCCCTTTCCTGCCGGAAGAGCGACTCGAGGGATTCTTCCGGCGCGCCTTTCTTGCGGAGATCTGCCCGGCGGTCCTGGATCGTCCGGGAGGCCTCTTCATAGGCGGTCTTGTTCCACGGGGTGGGGAGCGGCGTATCTTCTTCCACCAGGTCGCCCCATTTCAGCCGGGCCGGGTCCGCCAGGGCGGTGAGGTTCGGCTCCCACGGTTCCGTGGTGACGGTCGGCAGGGCTTCGTAGGAGACCGGCGAGGTGTAGTACTCGTCCCCCAGGCCGGCGAAGTGATGACCGAATTCATGGACGAACAGGTACGGAGCGACCGCGGAACCGGCCGCGGCCGTGGAATACAGGTTGTAGATACCGCCTCCGCCGTACTTCCGTTCGTTCACAACGAGGATCACAGCGTCGTAGGGAGCAGCGGCGGCGGCGTCCCGCCACCTCCGGGCCTCCACGCTGAGGATGTAACGCTCAGTATCGAAACAGGTGTAGCCGGCGCACACGGGACCGCCTCTCC
>CAZZIV010000401.1:0-1545 GCA_964654385.1 uncultured Acidobacteriota bacterium | reverse complement strand
CCTATAAGTGAGCTGTGGCGCCACACAGACAACCTCGCAGCGGCAGGATAGGACAAGTCGTCTCCACGCTTCGGTCCGGCGGTAAAGGCGGACGGCGGCGCCGGGAAACGGTTCAAAAGGTGGGGAAACCGCCGGACCGGGGAACTTCAAGGAGAGCGGCGCCGATCGGGACGAGAGCCGGAGGAGCCACTCCTGGAATAGTCGGCCGTACGGCGGTGTTGTCAATCCTGCTGGTAGTATGAAGCGATCGACGGCGTGAACCACAGGAGCGAACCATGGAAACCTATTACTGCCCGCATGATCTGCAGAAGTTTTCCGAGATGGGCAAGAACCGGCCGGAGCTCTGGGAGAAGTTCATGGGGTACTACAACGCCGTTTTCGAGGACGGCGCCCTGACCGAGCGGGAGAAGGCGCTGATCGCCCTGGCGGTGGCCCACGCGGTACAGTGCCCGTATTGCATCGACGCGTATACGAAGGCGAGCTTGCAGAAAGGGGCCGACCTGGACCAGATGACCGAGGCGGTGCATGTTTCCAACGCCATCCGGGGCGGAGCGTCCCTGGCCCACGGCGTGCAGATGCGGAAGATCGCCGAACACCTGGGGATGTAGAGGTAAAGAGAGGATGAGCGAGGAGAAAGCGGTCATGACCGAAACGGGGCGGCTGGCGTCCACCGGGATCCCGTCGTTCGATTCCAAGCTCGCAGAAGGGGGAGTCTCTCCGCTGGCGGTGGAATCGGTGGAGATCCTCCAGGTGAACCTGGGGAAACTCTGCAACCAGGCCTGCTTTCATTGCCACGTGGACGCAGGGCCACACCGGACCGAACAGATGACCGCCGAGACCGCCGCCCAGGTGATCGAACTGCTCCGGCGCCATCCGATCCCCACGCTGGACCTGACCGGTGGAGCCCCCGAACTGAACGGGAATTTCCGGAGCCTGGTCCGGCAGGCCCGGGCTCTCGGCCGCCGAGTGCTGGACCGGTGCAACCTGACCGTTCTGACGCTGAAGTCCCAGCCGGACCTGGTCGAGTTCCTGGCGGAGCAGCAGGTGGAGGTAGTCGCCTCCCTTCCGTCCTTCCGGCCGGCGGGGACCGACGCCCAGCGAGGGGAGGGGATCTTCGACAAAAGCGTCGCCGCCCTGAAGCGGTTGAACCGGGCCGGGTACGGGCAGGGAGGCGACCTGAAGCTGAACCTGGTCTACAACCCGGTCGGCGCGTTCCTCCCCGCCTGCCAGACCTCCCTGGAGCGGGACTACAAGCGGGAACTGGGCGACCGGTTCGGCATCGTCTTCGACAGCCTGTACACGATCACCAACATGCCGATCCGCCGCTACCTGGATTACCTGGAGCGGAGCGGGAACCTGCAGTCATACATGGAACTGCTGGCCGGCGCCTTCAACCCGGTGGCGGCGGAGGCGGTCATGTGCCGCACCTACCTGAGCGTCGGGTGGGACGGTCGCCTCTACGACTGCGACTTCAACCAGATGCTGGAGATGCCGGTGAACTCCGGCGCGCCGGACACCCTGGCCGCCCTGCTGGAATCAGGCGAC
>CAZZIV010000400.1:0-1554 GCA_964654385.1 uncultured Acidobacteriota bacterium | reverse complement strand
GGTCGGGGCCGGCTGTGGGGATCGATAACCAGCCTGGAACGGAACCATCGTATTCGTGAATGTCTAGTGGTTTCTCTAAGAGACCGTCGCCGGAGAAGCCGACAATTCTCTGGTTGAACTGATCGTAGTAGATTCCGAATTTGTGAACCGCCGTCGGAGTACCGACGCCGCCTTGCAGTTCCCATGCACCGTTCCGGAAATACCAGGTATCATCCCAATAGGATGCTGCCCCCTCTGCATCTCCACCATAAAGAACAATATGCGCGTATCGCGGATCATAGGCGAGGCTAAACCTGGACCGATTCCCGGGCACCGGATCATCCGGCAGCTTTGTCCAGGCCGAACCGTCATACTCCCAGGTTTCGTCGAAGTACCCTTCGTTGTTTCCGCCATGGGCCTGGATCTTCCCGGCCTGCGTGTTGAAGTATAGGCGCATCACATCCCGAGGCGACGGCGCCGAAGCGGTTAGAACCTGGGTCCAGTCCCGCCCATCCCATTCCCATGTTTCATCGGACATAAAAAAACCGCCATATCCTCCGAACAGCACCGCCACATCCCGGACCGGGTCGTACGACAGGCCGACTCCGGAAAGAAACGACGGCGAGTGCTTGGGAGATTTGGCCGTCCAGTTCTTCCTGGCGCCGTCGTATTCCCAGGTGCCGCCCATAAGAAGGCTGTTGTCACGCCCACCGTAAAGGAGCAGCTTCTGGTCGGAGGTGATATAGGTAAAGCCGGCGTCGCCCCGCGGGCTGGGGGAGGTGCGCGGGGTGATCAAGGTCCAATCCGTTCCGTCGTACTCCCAGGTCCCTCCCACACCGATCAGAAACGGATCGTACCCCCCGAACATCACCATCCGCTGGGTGGACCGGTCATACGCCATGGCGCAGTTGGAACGGTTCCCCGGGTCGGAGGCCGTGATCTTCCGCACCCAGGTAACGCCGTCATACTCCCACGTTTCGTTGGAATCGGTTCCACCGTAGGTGACCACGACGCCGCGATCGCTGTCGAAAGCACCGCAGGCGCCGCCGATATTCCACGGGGTCGGCTCGGGAAAGGAGCGCCGGGTCCATTCCACGCCGTCATGCTCCCAGAGCATGGGAGGGCGGCTGCCTCCGGCGGAATTCATACGGACCACCTGGTTGCGGATGTCGTCATATATGACGACGGCATAGGCGGCATTTGGATCGCCGTCATCCAGGCGCTGCCAGGCGGTCGGCACCTCCGCCGCCCCCGCGAAAGCGGAAGCGGCGAAGATCCCGATCAGGAATGTCTTCAGGTTCCATGTTGGCCGGCGTTTCACGCTTACCCAGGAGAAGCACCTGGCGCGCGAAAACTTCCGTTGTGTAACGTTTGTTACCATCTCGGTCCGTCCACCCGCGGATCTGGCCTCTAATCAAAACAAGCCGCGATTCCTCCAACCTCACAAAATAACCTTCTCAAATATACGTCCGGTAGGTGAGGATATGTTAACTTTCTATCTGGTTCCGTCGCCCTTGGGCGGGTGCACTGCTACCTCTACGGACAGGGATCGGCCGCATCCAGGCCGGCGTGCTC
>CAZZIV010000399.1:0-1559 GCA_964654385.1 uncultured Acidobacteriota bacterium | reverse complement strand
CCGCCCGCGCCCGCGCGAGGGCCGCCGGTGCGCCCCCCATCGCGGCGGTCCCCTCCCGAAGCCGGGCCAGGACCGCCTCGGTCTCCCGGGCCCCCGATCCCAACAGTCCCCGGGCCTTTTCCACGATCTCCCGGCTCAGCCCGAGCCGTTCGGCGATTTCCAGGCCGGCGGAAACCCCGGCGGCGTTCATGATCACCCGGAAGGTCGGCTGCAAAGTCTCCTCGTCGAATTCCATGGCCGCGCCGACCGCTCCCTCCCGGGTGTACGCCCAGGCTTTCAGGCGGCCGAAATGGGTGGTGACCACCGCGGTCACCCCCGGCCGGAGGAACTCCTCCAGGACCGCCTCGGCCAGGGCCGCCCCTTCCGACGGCTCGGTCCCGGTTCCGATTTCGTCGAACAGGAGCAGCGTCGGCGGCGACAACTCCCGGAGGAACCTGCCTACCGCCGCCAGGTGGGCGGAGAAAGTGGAAAGATCGGCCTCGATCGACTGGTGATCCCCGATATCGGCCCGCAGCTGCCCGTAGACCGGGAGGACCACTTCCGCCGCCGGAACCGGGATGCCGGCCTGGGTCATCAGCACCGCCAGCCCCAGCGCCTTGAGGGCCACAGTTTTCCCTCCGGCGTTCGGCCCGGAGAGGACCAGGACCTGGTCCGGCCGGTCCAGGAAAAAACTGACCGGCACGCAGTCCCCTCCTTCTTCCCGCAGCCTCCGGTCCAGGAGCGGATGGCACAGGTCCTTCAAAAGAAATGGGCCGTCCTCCGTCACCCGGGGAAGCACACCGTCGGACTCCCGACCGTACTCGGCCCGGGCCTGCAGGGCGTCGATCCGGCCGATCCATTCGACCGCCGACCGGATCTCGACCACCCGTTCCCGCAGCTGGTCCGACCATCCGGTCAGGATCCTTTCCTGCTCTTCGGTCTCCCTTTCCTCCAGGCGGACCTGCTCGTTGTTCAGCTCGACGGTTTCCAGCGGTTCGACGAACAAAGTGGCCCCCGACGAAGAAGAGGCGTGTACGATCCCTTTCACCCGCTTCGGGGCATCGGCCCTGACCGGCAGAACGAACCGCCCGTTCCGCTGGGTCACGAACGCGTCCTGAACGTCCGGCCGCCCCAGGAACCGTTCCAGGATCTCCCGGAGCTTCTTCCCGTTCCGGGCGATTTCCCGGCGGATCCGCCGCAACTCCCGGCTGGCGCCGTCGGCCAGGGAGCCGTCGGGCAGCACATTCTCCAGGATCGGCTGCACCAGATCTCTCAGGTCTGGAACCGACCTTCCGGACCGCTGGAGCATCGGGTACCGCTCTTCCGAGAGAGCGCCCAGCCGGTGTCCAGCCTCTCCCGCCGAAGCGGCTACCCGGGAGATCTCCGCCAGTTCCCCGGCTTCCAGCATCGATCCGGACGCTTCCAATCGCTCCAGGGCGGCGGCCGGATCGGGCAGGAATCCGCCGATCATCGCCCCCTCCCGCCCCAGGGCGGCCCTTCCCCTCCTGGGCGTGCTGCACCGCGCCCCCCCCCCCACTCACTCTGGCACAGTCGTCCTGAGCGCGAGCGCACGTGGATGT
>CAZZIV010000398.1:0-1584 GCA_964654385.1 uncultured Acidobacteriota bacterium | reverse complement strand
CTCGACGTCCTGGCAGGCGTAGATCACGTCGAAGCCGGCCACCCAGAACAGGACCGCCGCCGCCAGCAGCCAGGGCGCCGTATCGAAACGGCCGGCGATGGCGAGCCATCCGCCTACCGGCGCGATCGCCAGGGCCAAGCCGAGGAACAGGTGGCTGGCCCAGGTGAAACGCTTGGTGTACGAGTAGCCGAGAATCACGGCGATCGCCGCCGGGGAGAGGAGAAAGCAGAGCCGGTTCAGTTTCCACGCGGAGAATACGAACCCGGCCAGCAACAGGAGCGTAAACAGCCACACCGGGCCTGTGGCCAGGGTCCCGGCCGGGAGTTCCCTCCCGGCGGTGCGGGGGTTCACCGCGTCCAGTTTCCGATCCACCAGCCGGTTGAACCCCATGGCGGCGTTCCGGGCGCAGACCATGGCGGCCACGACCCAGACCACCTGGGGCCAGGTGACGCCGTGGTTCCGGGTGGCCAGCACCGCGCCGGAGAGAGCGAACGGCAGCGCGAAGATCGAGTGGGGAAACTTCACCATCCTCCCCCAGGTGCTGATCGTTCCGATCACGATCCGTCGTCTCCGGCAGCCGGAACGGCTCCGACCGGTGTGACGGTCTCCGGGCAGGTGGTGACGGTTTCCAGCGGATCCGCTTTCGGGGAAGGGAGAGGGACCTGCACCATCTTCGCCTGCATCCCCGGCCGGATGGCGCCCAGCTCTTCCGCCAGTCCCAGCGCCCGTGCGCCGTTCATGGTCGCCATCCGCAGAACGGCGGCCGGCGCCAGTTTCGGGTGCTCGTCTCGCAGCGCCTTCATCTCGGCGAACATGTCCAGGTCCGGAGCGCTGGCAAGGGAGTCGGTGCCCAGGGCGACCGGCACGCCGGCGCTCAGAAGGGTCGGCACGTCCGCCTTCCCGACCTGCAGCGCCCGGTTGCTCCGGGGGCAGGTGACCACGGTGCAACGCCGTTCCTGCAGCCGGGCCAGGTCCCGCCGGTCCAGGTGGACGCAGTGTACCGCCAGGGTCAAAGGGGAGAGGGCGCCCAGCCGGTCCAGGTGGGCGACCGGGGAGAGCCCGGGAGGGGTCCAGCTTTCGTCCATGAACCGCCGTTCCCGGTTGAACTCCCGCATCTCTCCGCCGCCGGTCTGGAGCAGTTCCACTTCGCCGGCGCTCTCGGCCAGATGGATCGAGAACGGCTCTTTGGACGCCTCCGCCCGCCCGGCCAGCGCTTTCAGGAGAGCCGGCGTGGCGGTATGCGGGCCGTGAGGGGCGAGAGCCAGCCGGAACTTCCCTCGGCCGCCTTCGTTCGTCAGGATCCGGTCGGCCTCCCCGAGCCGTTCCGCCGCCGACTCCATTACCGCTTCCTCCTCCCCTGGATCGATGCCGTAGATCTCGTGGAAGATGACGCCGAGCAGGGGAGATCGGGCCAGGTGGGAGACGGTGGACAGGTTGTTGCTGATGTCGCCGATCGCCACGGTGCCTCGTCGCACCATCCGGTCGATCCCTTCCTGGATGCCCCCGGCGACATCGGCTGCCGCTTCCCTCGCCGCCCCGGGCTCGAGCACAGATCGCAGACAGGAGCTGTGATCTCCCTGATCC
>CAZZIV010000397.1:0-1592 GCA_964654385.1 uncultured Acidobacteriota bacterium | reverse complement strand
CTCCGCCGCAGGTCGATCCCCCGATTCCAGGTCAAACCGCTCATGCCGTTCCCGCCCGACTTTTTGTGAATCTTAGCCATGATATCGAGCTGCGGGAGCGATGTCCAGAACGGCTACCAGTCTCCCTCGGCGCCGTTGGCCACCGGCACGACCGAGTAGTGCCGGGTGACCGGGTCGACCGGGTCCTGCCAGGTCAGGCCGGCGGTTTCTCCCAACAGGGTCCAGGAGGCGCGGGGCAGATCCGGCGTCACCGAGGCGTAGACCCGGTATGTTTCGGCGCCGGGAACCGCTTGCCAGGAGAGAACGATGTTCAGCAGGTCGCGCTGTACGGTGAGGTCCCGGATGGCTCCCAGGATCCGCCATTCGGGTGTCGTCTGGAACGTGAAACCGGTATCCCACATTCGGCGGTATTCCGCGCCCATGGCCGCATCCCCTACGTCGCCGCAGAGAGGGTGAATCCTGGCGCGGTAGTAGATAGGACTCAATTCGTCGCCGATCAATCCTTCCGCGTGGATGCCGTGGTTCCCGATGGCGCTGTCATCGTCATCGGAATAGCCGGGCCGGTTCAACGGTGCGTCGTCGTAGGCCGCATCGTCCCGGTAATAGCCCTTTCGGTCGATCACGTAGGGAGACGGCGGGAAATCGATGAGCTGGGCCATCCCTCCTCCCGGCGAGCGGACCAATTCCCACGTCGGGACCGTATTCACAGGCACCGAATCCGGCTGCCCGTCCATCGACACGCCATTGGTTTCGCTGGACGAAAAGTAAGTAAGGCCGGCCTGGGGCAGCCAATCGAAGTACATCCAGACGTTGCCCACGGGGTGAACCCGCAAGGTCACGGACCGATCCCAGTAGTTCCGGTAGACCACGTCGGAATGTATGGTGTTGAACCCGCTGGCGGCGCCCCGGACATATCGAATCGCGCGAATAGACCCGATCAACCCGCCCAGGTAGACGGCGCTCACGTTCCAGAGCTCTTCGGTCTCTCCCTTTTCCGGTTTTAATCCGGCCCTGGCTTTCAATCGGTCGATCAGGTCCGCGCCCGACCCGCACGGAGCGAGAACCCGGTACCCGGTGAGGAGCCATATGTCGGTGTAGTCCAGGGCATAGGCGGAGGAGGCGATGGAACTGTACTGGCTCAGGTTCCAGGTTACGTAGGAGGTCGGTGTCGGCGCGACCTCCAACCGGAAAAGATAGACATAGCGGATGTCGGCCGGGTCGTCCGGGTTGGTGACGGCGATGGTATACCGGGGACTGCTGGATCCTGCCGGCCACGGCGCGTTCGCCGGCGCCTCCACCCCGGCGTCCTGGAACAGGAAAACCAGTTCGTCGTCCCCGTCCAGGCGTCCGTCTTCCAGGCCGCTTACGTCGTACATGTTCTGCGTGAACTCGAACTCGGATCCGGCGTTGAAAACCCGGTCCACCCTTTCATCGATCTGGAAAGGCGTTATCTGGAAGATGCCCTGGACCGGCTCCCAACGGAAGAGGCCGAGGGTGTTGATCCGCTCACCGTCCAGCTCGGGCAAAGAGGCGCCGGTCACCGTGACCGCTTCCGTCTCCCAGGAGGGGCCGTTTCCCGCGGTGATCGCGTG
>CAZZIV010000396.1:0-1612 GCA_964654385.1 uncultured Acidobacteriota bacterium | reverse complement strand
CGATGTGGAGAGCCGGTATGTGCTGCGATCGCATAGACAAAGCGAACGGTGTGGCTTCTCCGTCCCCGATCCCACTCTCCAGGAGCGCTCTTCCCGCGGCGGAAAATCCAGGAAATCCGGTCACCAGGATCCGGTCTCCCGGCCGGGCTCCCGACCTGCGGATGACCTGCTTCGAGGATACTTCCCCCATCACCGTCAGATCGGCGACCAGTTCCGTGCCTCCCGAGAGATTTCCCCCTGCCAGAGCAGCGCCGTACCGTTCCAGTTCTTCCACCACGCCGCCGACCAGCTCTTCCAGGCAACCGGCGCCCTCCGGCCCTTCCCCCTGGAGCCGGTCGGGGACCACCAGGGAAAAGAGGGCGAACCGGGGCGCGCCGCCCATGGCGGCGATATCGCTCAGGTTGACGGCGGCGGTTTTCCGTCCCAGGTCGGCGCCGGGGATCCGGCCGGCCGGGAAATGACGCCCTTCCACCTGGGCGTCGCAGGTCCACAGCCAAAGGCGGCCGTCTCCAACATCCACGGCGGCGCAATCATCCCCGGGCCCGACCACCAGGTCGGACGGAGGATCCGGCAACATCGACCGGAAACGGCGGATCAGATCGAATTCACCTGCTGCCATCCTTCAACCCTGTTTCGAACCTTTCTTCCTCCGCGATCCCGGAGCGTCCTGTTCCCTACGCGACACGATGAGCCTTGCGCGATGCAGCCTGGAACACCGGTTTCCCCCAGGTTCGCTCCATCCGGTCGCCGGCCTCCTCGGATCGATCCGTAGACTCTCCCTCGGCCGCGCCTCCCCGGAAGGTCTCCGGCGGCATACGATCCCGGCTCAACTCCGGACGGAGTAATAGTAAACGAAGAGGAGGATCCCCAGGCCGATCCGGTACCAGGCGAACACCCGGAAATTGTGATGGGCCACGTAGTGCAGCAGCCACCGGATCGATCCCCAGGCGACCAGGAATGAGATGACGAAGGAAAGAGAGAGCCACCCGGCATCGGCCGCTTCCAGGTCGGCGAGACTCTTGAGGAGGCTGTAGATCGTGGCGGCAAACATGGTCGGGATCGCCAGGAAGAAGGAAAACTCGGTGGCCGCCTTCCGATTCAGTCCGACACCCAGGCCGCCCAGGATCGTCGCCGCCGACCGGGAAAACCCGGGCCACAGGGCGAGGCACTGGGCGCATCCAACTCCCAGGGCCTGCTTCCAGCCGATCCTCTCCGCCTCTTCCGGACCGGGCTTCAGCGGCAGCGCCTCTACGACCAGGATCAGAATCGCCCCTCCGATCAGCGCCACGGCGACAGTGGGGACCGAGAAAAGGTGTTCGGAGATGTAACCGTGGAACAGCAGGCCGACCACCGCCGCCGGCAGGAACGCCAGGAACAGGTTGGCCGTGAACCCCCGGGCCTCGACCCGCCGGGGTAAATCGACCGCTACGGCCAGAAGCCGGGCCCGGTATTCCCAGACCACCGCCAGGATCGCCCCCAACTGGATAAAGATTTCGTAAACTTCGGCCCGCTTCCCTGTGAAGCCGACCAGGTCCGAAGCGACGATCAGGTGCCCGGTGGAAGAGATCGGAAGGAACTCCGTAAGCCCTTCCACGATCCCCAGGAGAATCGC
>CAZZIV010000395.1:0-1628 GCA_964654385.1 uncultured Acidobacteriota bacterium | reverse complement strand
AGGGGCTCATGGCCCCAGCCACGAGCGAATTTCCAGACGTCAGGTTACAGTACCGATTCGTTCTCTGGCACCTTCAATGAATCGGGTGCAGGCATGTGGCAGAGTTGGGTGGGCGAAGAAATCTCGAAATGCGATCTGGGCGATGCACGGCTGAACCGCCGGCTTGGTGCAATCCTGGAGGCGCTCGGGGAACGGCCGGGAAAATCGCTGCCGACGGCGTTTCAGGATTGGGCGAACACAAAGGCTGCCTACCGCTTCTTCGCCAATGATAACGTCAGCGAGGACAAGATCCTGGAGGGGCATTTTGCGGCCTCCGCCCTGCGGGTGCAGGCCACCGACGGCCCGATCCTGATCCTGCAGGACACAACGGAGTTTTCCTTCAAGCGCGCGAACCCTGAGAAGATCGGTTTCACCAAGGTATCAACGGGGCGCAAGCTGAAGGAAGGCCGCCATCAAAAGCACATGATCTGCGGCCTTCTGATGCATGCAAGCCTGGCCGTCACGCCGGAAGGGTTGCCGCTCGGTCTGACGGCCGCGAAGTTCTGGTCCCGGGACAAGTTCAAGGGAACCGCTGCTCTCAAGCGCAAGATCAATCCCACCCGCGTGCCGATCGACCAAAAGGAGAGCATGCGCTGGCTCGACAATTTGCGCCGCTCCACCAAACTGACGGGCGCGCCCGAGCGCTGCGTGCATATCGGTGACCGGGAGAGTGACGTCTACGAACTTTTCTGCCTGGCGCAGGACCTCGGCACCAGATTTCTGGTTCGAAGCTGCGTCGATCGCCTGGCGGAGGATGGGGGAACCACCATCGCCCAGGTGATGGCGGAGGTCCAATCCAGCGGCAGGCATGAAGTCCGGTTTCGCGATGCTGGAGGAGAAGAGCAACGGGCCGTGCTGGCGGTGAAGTTCGCGACGATGACCGTGCGCCCGCCGATCGGAAAGCAGAAGCAATATCAGCACCAGCAGCTTCAGATCATCCACGCCGAAGAAATCACTCCTCCGGCGGACCGTCCGGCCGTCTTCTGGAAACTGATCACGAACCTGCCCGTCGGAAGCCATGCCGACGCGGTGCACAAACTCGGCTGGTATGCACGGCGCTGGAGTATCGAGACCTTCTTCAAGACGCTGAAAACCGGGTGCCGGATCGAGAACATCCGGCTCACCACTGCAGATCGCCTCACAAATTGCATCGCGCTCTGCTGCGTCGTGGCTTGGAGAATATCCTGGCTGACCATGCTCCGACGCCAGTTCCCGACCGCTTCACCAGCAGCGGTTTTCACAGACGCCGAACGCGTTCTTCTCGACCGGGTAATGCCGTCAAACCGACAGAGTGCACCGGGTGACATTGCCTTCTACATGACCGCCGTCGCTCGTTTGGGCGGCTACCTGGACCGCGCGAGCGACGCACCACCAGGAACAACCGTCATCTGGCGTGGCTTTTCCCGATTGGCCGACCTTATCGAAGGGTTCCAAGCCGCTGTTCCCAAAACGCCACCGACTTGTGGGTAAGTGAAAGGTCTGGCGCACGCTTACCGCCGCACAGGGTGACCACAGGGGGAACCCGATGGGAGTGGGAGGGCCTGGACGAGATCCTGACGGTAATCCGTCTCGGCCTCCCGCCGGAATTG
>CAZZIV010000394.1:0-1632 GCA_964654385.1 uncultured Acidobacteriota bacterium | reverse complement strand
CCCCGGGGCCGGTTCAAAGGCCGCGGGAGCGGCCGGGCGGCCGTTCGAACTGGTAGTCCTGGCCCTCACCGTTCCCGGCGGAATAGGCGGGAAGGAAACGCTGAGCCGCTTGAGAGAATTGGACCCCGACCTGATCGCGGTGGTCGCCAGCGGGTATTCCAACGACCCGGACCTGACCGATTACCGGCGGGCCGGTTTCCAGGGAGCCCTCTCCAAACCGTTCGCCGCCGCCGACCTGGGAGCCGTCCTGGACCGGCTTCTCCGGTAAGCCGGGGTCTTCCGGTCAGCGGCGCAGGTTCCATTCCCGGGGACGGCCGTAATAATCGTACAGCCGTTCTTCGAATTCCTTGTTCACCGGTGCGCCGGGATCATAGTCGGGACTGTTCCGGATCTCCTGGGCGTACCGGTCGATCTGCACCTTTCGCTCGGCGCAGTCGAACTCGCTGACGCTGTCCGGTGAAACCAGGACCCGGCGTCCCGGGATCCAGTTCCGCGTATCGACGACCAGCTGACGGATTGTCCAGTTCCGGGCGTCTACGATCAGGTCGTCCAAGTGCCCGATTTCCGCGTCCCGTGCGGAAATAGGGTATCCGAGGACATCTTCCATCGATTGAAGATGCCGGTCTTCTTCCGGCTCCGCCGTTTTCTCTTTCGATTCGGCCTTCGCCTCCACGGTCCGCATCGTTTCGGTGGGTACCGGCCATGCTCCCCAGGCCGCGGCGCCGCCCCAGTAGAGAGGCAGATCGTAGTATTCGTGGTATTCCCGCTCGTACTTTCTGGATACCGGGAGATGCTCATCGAGGAGCGGACTCTTCTCGATCTGCTCCCGGGTCAATGTTACCGGGAAACGGTTCCATGCCCAGTCCGGCTCGCCCAGGAAGATCGGCGCCACCAGCACCTTCTTCCCGGTGAGCCATTTCCCGGTGTCCGCCACCATGAACCGCACGGTCCAGTCCCGATCATCGAACAGGAAATCCTTGCAGCGCCCGATCTCCCCATCCCTGGCCGCGAGAATGTACCCTCGCAGGCCGGTCATGCATCGAATCATCGCCTTGCCTCCTTTCCGCCCAACGCTGCCGATCGAATCGCTCCCCTGGCGCGTTCGGCAGGTTTCCTGGCTATCCCCCACATTGCATGGGGCTTACGGCGGTCTCACCAGCGGGGAAACCGCCGGTCGTTTCCGAACAAGGAAGCTCTGGGATTACCCTTTACCCTTTCAAAGTGTAGGCAGCGGATCCGGTTCCTGTCCAGGGGGGAATCCCTAGCAACCTCATAGAAATGATCCTGGACAGGCTTCCGGTGCTGCCGATTTGCCACGGAGGGTGATTTCCCGGATAATCCACGGGACGAATGACGGGAGGAATGCATGACTCAACGACCATCGGATTGCAGGACCGCTTTTTCGATCGCCTTTTTTACCGCCGCGGTCACCCTCTGCGGCCTGCCGGCTTTCGGCCAGGATTTCGACAAAGTCCAGATCAAGGCGACTCACCTGACCGATCATGTCTGGACCCTGGAAGGGGCCGGCGGCAACATGGCGATCTCGGCCGGAGAGGACGGCATCTTCCTGATCGACGACCAGTTCGCGCCGCTCACCGACAAGCTCCTGGCCGCGGTCGCCAACACCCCACC
>CAZZIV010000393.1:0-1635 GCA_964654385.1 uncultured Acidobacteriota bacterium | reverse complement strand
GAAGAAATCGGTCTGGCTGGAAGACGTTGAGGTAAACGTAGAAAACGGTGCCGAGTAGCCGCTGAAATCGATCTGATCCCGATTGACGCCTGCGTACCAGAACCAGCTGTTCGAAGCCGCACTGTCCTTGCGGAAATAGATCAGGAGGTTTCGCGGATTTCCGAGGGAATCGAAAAGACGGATACCGGTCTGGAAGTTCGAAGTATTCACTGGATCGGTGTGGTCAAAGCCAGAGGCGCCTCCTGCGATCGCGGTATCATTCGGATCGAGGTTCACGTTGACCGTGACGGTGGACGTTGCGGAGGGCGAGGAGGCCGCGGTCGAGAGATCGATCGATGAGAGTGCGCCGTTGGCGGTTCCTCCTGGCGTGATGCCGAAGCCCTGAACGGTTTGGCCGAGCGAATTGACTAAGATCTGTGACGAATCCAGTCGGAATGTCCCGTTTCGGGAATAAAAGACCCCCGTCCCGTCCTGGACAATGAAGAATCCCCCACCATCGATTGCCAGATCGGTCGTCACACCGGTGGATTGAAGGGATCCCTGTGTGAAGTTCTGGCTTACTCCGGACAGTCGAGCGCCTGCACCGATATCCCCGGTCCCGCTCCCGCCGAGACTCGAGGAGAGCACATCGACGAATTCAGGGCGGCCCGCTTTGAACCCGATCGTATTGGCATTGGCGATGTTGTCTCCGATGATGGAGATTGCGTCACCATTGGAATTAAGGCCGGCGACGCCAGCAAACAAACTTGATTGAAGTCCCATTTCTGTTCAGCTCCTCTATGAGTGCGGCTAGCGAATTCGAAGAATCTGTGCCGGATCAATTTCCCTGCCGGAAACGGAGAGAATTGGCTGCCCATTCAGAAGGCGAACCGCTTCAACTGTCCCCGTCAAGTTGGTGGCGGGTTCATAACGCCCCCGCGATGGGCTGTCAGCCACGACCGAAAACGCGTAGGTGGTATCCGGGTCAAAGGCGAAGGCGGGAGCACCCGGATCGATTCCACCTGTGGTTGGATTCGAAACACGGAAAACGAGATCGGTCGATCCACCATCGGGTACCGTCAGCCTTGGCTGGCCGTTGTCGATGGACAGCTGGTAGGCCCCGGTAGGTAGAGGGATGAGATTTCCCTGTGCGTCGACTCCCTCGATGTCGGCGATCGCGAGCAGATTTCCCTCCACGTCATTCAATCGGATGCTCATGGAGTCGCTCTGCTCGGGGAGATCAATTCGAAGCGGAGAAGGGCTTCCAGAGGCCGGAACCCTGAAGCCGGTTTCGACATCGTGTCCGATCAGCGATACGGGATCAAGCTGGAAACCGGATTGTCCTCCGGTGGCTTCGATCAGTCGATCGAGGCGGCTGTTGATCCCCTGGAGTTCGTCCTTGGAACGGATCGTCTGCTCGAGCTGGCTGAATTGTGCGAGTTGCGAGCTGAGTTGGGAAGTGTCCTCTGGATTCTGAGGGTCCTGGTGTTGCAGTTGAGCCATGAAAATCTTCAGAAACGTGTCCTGATCGATTCCCGCCTGGGTGAGCGCACCATCTGTTTCCGCTTGCGAGGGAGGGCTCGCCTGAAGTTGAGACAGTGGATCCATGACTGATTCTCTCTTAGGTATTCGTTTCTATTACTGACACTAAATGTT
>CAZZIV010000392.1:0-1644 GCA_964654385.1 uncultured Acidobacteriota bacterium | reverse complement strand
GCCTCCATGGAGAGACTCGCGTGTCTCGGGCGCGCACCGACCGCCCGGGCAAACGCGTGCTTGAGCAGTTCCGCCGCCCAATCCTCGTGGATCTGCCCCATGGCCACGAACGCCTCGTCCCGAACATATTCATCGTCCGAATCCAGCCGCCGGTAGAGGTTCAGCTGGGCCAGTTCCTTCTCCCCGTGGTTTCCCAGGAACACCAGAACGTCGGGGTTGGTGGCCGCTTTTTCCTTCTCCGCCGTTTCCTTCAGCCACGCGGCGGCTTCCGGATCCCCGGTTTCGGCCAGGGCCAGGGCGGCCAGCAGCTTGGCGGCGCCGGTCTTCCCGGCGAAGGCGGTCTGTAGCGTTTCCTTCGCCTCCGGTACCGGCCGTTCGATCAGCCCCCGGAGGGCGGTGCTGAAAACTTTGTACCCTTTCTCCGCCGCTCCTTCCGCGAGTATCGCCCCGGTTTCCGGAGCGGTGGAATGAGCGGCGATCTGCAGCCCGTAGAGCTTGTAGTCCTGGTTCTGGTTCATCACCGTGCGATAGGTTTCCAGGGCTTTCCGCGCGTGTCCCTCGAGGGGATCGGCGCAACCGGTCAACGACGCCACGATCCAAAGGCCGGCGGCGACGATTCCTACCCCGTTCAGTCTGCTGGCTCTTTTCCACTGTTCGGTCATCACACCCTCGATTCCGGCCGGAACACCTCCCGGGACCATCCCGGAAAGGGACCGATACACCGATTATAAAGGATTCCCGGGATCAGGGGCAGACGTCCGCGCCGGCGGCCGGATGACGGGAGATCCCGTCGCTGTCGGCGCCGTAACCGCCCTCTCCCGCGCTGTTCCGGGCGACCACCAGGAACCCGTTCCCGCCGGGGAGGGTGGCCAGCACCGCGGAGGTCCCGGTTCCCAGGTCGGCCTCGCAGACAGGCAGGGCCGGCGGGCCGGCGGCCAGGTCGTGCCGGTAAAGGGAATACCGGTCCACCGGCCCTCCGGCGGCCGGGGCGGACCAGGCCAGGAGGAAACCGCCGGGATCCTTGTCGATGGTGAAGGGGGCGCCGACCCCCGGCTCCGAGGCTTCCCCGGGAAGGGCGACAGGGCTGTTGCAGATCCATGAGTTCTGATCCACGGTGACGTCGTCCAGGTACCAGCCTGCGGCAGAAACCGACGAATCGGTGGCGAACCTCCACCGGAACCGGACGTTGGAACCGGCCAGGGAGGACAGATCGGCGGCCACCTCGGCCCACCCTCCCAGGTTCCCGGACCACGCGTTCCGGCCGGCCAGGGGGCTGCTGAACCCGGAATCGATGGTCGAATTGTACCCTCCCAGGGTGATCAGCGAGCCGGCGTCGACCCAGGTAGCGCCATCGGTGGTGTATTCCAGGACGCCGCCGTCAAACCCGCTTTCCGAGTCGATGTTGTGGTGAAAACGGAGTTCCGCGCCGGCGGGCAGGTTCGGAAGTTCCTCCATCATCAGGACCGCGTCGCTGACGCTCGAAATATCGTCCACGAACCAGCTGTGGGTCGGGCTGAAAGCATCGGTGGTGGACTGGCTCCAGGCGTTGGTTCCCTGGAGGGTGGACGGCACCCAGGTCCCGACTCCGGCTTCCATGTCGTCCTCGTACAGGCTGCTGACCTGCTTCGTTCCGGTGCACCGTCG
>CAZZIV010000391.1:0-1663 GCA_964654385.1 uncultured Acidobacteriota bacterium | reverse complement strand
CCGACCGGCCGTTCAAGATCGGGGACTGGGTGGTGATCGGCGATCTGGAGGGAACGGTGGAGGAACTGGGGATGCGCTCCACCCGGATCCGCACCTTCTACAATTCCCTGATCACCGTCCCCAACTCCCGGCTCGTGAACGCCGCCGTGGACAACTACGGCGAGCGCCGTTACCGGAGGTTGTCCACCACGCTGGGCGTTCAGTACGACACGCCGCCGGAGACGATCGAAGCGTTCTGCGAGGGGATCCGGGAACTGATCCGCCGCCATCCGTACACCCGGAAAGATTTTTACATGGTCTACTTCAGCAAGTTCGACGACTCGGCCCTGGGGATCATGCTGTACGTCTTCTTCCAGGCTCCCGATTGGGGGACCGAGATGCGGGAGCGGCAGCGGTTGTTCATCGATATCCTGCACCTGGCCCGGGAACTGGGCGTGGAGTTCGCCTTCCCGACCCAGACGGTCCACCTGGCCAGCACGCCGGAGCATCCGTCTTCCTCGCCGGAGCCGATCGGTGAAGCCGCCGCCCTGGAATTCGGTCGAAAGGCGGCCGGCGAGATCCTTGAGAGGATGGGGAGCGATGCTCGGAAACCGCCGGTCGATTTCGGTGACCCGGAGAGGATCCGGCCGTAGGGACGATTTGGAATCAAGGTTCCTCTCCACGTGCGGGAGGCTTCTTCTTCCGAATCAACCTCGCCCTGGTCACCGCCTTCTCCCCCAGCTTGTCCCGGATCGCGTCGGTGGCCTTCGCCCTCTTGCGGGCCCGGACCTGGTCCGGATCCGGGAACATCGGATCCTGGCCGGTTTCCACGGAGGCCAGGTTCGCCGCGCCGACGCCCAGGAGGCGCACCCCTTTTCGCCGCAGGTTGATTCTTGTCCGGAACATTTTCCGGGCCGCTTCCACGATCGTTTCGGCCAGGTCGGTCGGCTCGGGCAGGGTGGTCGACCGGGTCCAGGTGGTGAAGTCCCCGGTTCGCACCTTGATCCGGACGGTCCGGGCGATCAGCCGGTCTTTGCGAAGCTCCCGGGCGACCTGCTCGGACCGGGCCAGGAACTCCCGGTCGATCTCGTCCGGGTCGGCCAGGTCGGTTTCGTAGGTCCGTTCCGAGGAGACCGATTTGGCGCCGCGGGAAGGAGCGACCGGCCGGTCATCCTCCCCGTGAGCCAGGGCTTGCAGGTGCCGCGCGGACCGTTCCCCCACCAGCACCTGGATGGCGTCGGCGTTTCCGACCGCCAGGTCCCGCACCGTTCGAACGCCGCCGTCTCGCAGCCGCCGCGCGGTTTTCGGCCCTACGCCCCAAAGCCGTTTGATCAGCATCGGCCACAGCACGCGCTTCTTCGCCGATCAGCGACACAGGAACAATGACTGCGGCATCTCCAGCGTCGGCGCGAACACCATTTCCTTCTGGCAATCCACTCCACGAGCCGTGGGAAACAACTCTATCTGCTTGGTGGAGTTGTCCGGCAAGTCAGTGTTGCGGCCCAGCGTGTACAGGTGGTACTCGAAGAATGATTTTTCCACGAACCCGGCTGCTGATTCTTCCGCCATGGCCATCTTGGCCACCACGTCACGCCGGCTGCGGCCCATTTCGGCGCGATTGACGTCGCCGGCGAGCCGTTGCGCAATCTCGTGTTCTTTAGTTGGCTAATGATAGTCGTCGATC
>CAZZIV010000390.1:0-1674 GCA_964654385.1 uncultured Acidobacteriota bacterium | reverse complement strand
CAAACCGTGAAGATGTTTCGTTCATCATCGGTGAGATGATCGGCGAACTCAACATCGGTCATGCGTATTACTTCGGCGGCGACACTGAGAGTCAGCCGAGCACAAACGTCGGCATGCTCGGCGTCGATTTCGAACTGGACAGCGAAACTGACGAGGATGGAAAAACACTCTGGGCCTATCGCATCGCCAAAATGTATCATGGCGCACCCTGGGACTCCGATGCTCGCAATCCGCTGCAGCAGCAAGGCATGGACATCCAAGAGGGCGATTTCCTCACGCATGTCAACGGCACACGCATCAACACCGCCAGCGACCCCTGGACCGCATTCGTCGCCATGGCCGGCCAACCGACGACCATGACGATCGCTGACAGTCTCGTCGGCGATGATGAGACACAGAACGTCCGCGACTACACGATCAAACCCATCGGCAGCGAGAGACAGTTGCGCTACCGGGCCTGGGTCGAAGCGCAGCGCGCGTATGTTGACAAAGCATCCGATGGGAAGATCGGTTACATTCACGTACCAGACACGGGCGTCAACGGACAGAACGAGTTGTTTCGCCAGTTTTACGGACAGATCGACAAGGAAGCACTCATCATCGACGAACGCTGAGACAGCGGGCGCCCGAGCGCCCTCTTCGATGAGCATCTCCCGGCGTACCACGTCCACGTCGCACTTATCGAAGCGGGGAAACCGGAGCAGTTCGCCCAGCAGGGAGACCCCTTCCCTCCACCGGGCCACCGGCATCTCCAGCCGCACGAACGAGAACTCCGGGCGGCTGTAATAGTCGTCGAACGGGATCATCGCCGAATCATGGGTCTTGAGGGTCACTCCAAGCTGCTCCATCCGCTCAGCCAGCCCTTCCGGATCGCTGACGATGGAGCCACGGAGGTACAGGCGGTGCAGGAAGTCGACGATCCCCTCTTTCCCCTCCGGCTCCAGGGCCGAACGGGGCCGGAACATCACGTGGAGGGCGAACACCTGGGAGTCATCGTCCCGCTGGAACACCACCTCGGCCCCGTTGTCCAGTTTCTTGAATACCGAGGACGCCCGGTTTCCTCCTGCGTCCGCCGGAAGCGCCGGCACCTCCCACTGCCGGGACCCCTCTTCCCAATCCGGTCCTGCTTCCAGGATCCGGGCCGACTTCAGCGAACCGGCCAGCGCCACCGCCGCCTGGTCCAGAACATCGTCGCCGATGCCGTCCAGGATCTCCACCCGGTCCCGCAGGTAGTCGGGAGGCGACCCGTGGATCCAGGCCGAGTTCATCATGGCGTAGTAGTGGATCTGGTCGGCCAGGAGGATCTCCCCGGTCTTCGTGGACCGGCGGACCCCGGCGACCCGTTCCCGCGGGACGGTTCCTCGCCCCAGGGACTGGAGCCCCGCCGCCACGATGCTCAGCACCTGGTTCGGGTCGGTTTCCGGTTCCAGTGTGGCGGTCAACTCCACCGAACTTCCCTTCCCCTCCCGGGGCATCAGGGAAAGGTCGTAGGAAAGGGTGAGCGGCTTCTCGCCGCCGGCGAGTTCCCTTCCCAGGGGCGAATCGTCCCCGTCCGAGAGCGCCTTCAGCAGCAGGTCGGCGGCCAGGGTACGCGGGTCGTGGCGGGTCCAGGGAAGCGGAAGCGCCATCTCCAGGTAGACCCGGCTCTCCCCGGTCGGAATCAACTTCGTGTTG
>CAZZIV010000389.1:0-1675 GCA_964654385.1 uncultured Acidobacteriota bacterium | reverse complement strand
CCGTCGTTTTTTTCTCGGGGCTGTGGCAAGGGCCGCGGGAGCCGATCGGCGAGTCCGGGATCCGGTTGACTCCGGCCACCGGATCGCCGTGGGCGGTTCCGCCGTAGACCCCCGCCTGGATGACGGCGGCGGCGGCCAGGAGAAAGACGGCCGGAGCGGAGACTACAAAGCGCTTTACTTGTTGTGGCATTGGTTGCACCCCGAATCGGTATCGGCGTTCTCGGTCATATCCTTGTGCGGCCAAACCAGCCCGTACCGGTTTCCGCCGCCGTGGGCCAGGTGACACGAAAGACAGATCACTTCGTTGGTGGTCGCGACGATCCTGGACGTGGCGTAATCGGTCGCCGTGGGCACCTGGAAGCGGAGCCGGGGAACCCCCTCGGCGGAATCGCCGGTGACGGCTCCGAACCCGGCGCCGGTTCCCGCCAGCCAGTGAGACGGATCGGTGGGATAGCCCGCCCCGTTGAGCGGAACATCGGTCAGGTGGTGGACCCGGTTGGCCTGTGTGTTCCTGGAGGGCTGCAACTCATCGTGGCACTCTGCGCACCACCTGGAAGTCGCCGCCTTGTAGCCCTCGTTGGACTCCCTGTAGGCGGTCATGGAGGCGGCGGGGGACGGCGGGTCCCCGGGGGCGGCGTCCCGGAAGACGTCCCGGGCCATCTGGACCTCCACCCCGGCCCCTCCGGAAGGCGACGTGAGGATATTCCTGTAGTTAAGCGTTCCATGAGGATCGTGGCAGGAGGCGCAGTTCAGGTTCATCATGACGCCGGATCCGAACGGAACCTCCCCGGTCACCCCCAGGCTGTGGCCGTTGTCGCTGAGCGCGCCGCTACTGTCCAGAAAGTACCCGGCGCCGGAATGCTCGTCGCCGCTTCCCGCGTACATGGCGACCGGCGCCAGCACGTCCGGCGCCACCGGGTCGGACCCGTCATGGCAGAAGAGGCAGAGCTTGTTGGTGGTCTGCCTCAACCGGAGCATTTCGAACGGCCCTCCCGGTTCCACGTCGGGAGGGGTGGTCCCGTCTTCCGAGTAGTGAAGGGTGTGGCAATCGGAGCAGGGCTGGCGGTTCCTGGGGAGATCATGGAAGAACTCCGCGGGCGCCGGCGTCGCTCCGATCAACAGAAGGAAAAGGATCAGGCCGGTCCACGGTCCACCGTTGTTTTTCATCGCTCTTCCTCCCCGGGGGCCTTGAGATCCTCCACCTGGAACACCTGGATCCGGCCGGCCCCCTTCTCCAGCACGAACAGAAGCCCGTCCGGTCCGAACCGGAGATCGACGGGGAAGAAAAACCCGCCTTTCTCTTTTTCCTCCAGCCGGCCGAAATTGAACAGGAACTTCCCTTCTCCCGAGAACACCTTCAGGCGATGCTGGAAGGCGTCGGCGATCCAGATTCTCCCCTTTCGATCCACGTCCAACCCGGTAGGGAAGGAAACGTTCATCGGGGAAACATCGCCGTGCCCCCCGAACTCGGCCACCTTTTCCCCGGAGCGATCGAATACCCTGACCGCGCTCCCCCGGGAGCTGACCGCCAGGATCCGGCCGGTTTCCGACAGGACCGCCTTTTGCGGATACTCCAGGGGCCCGAAGGGATTCAACAGTTCCCCCCCGGATCCGAGGAGCAGGATCTCCCGGGTCGAGAGGTCCACCACCGCGTGCGATCCGTCGCGCGCTCCTG
>CAZZIV010000388.1:0-1708 GCA_964654385.1 uncultured Acidobacteriota bacterium | reverse complement strand
TTTCCAGCCCCAGCCCCCGGGCGGCACCTGTAATCAGCGTGGTGGAATCGGACATGGCGGATTCTCCCTGGAAAACGTGAATCAGCGCGTCTAAGACACTACAATGATAACGCGATGACGAAAAAACAGGACAGGCAATTGGTGATGGTCGCCATGGGCGGCCACGCTTTTATCGGAAAAGGACAGAAGGGCGACTACGAAGATCATGTCCGGAACTCGGACAGGGTGGCGGAATGCCTGATGCACCTGGTGGACCGTGAATACGACCTGGTCGTGACCCACGGGAACGGACCCCAGGTCGGAACCCTTCTGCGCCAGAACGAGATCTGCCGCCCGGAGCTTCCCTCCGATCCACTGGATGTGCTGGTCGCAAGTACCGAGGGGAGTCTTGGGTACTACCTGCAGCAGAGCCTCCTCAACGCGTTGAGGGCGAGGCAGGTCCGCCGGTACGTGGTTACGGTGATCACCCAGGTGCTCGTGGACGGGAAGGATCCGGCGTTCGAATGTCCATCCAAGCCGATCGGCCCGTTTCTTTCCAGGGAAGAAGCCGAGTCCCGGCGGGATTCGCTGGGTTGGCGGATCAAAGAAGATTCCGGGCGCGGCTGGCGGCGCCTGGTCCCCTCCCCCCGGCCGCTGAAGGTGGTGCAGCGAAAAATGATCCGGGACGCCGCCCTGGCGGGGCATATCGTGGTCGCCTGCGGCGGAGGCGGCATTCCGATCACCCTGGACGCCGAAGACAAGTACGTGGGGGTGGAGGCGGTGATCGACAAGGACCTCACCTCCAGCGTCCTGGGCTCCAACATCGGCGCCTCCCTCCTGATCATTCTCACCGACATCAGCCAGGTGAAATTGAATTACGGTACACCCAGGGAAAAGCCGTTGGGCGCGGTCACCCTGGAAGAGATCGAGGCGTACCATGCCGAGGGGCATTTCCCGCCCGGCAGCATGGGACCGAAAATCGAAGCGGTGATCCGCTTTCTCCGGGCCGGCGGCCGCCGGGCCATGATCACCGATGCCGCGAGCCTTCCCCAGGCGATCGAAGGCCGGGCCGGGACCCATTTCGTGGGAAGCATCTGATCCCGATGACGAGAGACCATGCGGACTGAGATTCGCGGCGACCTGCTCGGGCTGTCCCCCGCCCAGAAAAAGCGGCTCGAGCGCCTGGGGCAGAGACGGGTTCCGCCGTCCAGGATCCTGAGCGCCGAGCTGGCCCGGGAGATGGCCGCCCTCAGCGCCGAGCTTCACCGCCGCATCGGCCTCCTGGTGGACCGGGGAGGGCGGATCGAAAAAATCGCCTTGGGCGACGCCGCCCGGGTGGACGTTCCCAGGAAACCGAGCGCCCCCGCCGGCCGGACCCGGTTCTGCACCCTTCGATTCCTGGCGACCCGCTTCGGTGACCGGGAGCTGGACCCGGTGGACCTGGCTCCGATCGCCCTGCACCTCCTGGACGCCCTGGCGGTCATCGGCGTGGAGAAGGACGGCTCACCTGGAAACGTGCGGGTCGCCCACCTGCTGCCGGCGGAGGAAGGGGAGACGCCTACCGCCGGCATCGGCCGGTACCGGCGGTTCCCGCCCCGCCCCGCCTACCAGGTCGACGAGGATTTTCCGGCCCTGATCAACGCACTGGAAGAGGAGTTCGACCGGCTGCGACGGAGCACCCGGGGAGTCTGTGTGGACGGCACAGACATCGTGCACTCAGATGCTATCA
>CAZZIV010000387.1:0-1710 GCA_964654385.1 uncultured Acidobacteriota bacterium | reverse complement strand
ACCCGGACCTGTTCGAAGCCACCGATTTTCACATTCACATGCCGGCGGGGGCGGTGCCGAAAGACGGACCATCCGCCGGGGTGACCCTGACCACGGCGCTGGTTTCATTGCTGACCGACCTGCCGGTCTCCTCGGACCTGGCCATGACCGGCGAGATCACCCTGCGGGGAAAGGTGCTCCCTGTCGGAGGTGTGAAGGAGAAGGTGATCGCCGCCAAGTCCGCCGGACTGAAGCGGGTGCTTCTGCCGGAGAAGAACATGAAAGACCTGAACGATGTTTCGGACACCGTCCGGGAGGCCCTGGAGTTTTATCCTGTGAAAGAGATCGGCGAAGTGCTGGACCACGCCTTCGGAGACGCCCTGAAACAGCGGGCCGCCGAGTTCGCCCGGAAACTGGCGGAAGAGGGGAAGAAATCAGCCTGACCGGCCGCCTCCGCGCAACGTGCAGGAGGAGGGGAGACAGGGCCGGGTGCCGGAACCGTCCGAACCGGACGGGGATCAGAGACTTCACCCTCCGCCCCCGCCTCCTCCGCCGGTGGTGACTGTCGCGGCAGCAAAAGTGGAGAACACCTTCTCCGGCTTGAGGGTTCCGCATTCGGGGCAGGCCAGGTCTTTGTCGTCATCGCTGAGCCGCCGGATCGCTTCGAACCGCGTTCCGCATTCCCGGCACTGATATTCATAGATCGGCATCGTCGATATCCTTCCACACGGGAGGCCGGTCTCCGGCTTCCGGCCCAGGCGGCCTCCCTCACCTATTGTAGTACCCAGGAGGCATGGATGCGTCAACGGCGGAAAAGGTAACAACATCGGTTTGGCGGGTGAGAAGGGGAAGCGTTCCGGCAGCCATCCTGTTCCCGGTCCTTGCGCACGATGACAGGCGGATCGTCCACGTCGGCGTGACGTCCGGCCCCTCCGAAATTGGGATGTTGCGGCAGGTCGGCGGAGCGTTCATGGCCGAAGGAGCGGAAAGTCGAGCTACCGATTCCCGTCCTTTTGGGTATATTTATTGCATGCGCGCGCGGATTGTATTGCTATGCTTGCTCGCCTGGCCATGCTGGGCAGCCGCAGACGAATTGCTTCCCCTCGACTTGCGGGCGGCTGCGGGCGCCACGCCGGGGGCGGTCCGGCTGAGCTGGAGCGGCGGCGATCCGGTTTTCGAGGTACACCGCTCGGTGGACCCGGAGGTCGCGCGCCTGCCGGGAAGCGAGATCGCCGAGACTCTTGCGCGGGAGTACGAGGACGATCCTCCCGCGGCACCGATCACCTACTATCTCGTCTCCCGCCGCGCGCCGAGTGTCGCGGAGGAGATCACGATCGAGCTCCTGCGGCCCAACGACGATCCGGTGGGACGTCCGCTGCCTGTCGCCGGGCACTGGAACACCGGCCGCCCCTCGTCAGGTCACCTCGGCTGGGATCCGGACTACGTGATGGACGCAGTCGATGCGGGTTACTACGCCATCCCAGGCGTCTACCTCCGCCGGCCGACGATGAG
This sequence comes from uncultured Acidobacteriota bacterium, assembly GCA_964654385.1. Lineage (GTDB taxonomy): Bacteria > Acidobacteriota > Polarisedimenticolia > Polarisedimenticolales > Polarisedimenticolaceae > Polarisedimenticola. The sequence continues at coordinate 219 of CAZZIV010000387.1, read as the reverse complement.
CCGGGAGCCGACGTCGTACTACGAGCGCCTGACACGCGCCCGGACGCTCGGCATTCCGTTCGCCATCGTCTTCACGCAGTGGGAGAGTCAGTTCACCGAAGATCCGCGCTACGCGGACAACAACTTTGTCGAACCGACTTTGATGAAAGAGCTGGTCGAGCGCGTTCAGGCCCTGACCGCCGCCCCGCGCCGCTTAGACGCATCGGTGCCGTGCGGCTG
>CAZZIV010000386.1:0-1712 GCA_964654385.1 uncultured Acidobacteriota bacterium | reverse complement strand
CGCCAGCGATCAGCACAGGTGGCCTCGCACCGTCCACTCCGCCGAGTACAGCAGCGCCCGGGCTCGTTTCAGTCCGCCGGTTTCCACCACTTCGACGATCTCTTTCCGGCCGTATAGGCGGGCGTAGCCGTTGTCACCGATGACGAACCGGCCCGCCTCCACCAGGCCCGGCGCCATGGCGTAGGTTCTTTCCAGGAGCCCCTGGACCTGTTCCAGCAGGGAGACCGGCGCCATCACCCGTCTCCCTTCGGCTCGGGCAGGTACGCGAATTCGCCGTTTTCGAATACGATCCGGAGCTTCGCGTACTCCAGGCTGGCCCGGGTCATGTCCATCACCCGGTTTCGCACCTGGTCCAGGTCCAGCGGCTGGGATTCGGCCCGGAGGGAACGGATCCACTCCACCAGTCCTTCCCGATCCCCGGTTTCCCTCCGGTCGTCCCGCCTCACTTTCTTGGATATTTCCACGTTGCAGACCCTGTCCAGCAGGGAAGCCAGGCGGCGGGCGCCGTATTCGGGCGTGAACCCCCTGTCCAGGAACTCCTCCCGGGCGGAGCGGTCCAGCTCCAGGTCCAGCCCATGCACCTCCCGGTACCGGCGGGCGATCCGTTCCATCTCCAGGTCCAGGATCCGTTCGGCGCTGGACCGTGTCAGCCGGTGGAAATGGATCAGCCGCAACCGGTTGATGAACTCCGGCTTCAACCCCTTCTTCAACTCTCTCCGGATGTCGTGATCGACCCCGGCCGCCCGGCGGCTTTCATCCATGTACCCGATCGGCGTCGAACGTTGCTGGATCTCGCTGTACCCCAGGTTCGAGGTGAAGAACACGATGGAGTTGGCGAAATTCAACACCTTCCCCCGGTTGTCGGTGGTGGTGCCCCGGTCCAGGATCGAAAGGAAAAAAGTTCGCAGCTGGGGATGGGCCTTCTCCACTTCGTCCACCAGGATCACGCTGAAAGCGGATCGGGAGGATTTCTCGTGGAACGCGGTCAGCAGCCCCTCCTCGTCGGACCGGATGAACCCCCGGGTCGCCCCTTTGAGCTCATTGATATCCGAGGCGTAGGTGTAGTTCGGCCCTTCGATGGTCAGGATCGGGATCTCGGTCTTCCAGATCCCTTCCAGCAGCCGGACCAGGCTTTCCACCAGGTGGTTCTTTCCGACGCCTGTGGGACCGACCAGGAAATAGGCGGGAGGCTTCCGCAGGTCCCGGGTTCCGGCGGCGAACAGACTGAATTCGTCGCAGAGCGCCTCCACCGCCTCCTGCTGGTCCACCACCAGGGTGGTCAGCGCCCGCTTCAGCGCGTCCATGTCCAGGGAGGAGAACAGGAGCATTCTCTCCCAGGCCGAGAGCAGTTCATTCCGGCTCAGGGCCGCGCCGGAGTCTTCGCTTCCCCTGGCCGCGGAAAGGTAGGGCTCGTCCCCGGCGGAGATCGCCATGGTCCGGGCAGCCTCGACGGTGTTTCCGGCCATATCGACGACCTTACCTTCAGAGGCCTGTTCCGGACCGGTTCTCTCCTGTTTCTGGATCTGCCGGAGAATGCCGGCGTACAGAGGAAACCGCTGGGCGCATCGGCGCAGGAACTCCACTTCATCCTCCAGGGGAAGGGCCAGGAGACGGTTTTCGAGGAAAAACTTCCGTAATCGTCGATCTTCCGCGAGCCGCTCCAGGACCTCGGCGGCCATCATGTAGGAGCGGAAGCAGATCTCCCCAACGTG
>CAZZIV010000385.1:0-1755 GCA_964654385.1 uncultured Acidobacteriota bacterium | reverse complement strand
GAGAGAGTGACGGCGCCAGTTTCCGGTCGGCGGCGTCTGCCCGTAGTTCAGCAGCTTGTCCAGGACCGTGTTAGCGCCGACGGTGTCCGTCGCCGTGATCCGGCCGATCATCAGGTCGGCCAAGTGGTCGCCGCCTACCACCGCCGCCAACAGCGTATCGGAGGTGAAATAACCCAGGTTCGGGTCGTCCTTGAGCATGATCTGGGTCGGCACCAGGTTCTTGCTCGCCGTGCCGCCCTTGTAGTCGTAGGAACCGTCGCCGACCAGGAGGACGTACAAAGGCTTCGGGTCGGCCCACCCCTCTCCTGGAGCGGTGGACAGCACCCAGGCCAGGAAGTTCTTGATGGCGTCCGGTCCGGGAAGGCCGTTGTTGAATTCGTCTTCCACGTCCTGGATCATGGCGATCTTGGAGGTCAGCCCCTGCTCCGACAATCGGAAATCCAGCAGGTTCTGGAGGCGGCTGCCGGTTCCGACCACGTCCGGGTGGGCGATCACCACGAGATCGGCCTGGTTGGCGTTGTTTTTTAGATCGGAGATTTCATCGGATGTGAAATCGGAGCCGGAAGGGATCACGAAACCGTTGGTCCCGGTGATGATGAATCGTCTCTGGGTGCCGTCCGGAAGGTTGGGGTCGTTGTCCATGCGGAAGCGGATGGTGAAGTTGCCGCTGAGGCCGGTGATCGTCGCGCCGGTCAGGCGGACCACATCGTAGATATTGCTCCCCGGCACCCGGTCGGTGACCTCGTACACGCCGGCCGGCGGCGTGTCGAATCCGGAGATCTCGAACTCGGTGTCTTCGTCGGGCCAGGAGAAGGCCAGGACGTCTCCCGACGCCTGGAAAAGGCGCTGATAGTCGATTTCGATCCAGTCCAGGATCATGGTGTGATCCCCGCCGGACAGGGGGACCGCGTCGGTCTTCACTTTCGCCGGATCGGTGAGCATGTCTCCGCTGCCGGGGAACGTCCAGGTGAAGTCGTGAAGATGCAGGGTCCGGCCGTCGAAGCCGGCCGTATCGGTGGCGAGAACCTTGTTGGAACTGTTCATCAAGGTGATCTCGCTGGTATGGTCCGGATTCACCGCGATATCTTCGGACACCCCCCGGACGTTCGCCCGGACGGTGGCGGGCCGGTCGCCTCCGGCCAGCCCGGGAAGAGGGACACTGTCGGTCCGGGACCGCTCCTGCTGAACGGCGCTGTTCAGGGTCGGGAACCAGTACCAGGGATCGGCGCCGCCCAGGGGACGCCAGGCGTCGTCCACCTCCAGGTGCGCGGTGTCGGTGAAATCGACCGGCGGCACACGGGTCTGGGTCGGCACCACGTTCCGGGTCGGCATCCGTGCCACGGCACCGGTCTCCACCCCCAGGAAATAAATGTTCTCATCGGTGAAATCGGACGCTTCGTACAGATCGACGGCAGGAGCGGGATAGTCCTGGTTGATCCTGGTTTTCGGCTCCTCGTCCATCGGCTGTCCGTAGAAATGAACCCAATCGCCGGGATCGAGAAAATCGTTCATGTTCTGATCGTTCACATGGATCGGCACCTGAACGCCCTGGCTGACCACCGACCAGGTGGAAAGAGGCTCGGTGATCAGGGAAGTGCCTGCCATGAGCGTGTAATCCAACCGGACGACCTGATAATCCCGGACCCGGATCCGGTACCGGGTTCCCACAAGGTTGTCCGTCGCCGAGGAGGTAGAGGCCCCGGCGGTGGACGACAGGTGGGACTTGCCTGCAGTGGCGTTCAGGCGGAGGGAGCG
>CAZZIV010000384.1:0-1767 GCA_964654385.1 uncultured Acidobacteriota bacterium | reverse complement strand
ACCCCGGAGAAAATGTTGAGAGAAGGGCCCAGAGACGGCGTGGCGCCTCCTGAGCCTCCAGGGGGACGGGTGGGACGGCCCCGCTGACCGGAATCCGAGATCCGGCTTGCGGATCCCCGGCAAAAGCCTAGATTTTCACAATGAGGTCTTATGGCTGTAACCGGTGATCTGAATTCGATGCCCCTTCCCGAACTGCTCCAGTGGCTGGGAAACAACGGCAAAACCGGGACCCTCGTCATCGAGCGGGACAGGGTCTGCAAAACCATTGTATTCCAGGGGGGACGGGTTGTTTCCTGTTCCTCCAGCGATCCGAGCGAGATGCTCGGGCATTTTCTCGTCGCCCGGGGCCAAGTCACCGAGGATCTCCTCCGGATCGCCCTGGACCAGCAGGCTTCCACCGGAAAGCAACTAGGGATGACCCTGGTGGAAATGGGCGTTCTAACCAGCGACGAGCTGACCCAGAACCTCCGGGCCAAGGCGGAAGAGACCATCTTCAGCCTCTTCGACTGGGACAATGCGATCTTTCGCTACAAGGACCAGGAGATCGAGACCGTTAACCAGTTTCCTACCGACATCCGTGTGGAAGACATCCTCCTTCGGGGCATGCAGAGGATGGACGAAGTCCAGCGGATTCGCTCCGTGATCACCTCGGACGCCGTGATCCCCGAGCGGACCGCCAAACTTCCGCCGCCGGAGGTTTTCCGGAACAAGGTCGCCAGGCGGATTTACGAGGCGATCGACGGGGAGCGGACGGTCGCCGATATCCTGCTCCACGCGCATGGCTCCGTATATGTAGTGACCAAGTTCCTCTTCGAACTCCATCGCACCGATCTCGTGAAAATGATCGGCGAACGGGTCACGCCGGCTCCCGAAAAGGCCCCCCCGGCGGGAATCCCCGGAGCGCCGGCAGGTTCCGTGCCCGAAGAGGTAGAGCCTCCGCTCTTTCCCGAGTTCACCGAAAGAGGTGGAGAGACCGTCCCGCCGCCATCCGCGCCGCATGGCGCGGCGGCCGTTGCGGCCGCCGCCCTTCCGGCCGACCCGTCTCCCGCCCCCGATCCTGCTCCGGTAAGAGCCACGGGGCCGGTCCTGGTGCCGAAGCCGGAAACTTCTCCTCCTTCTCCGGCTCCGGCGACCTCTTTGAAACCCCTGGACACGATCGACGTCTCCTTGCAGATGGCCCGGGAATACATGTCCAACGCTCAGTTCGATCCCGCCCTGGAGATCCTGGACGAGCTTTACAGAAGTCATCCGGGCAACGAATCGCTCCGACGGCTCACGCGGGAAGCCGAACTCGCCTTCGTGGAGAAGGCCTACAAGCACTTTCTCCCGAAGTCGAAGGTGCCGACCTTGACCCGGCCCCTGGAGGAATTGGAGACGGAAGACCTCTCCCCGGAGGAGTTCTTCCTTCTCAGCAGGGTCGACGGCTCCTGGGATGTGAAGGCGATTATCCAGGTCGCGCCGATCCGGGAGGTGGATGCTCTCCGGACCCTGAAGCGGATGAGGGAAAAAGGTGTGATCGATCTTGTGGACCCCACCTGAGAGAAAGGCTGAAACAAGGACGTTTCCTGGAAAAGAGCCGACCTTCAATGCGCATCTTTCGTGTTGCGCCCGGCGAACGCGCTCCGGCGATGCCGCGGGCCCAGAATCCAGCTCAGGAATGAAGAGATCCTGCCTGCAACGATGGTATAATCGGAGAGCGTTCAGGTTCCGCAATCGTCCGTTCAAATCTTTTTGCTTCAATCATTTGGAACTTCACCGTTGACGCCG
>CAZZIV010000383.1:0-1842 GCA_964654385.1 uncultured Acidobacteriota bacterium | reverse complement strand
GGAGGGAGCGCCGTACCGGCAGTTCACGCGGCCCATGACGCCGGCCCCCAGGGCCCCTGCCTTCGCGACGTTCCCGGCGGCGCCGGACCGGCCGGCCGGCGCGTTCCGGCGGAGACGGGACTGGTGGAGAAACAACCACATCAGGTTCCGGGCGGTCGCCCCGGGCACCAGTTCTCCGACGATCTTCGCCTCCAGGTCCAGCCCTTGGGAAAGAGGCAGGGATGCCGCTCCCTCCAGCGCCTCCAGCACCCGGAAGGGCGCCGGGTACTGTTCCGGGTCGCCTCCCTCACGCCGCATCCGGAGCTCCGCCTCCGCGAGCATCCGGCGGCGGATCGAAAGGAACCGGACGCTCCCCCGGTCCAGGAGACGGTCTTTCAGGCTCCTCTTCCGGCGGATCCCTCCCGGGATCGCTTCCGGATCGTCCATCTTCTCCTGGAGGAGCGCGCAGGCCCGGTCCACCAGGTAATCCCCGGGCACCACTTCGTCGACCAGGCCGTCCCGTAAGGCCTGCACCGGACCGAGCTTTTTCCCGGCGGTGAGCAGGGCCAGCGCTTTGCCGAAACCGACCAGCCGGGGCAGACGCTGGGTGCCTCCAAAGCCCGGGATCGCCCCGAACCGGGTTTCGGGCAGGCCGATCCGGATCCCGGGATCGTCCGCCGCCAGCCGGTAATCGCAGGCTAGGGCCAACTCGTACCCGCCCCCCAGACAGGAGCCTCCGATGGCGCAGGCGGTCGGTACCGGCAGGTCGGCGACCTGTTGCAGCACGGACTGGCCGAAGCGCGAGCCTTCGGCCGCCTTGTAGGCGTCGTCCATATCCAGCAGGATTTCCAAATCCATTCCTGCCAGGAAACTTCCCGGCCGGTCGCTCCGAAACAAAACCGCCCGGCCGGTCCGTTCTATGCGGACCCGCTCCAGGATCTTCGCCAGTTCCCGGAAAGCGTCTCTATCCAGCATGTTCACCGGCCGGTCGGGCCGGTCCAGCAGGATGTGCAGAATCCCGTACCGATCCAAGCGCTCGATCATGACCGCTCCAACACCATGGCGGCGCCCTGCCCGCCGCCGACACAGAGAGCGGCCATGCCGAGGACGTGATCGTTCCGGTCCATCTCGCGGAGCAAGGTCAGGATCAGCCGTGCGCCGGACGCGCCGACCGGGTGGCCCAAGGCGATGGCCCCGCCGTTCACGTTCACCCGTTCCGGGTCCAGCTCTCCCAGCGGGTCCGTACCCAGGTGTTCGCGGCAGAATTTTTCGGAGGCGAACGCCCGGAAGCAGGCCAAGACCTGCGCCGCAAACGCTTCGTTCAACTCAACCTTTTCCATCCGGTGCAGGCCCAGGGCCCCGGCCCGGCGCAAGGCGACCGGCGCCGCCATCACAGGTCCCAGCCCCATCCGCGCCGGATCGCACCCGGCGTAGCCCCAGGAACGGATCGTTCCCAGAACAGGAAGGCGCCGCTCCGAAGCGAAACTGCTGGAGGCGAGCACCAGGGCGACCGCTCCGTCGGTGGCCTGGGGGGCGTTCCCGGCGGTCACCGTGCCGAAAGCCGGATCGAATGCCGGCGGCAGTTTGGCCAGGGCTTCCAGGTTCCGCCGGTCCCGGACGCCGTCATCCCGATCGACAAGCCTGTCGTACTTCGGGGCCAGAGGGACCGGCATCACCTCTTCCTGCATCCGGCCTTCCTCCCAGGCCGCCGCCGCCCGCTGGTGGGAGCGAAGGGCGAACCGGTCCTGCTCGTCCCGGCCGATCTGGAACTCCCGGGCCAGCCGCTCGGCGGTTTCGCCCATGCTCAGAACGGAGACAGGATCCGTGCGACCCAAGGGGGAGGGCGGGTGTGGGTCGCTTCGC
>CAZZIV010000382.1:0-1851 GCA_964654385.1 uncultured Acidobacteriota bacterium | reverse complement strand
GTGCGGGCCGACACGTAGAGGAGTGAAGGGACACGAGGTGGGACATGACCGGGACGGCGGCGGAACTCGCCTCCCCCCAGCCACGCCTGCGCCTCGGCCGACCTCGCGATCGACGACTGGAGCGCGGCCCGCGTTTTCATCCAGGAGGACCGCCTCGGCCCGGCCGGCCGCCGCTCCCAGACAGCCCGCGGCCAGGACGATCCCCGCCGCCTTCCACGGTTTCTCCCCCTTCAATTTCTCTCCTCCCACCGCTCCAGCGCATCCAGCGCCGCCTTCTGCTCGGCTTTTTTCCGGCTGGAACCCTCGCCCCTTCCGGCGGTCTTCTCCCGGACGGTCACTTCGGCCAGGAAGGTCTGCCGATGATCCGGGCCGGTCCTGGAGACGATCCGGTACACCGGCGTCACCTTTATTCTACGCTGAACCTGTTCCTGGAACCGGGTTTTGTAGTCCTCTTCCACCTGGGTGGAGCCGGTCGCTTCGTGGAGAGAGCCGCCCAGGTGCCGCCTTACGAACGAGGCGGCCTGTTCATAGCCGCCGTCCAGGTAGACGGCGGCCAGCACCGATTCGAACACATCGGCCAGGAGAGACGCCTTCTGTCCGCCTCCGGAAGCGCGCTCCCCTTTTCCCAGGCACATCGCCTCTCCCAGGCCCAGGCGGCGGGCCGTATCCGCCAGGGACCCGGTGCGGACCACCATCTGCTTCCGCCGGGTCAGAACTCCCTCTGAGGCGGAAGGGTCCAGTTCGAACAGCAGCCTGGCGGTGAGAAAACCGAGGAGGGCGTCGCCCAGGAATTCCAACCGCTCGTAGTGTTCGATCCCGCTTCCGTTCTCCAGGCCGGCTTCATGGGCGTAGGAACGGTGGGTCAGGGCGGTGTTCAGAACCGTCGGATCATGGAAACGGTGCCCCAGGCGCTCTTGCAGTTCGACCAGGTTCCCTCCGGCGCCTTCCTGGTCCTGCGGTGCACCGCCGCCGCTCTTGGGATCAGGACCCATGATCGGCTCGCGGCGAAGGCGGGTCCGGCACCTTGTCGGAAATCTTTTTCAAAATTCGTTTTCCCTGCCGGGCCGGTTCGAAGGCCACCCCCTGGGACTGGACGGTATAGGAAGTCATCGTCAGGCCGTCCGGCGACAGTTCCAGGCGGTGGGTGTAATCGATGACCAGCTCCTTCGGACGGATCACATGGCCGTCGCAGTGCAGGAACAGGAGACCGGTGCTTCCATCTTTCCGAAGGGTGAACTGCAAGTCGGACATCTTTTCGCCATCGACAAACTCTTCGCAGGTACCGTTCCAGTCGCACTCGATTCCGCCGCTTCCGTCCGCCGCCACCTGGGACATCCGGAAACGGTATTCCTCTCCGTCGAACCAGATGAACAAAGTCGCCGACAGGTAGTCGTTCCCACGGAACCATGCCCCGTTATACCCGGTGTTGGAGACTTTTTCGGAACCGCCGCCGCAGGAGGCCAGAAGAACGATCCCGGCGATCGCCACCAATCCGGTGATGATACGGCGCCAACCTTTGCCGGACATAGGATTCATCGACCCGACCTCCCCGCTATTTCGACGCCTTTACGGCTGCGATCAGTTCCGGATCCAACAGGACCCCGGCCTCTTTAGCGCGCCGGATCGCGTCCAGCGCCTTGGACGACGCCCCTTCCATCGACCAGGCGACCACCAGATGGGTCCAGCAGGTTTTCGCCCGGGGGCTTCGTTCCAGGACCGCTTCCAGGAGCCGGGCCGCCTCCCCCGGCCGGCCGGTCCTTATCAGGATCCCGGACAGGTTTCCCGCCGCTTCAGGGCACCCCGGATCGATCTCCAGCTGTTTTCGATACGCCGCATTCGCATACGTCGCAG
>CAZZIV010000381.1:0-1857 GCA_964654385.1 uncultured Acidobacteriota bacterium | reverse complement strand
CCCCCAGCACCACGGTGATCACCGGCACAAACAACCCAACATTGCCACACCCCAGGCCCGGCTTGGAGCCGGCGAGAGGGTCCTCCAGGACCGGATCGCCCGCCTCCGGTTCAACTGGCAGTTCACCCTGCAGGCATCTCTCCGCGCCATCCTCCAGTACGACTCCCTTTCCGCCGACCCACGGTTCACCTCCAGCGCCGACGACCGGAACCTGAACGCCGACATCCTGTTCACCTGGCTCCAGAATCCCTGGACCGCCTTTTACGTCGGATTCAACAGTAACTACGCGAACCGCCGGTTCCAGGGCACCGGACCGGGACGGGTGCTGGTGCCCACACAAGGCATCGACCTGAACGACGGCCGCCAACTGTTCGTGAAGTACACCTACCTGCACCGGTTCTAGCCCCAGGCGGCGCCGGCATCAGGGCCGATGGCCTGGAACCTGGACGATCCGGTCTTCCTCCTGGCACCAGGCGGTCAGCTTCCCGCCGTAGACGCATCCGGAGTCCAGGCCGATCACGTTGCCGCTCCGGTAAACGCCACGCATCGCCCAGTGACCGTGAACCACCCGGCCGCCGCCCCGGTAGAACGAGTCCCAGGGCCGGTACGGCTCCGGGCATTCCTCCGGCGGGCCGGTGAACCGGCTCATCGCCCCTTCCTTCGTACAACAGCGGGCGAACACGGCGAAGAACAGGTCCGGGTCGCGCATCCAGACTCCGTTCTTGAGCGGTTTTTTCCGGGCCAGCCGTTCCGGTTCCCGGTCGAGGGAATGGAACCGCTTCGCTGTCTTCTTCAGGCTCCCCCAGGCCGGGTGGATCCCGCCGTGAACCAGCCACGCGTCCGGCGCGCCGTCTTCCCCGGACAATCGGACCAGGACCGGCAGCCCGGCGATCCACCGGATCCACTTCCCGGCCTCCGGAACCTCCAGCAAGGGCGCCAGGGAATCGGGCCGCCGGTCCCGAAGGCCGGCCCAGGTCATCAAGGCGCCGATCTCGTGGTTCCCGATCACCGCCCGGCCGTCCAGTTCCTCCAGCAGCCGGAGCACCCCCACCGGGTCCGGCCCTCTCCCCACCAGGTCTCCGGCCGACCAGAGTTCATCCCGGGCCGGGTCGAACCGGATCTCGGCCAACAGCCGCTCCAGCGGCTCCAGGCAGCCATGAATATCCCCGATCACCCAACGCACCCGGCCTTCACCTCCCCGGCAGATCGGCCGGCGGCGATTGTATCGTTTCGGTCGACTGGTACAGGCTAGACTACACCAGGTCTCCCTCTACGGGCCGGCTAGGACTTTTGGGCTCCCGGTTCCGCTCGAGAACCTTCCGCACCTCCGGCAGCAACCGGGACATGGTGAACGGTTTCGCCAGGAAACCGCTGGCCCCCTGCCGCAGAAGCGAGGAGGACACCTGGTCCATCTCGTAACCGCTGCAGATCAGAACGCGCATCTCCGGGCGAGCCTCCTTGAGGAGGGGGAACACCTCCGTTCCGTCCATGCCGGGCATCCCCAGGTCCAGGATCGATAGATCAATCCGGCCCTTGTGGTTCCGGGCGATCCAGAGCGCCTCCTCCCCGTCCCGGGCCTTCAGGATCTTGAACCCCTGGACCTCCAGGGCCTTTTGCAACACGTCCAGGACCATGGCGTCGTCGTCGATCACCAGGATCGTTTCATCCCCCCGCGTGTAAACCGGCCGGAGCGGTTTGGCGGATCGCGGTTCCGCCGGCCTCCGCTCTTCGATCACCGGCAGGGAGAACCGGCACACCGAGCCCCGCCCCCGGGCGCAAACCTCGGGCCCCCAGGCCATAGCCCCCCGAGAGCACGTGTGGCAGCTCGTCCTGGGGCAGATCGGGCAAGCCTGCGTA
>CAZZIV010000380.1:0-1862 GCA_964654385.1 uncultured Acidobacteriota bacterium | reverse complement strand
CTCTGCTGCCCGCAGTTCGCGGGAAGAATCGGTCATCCCGCTAAACGCTGAGTCGGATCTGGCAGCACCAAACGTACGCCCGCGTATGATAGGATGAGCCGTTTGAAATCCGGTGTCGGATCCGGAAGAGCAACCGGGCAGTGTTCGTTCTGGTCCGTAGTTGTCTTTGTGAGAGGATGGATGCGATGATCCGCCAGCGTACACTCGTTCTTATCTTGTTCCTGTCTGCTCAGTGTGCTACTTGCGCGGCTGCACAACCGGCCCCGCCGGCCGGCTATCGCGCGATCTTCAATGGAGAAGATCTTGCCGGTTGGCATGGCCTCAATCCCCACCTCGCAGCCAAGCTCGTCGGCGAGAAACGGGACACGGCACTGCGAAAACAGCGGGCCGAATTCTCTGAACACTGGCGTGTCGAGAATGGCGAGCTGGTCAACGACGGCCACGGGCCGTACGCGACGAGCGATGAGTTGTTCGGCGACATCGAGCTTCTTTTGGAATACAGGACCGTACCGAAAGCGGATAGCGGGATCTACCTGCGAGGAACACCGCAGGTGCAAATCTGGGACTCGAATCAGGTTTTCGATCCAGAAAGACCCGATCGAAAACCGCACCTGGGATCCGGGGGCCTGTTCAACAATACGCCCGGCGCACCCGGCCGCGACCCGCGGACGCGGGCGGATAAACCCTTCGGAGAATGGAACCAATTCCGGATCCGACAGGTCGGCGATCGCACGTCGGTTTGGCTGAACGACAAGCTCGTCGTAAACGACGCCGTCATGGAAAACTACTGGGATCGCTCAAAACGACTGCCGGCGACGGGCCCCATCATGCTGCAAACGCACGGGGGCGAGATTCGCTGGCGCAACCTCTTCGTCCGCACGATCGACGCAGATGCTTCCGCGGTACGCGTCGAGAAGGACGTTTCCTATCTGGAGCCGGACCGGGCCCAGAAAGCGGACCTTTATTTGCCCAAGGTGTTTGAGCCGGGAAGGAAGTACCCGGGTATTGTGATTATCCATGGCGGTGGGTGGACCGGCGGAGACAAGGCTGCGGGGCGCGAGAGGAACATTGGAACAACGCTCGCCACCCATGGATATGTTTGCATGTCCATCAATTATGCGTTGGCGAAGGCCGGTTCGCCGACCTTTCCACGGAATATCCAGGATTGCAAACGTGCGGTTCGGTGGCTGCGCAAAAACGCCGATCAATTCCAGGTAGACGTGGATCATATTGGGGCGATCGGTGGTTCGGCAGGTGGGCACCTGACAGCCCTGCTGGCGGTGAGCGGTCCCGACACCGGCATCGATCCGCCCGAGGATGCGGAATACTCCTGTCGTATCCAGGCCGCCGTGCCGATGTACCCACACTGTGCCGCATCATGGGAGGGGCAGGTTCCTGCACGGGCCTATCCGAACCTCCCGATGTTCTCCAAGCCGCAGGCAGAAGCTCCCGACTTATGGAAGTCCGCCTCACCACTCAAGCAACTGTCGGCCGACGATCCACCCATGTTGATCCTGCACGGCACGGCAGACAAGACAACACCCTTGGATCAATCCGTGCGGTTTCATGAAGCGGCGCGCAGGATCGGCGTGCCGAGTGAGCTCATCATCATCGAGGGGGCTCCTCACAGCTTTCATCTTCAACCCAAACAGCGTGATCTCCGGTCAACCGTCCTGGAGTTCTTTGACAAATACCTGAAATCGAGTCCGTGAGAGCGAGAGCCAGGAGAGTTCCTCGCGCCTCTTCCAGCCGGGAAGAGCAGCGTTCGCGGTTCACAACCCCGGGGTGCACGACCCGCCGAAGGTCAAAAAGCCGAAAAGCCCCAACGGGGCGGCCCGAATCAGGGCGCGCCGTTTTCAATC
>CAZZIV010000379.1:0-1884 GCA_964654385.1 uncultured Acidobacteriota bacterium | reverse complement strand
CGAATCGCGAGGACGCCCGAGATGACGGCAGTTTCGGCTCCGCAGTAGGTGCTTCGTGCATAAAGCGGGCTAGGCGATACGAACCGAACCATTCACCACGGAAAGGACCGATCGATGTTGAAGAAACTGAGCGTCAGTAACCTGGAACCGCGAAACAAAAAAGTTTTTTGTCGGGTGGACTTCAACGTGCCGCTGGAAAACGGAGCGGTCGCCGATGACACCAGGATCGACGCCGCCGTTCCGACGTTGAAGCATCTGGCGCAACAGGGCGCCGCGACGATCCTCGCATCGCACCTCGGACGTCCGAGGGGAGCCGTGAAGGAGGAGATGTCCCTGGCGCCGGTGGCCCGGCGCCTCTCGGAAAAACTCGGCCGGCCGGTCTCCTTTGCCGGCGACTGTGTCGGGGAAGAGGTTCGGGGAAAAGTTGCGGATCTGCAAGCCGGACAGTTCCTGCTCCTGGAAAACCTGCGATTCCACAAAGGCGAGGAAGCCAATGATCCGGATTTCGCCGCCGAACTGGCGGCCCACGCCGACCTGTACGTCAATGACGCCTTCGGAACCGCCCACAGGGCCCACGCTTCCACCGTCGGGGTTCCGGGAATCCTTCAACCGGCCGCGGCCGGCTTCCTCATGGACAGGGAATTGGAGCAATTAGGCGCCCTGGTCCGATCGCCCGATTCCCCTTTCGTGGTGATCCTGGGCGGCGCCAAAGTCTCGGACAAGATCACGATGATCGAAAATCTTCTGCCCCACGCCGACGCGTTCCTGATCGGGGGCGCCATGGCCTACACGTTCCTGAAGTCGATGGTTCATCCGATCGGAAAGTCCCTGGTGGAAGGCGACAAACTTTCCCTCGCGAAGCGGCTGATGCAACAAGCCCGGAAGGACGGCAAGCGGTTCCTGCTCCCGGTCGACCATGTGGTCACCGTGGGAGGCGACGACGAACGCCACCAGGTCACCGACGACGTCGATATCATCGGAGACCAGGCCGGCGCGGATATCGGGCCGAAAACGCTGGAGCTGTTCGGCGGTGTCCTAAGAGACGCGAAGACGATCCTCTGGAACGGACCGGTCGGACGGTTCGAAACCGACGCGTTCGCCGCCGGAACCCGCGGCCTGGGTGAGGCGGTGGCCGCATCCGGTGCGATTTCGGTCGTAGGCGGTGGAGATACCGCCGCGGCGGTTCGCCGTTTCGGGCTGGCTGACCGGATGACCCATGTTTCCACCGGCGGCGGCGCCTCCCTCGAGTTCCTCTCGGGTCTTCCCCTTCCGGGCGTCGACGCCCTGACCGACGTCCCATGACCCGGACCATCCGTACCCCCCTGGTCATGGGGAACTGGAAAATGCATCTGACCGCCGCCGAAGCCGTCCGTTTTCTCCATGAGCTGCGTGGGAAGCTGGATTCTCAGGCCGGCGTCGAAACCGCCGTCGCCCCTTCCTTTCTGAGTATTCCAGCCGCCCGGGACGCCCTTCACGATTCGCCGATCCGCCTCGGAGCCCAGAATATGCACTGGGACGCGGCAGGCGCCCGGACCGGAGAAGTGTCGCCGGCGATGCTCAAGGCGGAAGGCGTCTCCATGGTGATCCTGGGTCATTCGGAGCGGAGAACACTGTTCGGCGAGACCGATGAGATGATTGGGAAAAAGGTCGAAGCCGCCGCCGCCCACAGGCTGACCCCCGTGCTGTGCGTCGGGGAGAAGGAAAGCGAGCGCGACCGGGGCGCAACCTTGTCCGTGGTGGACGCCCAGCTGGCGGGAGGTCTCCGCGGCTGGGACCGGCAGGGAGATCTGGAGGCGGTTCTCGCCTTCCAGCCGGTGTGGGCGCTTCGCTCGGGACGGACCGCGGCCCTCGACGAGGAGCCAGAGGTCTACAACGCGGTTCTCC
>CAZZIV010000378.1:0-1896 GCA_964654385.1 uncultured Acidobacteriota bacterium | reverse complement strand
GGCTAACCGGTAGCAGGAAGAGAGGGTTGCCTCGACGGGAACAACATTCTCCCGTCCACCTTGTTTCCGGAGAGGCTTGCAGCCCTGCCAACATTCTCCCTTCCACCTCGGGATCTACCGATCCCTGGATCGGTCCAGCAAAGGAGATCGCTCGATTTTTGGGTGTTTTCAGAAGAGGCGGCCGGCCGGTTCCTTGGAAAGCCGAGGGCGGGAACTTCGTCAGGAGCCGGTCAGGGTCCCAGCGCTCCATGTGACTCCAGGAACCGATTGGGAGTTGGTGTCCTGCAGATCCCCTAACTCGACGGTAACCGCACCGGTCCCAGCGGCATCCGCTCGGAAAGTCAACCGGATCAGGTCTTGGGATCCGTTCACAGGAACGGCCGAGGCGGCCCCGATTCCGACGACAAGATGTCCAGCCGCCGGCTCGTTCACCGCCGAAATCGGGTTCGCGCCTGCGTTTTCGAAAAGCCCGCCCGCACTGGAAGTGATGTAGCTGAACGTCGCGGAGTCATATCGCAGGTCGAAGGTCGCGCCGGTCAGATCGACCGTGTCGGTGACCACTACGTCGATGGTCACCATGCTTCCGGAAACCGACCCCTGTTGGAGACTCACGGAATTCGCTCCAGGGTTGGGCTGATCGGCCACAAAGCCCGCCGCCAGGACGGTGGATCCTCCGCCGGTGTTCACCACGCCGCCGCCACCGCCGCCGCACGCGGTAAAAGTGGCCAGGGCCAGTAGACTCATCCCGATCATCCATCCGCCGGCTCGATCCATCGTCTCCAACTCCTCTCCGCAGATTCGCAGACACATCACCCAATCTGGCTACTTGAGGTCCTGGGCGCAAGCGGAAATATCCCACCCGGACCCGGAATCGGTCCAGTTGGAGCCGGTCCAGCATCCGCCCATGTTACTGGCGATGTAGGAAAGGTCGGTTCCGTCGATGGCGCCGTTTCCGTCCAGGTCGTAATCCGGATCGTAAAGTGCATTCGATTCGTCCACACCGAAAACCTTCGCCATCCATACGAGATCCTTGCCGTCGACCCGGTTGGTCGTCGTGCCGTCGGACTGGTTGAAATCGAACCGGGCCGAATCCAGGATCACTTCCAGGGAGCCGGGCTGTTTAAAGAAAACCTGGTCCGGATTGATTACGCTCACGTCGAAATTACCGATTTCGGCAGGTCGTACGTTTGCCGTCAACGGCTCCACCGTCAATCCGACCACCAGCGTGTCGCACTGGGAAACGGTGACCGAATCCACGAAAACGTTCGGGTTGCTGATCTCCACATCGGCGCCGGGCATGAAATTCGTCCCGTTGATTTCAAGAGTTACCTGGGAACCCTGACGAACAGTGTTCACCACCGATGGGAGGGTCGGGCGGGCCCAGCCGGAAACCTCATTGGAAAAGGAATCGGATTCGCCGGCAGAGTTGAACGCTTTCACCGCCAGGTAATAGGTGGTGCAGTCCTGGAGACCGGTGAGAATCGTTGAGCTGACCCGGCCGACCTGGAAGTAGTCGTTGGGATCGTATTGCCCGGCAGTGGTGGAAAAATAGACGCGATATCCGTCGGCGCCGACCACAGAATCCCATTCCAGGGAAACAGTGCCTGCCAGGGATAGCCCGGAACACCCGAGAATCAACATCAGGATACCGTAAATTCCCGAGATTTTGGCGAATCTGCTTCTACTCGCTCGCACACGAAGGGCAACCATAACTATGCTCCGTCCCCCGTGGGCATATAGAGCAAAGCAAGTGCCAACTATACACAGACGATCCTCGAACGGTTCCTGGAGTATAATTCTTTTATTTAGAGTGGTTTACTTCGATTTTCGGGCCTCCCGCCAAGAGGGATGCCGAGGGCGAAAAACCGGATAACTCTGACAATCCTGTAATTATTA
>CAZZIV010000377.1:0-1913 GCA_964654385.1 uncultured Acidobacteriota bacterium | reverse complement strand
GCGCCCGGAGCGGCTCCAGGAGGCGGCCGATCCGGATCATCAACTCCTGCGCCTTCGCCCTGGGATAGTTCCGGACCGCTCCTGCCACACCGCGGTACAGTCCGATCTCTTTCCTGGCTTCGGTGGCCGCATCCGTATCCGGGTAGGACTCCAGGACCTCCTGAAGAAGCGCGACCCCCTGGTCAAGGTCCCCGGCCTCGAGCCGTTCCGTCGCCTCCCGGTAAAGCCGGTCCGCCTTCCGCTCCGCGAGATCGCACCCGCAGAGCAGCAAGACCGCCGCCAGTAACCCGGCGACCCTCTTGATCCGTTTACTCCGCATCCTCAAGTTGACTTCGATCTCCTGTCGTCTGATAATCCGTCTCGCTCCCGGCGGAACACCGCGCCGGAAGAATCGGGCCAGATATCGAAATATTATGACACGAAGGAAGCGGTCCAACGAGATCCAGGAGCTGATCAGCCGCCTGGCGAGTTCGAAGCAGGTCGAGATCGACTCGTCCAAGGCCCGGTTGTCGGTCCTGGGCGCCCGGGTGGTCGAGGGCCTGATCGATGCCCTCGGGAGCGACGACAACCGCCTCCGGGGGCACGCGATCCAGCTTCTGGCGTTGATCCGGGACCCTCGCGGGCGGGGCCCCTTGACCACCCTGCTCCGGGATGAATCTCTTCGGATCCGGGAGAAGGCGGCCCACGGACTGGCCCGTTTCCCTTCGGTGGAAACCGTGAACTCCCTTCGGCGGCTTCTCCGGACCGAGGAGAGAACGGAGGTCCGGCTGGCCTCGGTGCAGGCGCTCATCGAGCTCTACGAAGCCGGGCAGGAGGAGGCGTTGGGAGAGATCCTGGATCTTCTTCTCGACGTTGAGGAACCTGAGGAGGTCCGCCTGGCCGCCTGCGCTCTTCTTCCCCGGCTGAAAGCATCCATGAGAAAGGGGATCCTGGCCAAGCTGGAAAGGGATCCGGCGAAAAAACTGGCCCGGTTCGCCCGATCTCTTCAGAACGGCTCCCTTCAGGGAAAAATGAATGAACCTCCCCTGGAGGCACTCCTGGAAAGCCTCGCCTCCCCCGATTACGGCGAATGGAACGAGGCGCTGTACCGTCTCTCCCGGAAAGGGATCGCCGCCGTCCGCCCGTTGATCGAAGAAATGTGCCGCCGATCGGAGGATCCGGAATACTGCACGCGGGTCGGAATGGTTCTGAAGGCCTTGGGACCCAGGCGGGGCCGCCCGATCGGTGACGCGCTGGAATGGGTGGAACAGCCTCTTCCTCTCCTGACCCTGGTCGAGGCGATCGGCGCCCTGAAAGTCAACGCCCTGACGTACCGGCTCAAGGACCTCCTGGAGCGGGATATTCTCAACACCGGGGAAAGGAAGGGGGGCGGGCCGGGTGGAGACGCGTCCAGGAACGAGCTGATCCACCGTGTCCGGGCCAAGGCGCACCTGGAACTGGCGCGGATCGGCAGCCGTGTGGCGATTCAGGACCTGCGGGAAGACCTGCGGCGCAAGGACCACCGGGTTGAGCCGGAGATCCTGGTCGCGCTGGAGATGATCGGGCAGAAGGACGAGCTGCTGGACTTGATCCGGATCTACGGCCGGGAAGACGCGTTCATCCGGCAACGGATCGCCACTGCCGTGCAGAAAATCATGCGACGTGAAAAAATCCGAAGGTCTCACGCCGTTCTCCAGGCCCTCACGCCGGCCCACCGGAAGAGCCTGGAAACGATCCTGGGACGCAAACAGATCCGGGCGAATCGACCTCCGACGGCTGTCTAGCCCGCTTTATGTATGAGGGACCGTAGCGAGGAGCCGAAGATGCCAGTCAGGTCGGACACCCGCAGCGATTCGCGGCCGCAGGCGTACTCGTACGGTACGTCAAGGTCGCGAATCGCGAGGACGCCCCAGATGACGGCCGTTTCGGCTCGC
>CAZZIV010000376.1:0-1962 GCA_964654385.1 uncultured Acidobacteriota bacterium | reverse complement strand
GGCCCAGCAGACCGTCTACGTGGACGACGACAACTGCCCCGGGCCGGGCACCGGCACACCGGCCGACCCGTACTGCAAGATCATGGACGCCGAGTGCGACATCAAGGACATCGGCGGCACCGTCATGGTCAGCCCGGGCTACTATAACGAATCGATCATCCTGTTCGCCGGAACCAGCATCATCTCCACCGACGGCCCCGCCGTCACCACCATCGACGGCAACGGGCAGCAGTGCTACAAGCGGGACTGTACCCTCAATACCGCCACCACCCATTGCTCCACGGTCCTCATCAGCGCCACCGCTCCCAACCCCGGCCCATCCCCTTCCGACCGGCTGGAAGGGTTCCACATCACCGGCGGGGAGGGCTTCTTCCGGGATCTCCCCAACCCGGATCCGGACCTCCTGGTGGGGGGCGGTATCTTCGTCTTCGGCGAAAGCTCCCCCACCATCACCAACAACGAAATCTCAGGAAACATCCCGGCCGACCCGAACAGTCCCAAGGTCTGGTACGGCGGCGGTGTTTATATCTTCGCCAACTACGGCAACCCGTCCGCCGAACCGGTCATCACCAACAACGTCATCGCCGACAACATCCTGGACGCCCCCGCCGGGAGCAGCAGCAAACCGTCCCACTCCCACGGCGGAGGGATCTACGCCGGGCTGAACACCATCCCCCATATCGAGGGGAACACCATCCGGAACAACCGGGCCGGGAACCAGGCCACCGCCAATCAGATCGCCTCCGGAGGGGGGATCTCCATCTATTCGCTGAACACCCTTCCCACCGCCCCGGTGATCACCCGGAACACCATCGAGAGTAACGACGGCACCGACCAGGGCGGCGGCATCGCCGGCGGCCCCCGGTTTATCAACGGCGGCTTCATCCCCTCCTTCGGCACCATCTCCGACAACTTGTTCCAGTACAACAAGGCCGGCGACGGGGGCGGGATTCAGACCGGCACCACCTACTTCCACATCGCCAACAACACGATGGTGGAAAACACGGCGGTGTACGGCGGCGGGATCAGCGTAAGTTACACCGAGACCCCCGGACAGGAGCCGACGATCACCAACACGATCATGGCGTTGAACTACGCCGAAATCGACGGCGGCGGCCTGTACGTCTACCAGGCGTACCCGGTGGTCCGGTACAACGACATTCAAGGGAACACCGTCACCGCCTCGTACACCCCGAACGAGGTAGGCGGCGACAAGACCGACACCGACTACATCGGCGTGAACGGAACCATTTCCCAGGATCCGCTGTTCGTGAGCACGGACGTGGCGACCCGGGACCTCCGGTTGCAGTCGGGAAGCCCGGCGATCGACACCGGGAACGACGCCGACGCCGATTCCCTGGACCTGGACGGCTTCGCCCGGATCCAGGACGGCGACGGAGACACCGTCGCACGTGTGGATATGGGCGCCTACGAGTTCGGCGTGGACACCGACGGCGACGGGCTGCCCGACGTCACCGATCCGGACGACGACAACGACGGCGTCCTGGACGTGAACGACTGCGCGCCGTTGACGGTCGGTGTGAGCCAACTGCCGGACCCGATCGGAAACAGCCTGACCCTGGACGGATCCGGCGCCGACCTGGTTCTCTCTTGGAATTCACCCTACCAGGGCCGGGCGGCGAACCTTTACCGCGGCAATTTCACCACCCCCTCGGCGTGGACGTACGATGAGAGCTGCCTCGTCACCGAGGTATTGACCGGGCAGGCGATCGACAACGCCCTGCCTCTCACGAATGAAGGGTTCTATTACCTGGTCTCCTCGGTGAACATCTGCGGCGAGAGCGTCGCCTCCCAGTTCGCGTCCGGAGGAGACGTGGTTCCGTCCACTCCATGCGCCACCGTCAACGGCGACAACGACCTGGACGGCGTGGGAGACCTGGAGGACAACTGCCCCACCACGGCCGACGCCACCCAGGCCGACGGCGACCTGGACTTCAGCGG
>CAZZIV010000375.1:0-1973 GCA_964654385.1 uncultured Acidobacteriota bacterium | reverse complement strand
TCAAATTATACCATCACGTCCGCTGTCACCACCTGCTCCACTCCATCGCTGGTCCCATGGAAGCTAGCGGATAAACTCACATCCCGGCTGGAAAGCCGACGCCGAATCCCACGGAGGCCCGGTCGAAAGGGTAGAATCGAGGGAGCGCCATCACCACCCAACTTCATCTGTCCGCAGGGATCGCCGCCCTGGTGATGGGCGCCGCCGCCCTGGCCGCCGACCCGGCACGGCGGAGGAACCGGCTGTTCGCGGCGCTGTGCGGTTCCATGGCGCTCTGGACCCTCGGAGTCGCCGCCAACCAGGCCGGGGTGTTTCCGATCGAAGGCCGCGCCTGGAGCAGACGGTTGTTCCTGTTCGGATCCTGCCTTTCCGCTCCGCTGGGACTTCACTTGAGCCTCTCCCTCTGCTGGCCCCGCAGGAGGCTTCCGGTTTATCTCCTGGCCTCGGCCTACTCGCTGGCCGCCGGGCTCTGGCTTGCGGCCTGCTTCCGCCGGGGACCGATCGATCGACAATGGGACACCGCGGCGATTCTGCTGCTCGGAGCCATCCTTCTGCTGGCCCTGGCGATCCTGCTGCGGAAAGCGCTGCGGCTTCCCGCCGGGCCGGAGCGCCGCGCCTTCCGCCTTCTGACGGTCGCCGCCACCCTGGTGAGCATCGGCGGTCTTTCGGACTTTTACTCCAGGGAGGTCCTGGTCTTTCCCAAGCTCGGGCCGGTCTCGCTGATCCTCTTCCTGCTGGTGGTGGCCGCCATGGTCCTCCGCTACCGCTTCCTGGACGTGGACCGGTTCCTGGCCCAGGCGGTCGCCTTGCTGGCCGGCGCCAGCGTGTTCGCCCTGCTCCTTGCCGGCGTATTGAAATGGACCGGCCCCCGCTTCCTCCCTCTCCTGGCGGTCTCGCTTCTGGCGATGTTTCTGCTTCCCGCCACCACCCGTGTTCTGCTGGCCGGCGCCCGGGACCTGCTGGCCCGGCCGAACCCGGCGAGCGAAGCGGTCCTCGAGGGCAGCCGGAGGGTGCCCGACGCCCATTCCCCCGACCAGCTCTGGCGGTTCCTGGAAGAAGGGCGCAAGGCGCTTCCGGAAGGGGCGGACGTGGTCCTCTACCTGATAGGCGGCGGAAAGGACGCCCCCTTTCATCCCCGTTCCCTCGGCCGGAGCACCGGGCCGGATCGAAACCGGTCGCCGGTACCGACGGACCATCCGGTTCCCTCCCTCCTTAAGGAGGACCGTCGGCCGCTGCACCCGGTCCAACTGGCCGATGAGATCCGTGAATCGGACCGGGCCGACCGCCGGGACCGGGCCCGGAAAGTGCTGGCCTGGCTGCACGAGCAAACGTTCTCCATCCTGGTTCCGTTGTTCGCCGACGAACCGCTCCGCGGTTGGCTGGGAGTCGGTGGGATCCCCAGGAACTGGGTCACCGCCGACCTGGCCGCGTCGATCCAGGCGGTCGGACAGCAGGCGGTCGCCAGCCTGGAGCGGCTGGAAGCCCTGGAAGCCTCCGAGAGGCGGCGTGCCCTGGCGGCGGTGGGAGAGATGGCCGCAGGCCTGGCCCACGAGATCCGGAACCCGCTGGCGGCGATTCGAGGCGCCTCCCAGGCGATCCATCCGGCAGCTTCTCCCGACCCATCGAAAGAGATGCTCCAGGTGATCGACGAGGAATCGGACCGGCTGGGCCGGGTGGTCGGCGAGTTCCTGGAGTACGCCCGTCCCCGGTCGCCTCGCAGAGAGCCGGTCGACCTGATCGCGGTGGCGGGCCAGGTCGCCAGAGACGCCGCCCCGGCGGGAGTCCAGGTCGAAATCCGCACTGTGCCC
Source organism: uncultured Acidobacteriota bacterium (assembly GCA_964654385.1). Taxonomy (GTDB): domain Bacteria; phylum Acidobacteriota; class Polarisedimenticolia; order Polarisedimenticolales; family Polarisedimenticolaceae; genus Polarisedimenticola. The sequence goes on along the minus strand of CAZZIV010000375.1, from coordinate 165 downwards.
CGCGCGCAGGTGTGGCTCTGCCGGCGCGGTCGCCGACGCGGCGCACAGACGGCGGCGTCGGTACGCCCCGTCCCGTCCCGGTGCTCCGCCCCCCCGCCCCGCGCCCCCCCGCCGCCCGCCGCCGCCCCCCCCGCCCCCCCCCCCGGCCTGCACTGCCGAGTAGAA
>CAZZIV010000374.1:0-1980 GCA_964654385.1 uncultured Acidobacteriota bacterium | reverse complement strand
TCATGATCATCCGGGTCGGCCTGACCTTCGCTGACGAGGTCAGCGTCTGGAGCGGCATGCAGTACGCCGCCGACAACGGCGCCGATTCGATCTCCATGAGCCTGGGCTGGCCCCACAACCAGAACCCGGACCGGGCGACCTGGCGGCAGAATTCCGAAAACACCATCGAGGCGGGCACCGCCATGGTGATCGCCGCCGGGAACGAAGGGTCGGGGAACGAGCCGGACAATATCCGGACGCCGGGGGACGTGCCCCGGGTCATCACCGTGGCCGCGGTGGACTGCAACGATGCCATCGCCGGGTTTTCCAGCCGGGGGCCGGTGAGCTGGGAGACGGTGGCCCCGTACAACGATTATCCCTACCCTCCGGGCCTGGTGAAGCCGGACGTCTCCGGCCCGGGCGTCGGCACGGTCAGTCATAATTTCTGCAGCGGTTATTCCACGAAAAGCGGCACCTCCATGGCGACGCCCCACGTGGCCGGGGCCGTGGCCTTGATGATGGAAGCGAACCCGGGGCTGCTCCACGACGAGATCAAGCAGGTGCTGATGGATACGTCCATCGACCTGGGCGATCCGGGAAAAGACAACATCTACGGTCAGGGGCGCGTGGACGCCTTCGCAGCCGTGGACGCGGTGTTCGGCCTTTCGTTCAAGGATGCCTCGGTGGTGGACACCGACCCCAATTACGGGAACGGGGACGGCGGGGTGGACACCGGGGAGATCGTGACTCTGCAAGTGACCCTGGAGAACAAGTTCGATGACCGGCCCGCCACGAATATCCGAGGGTTCCTGGCCACCGACACGCCGGGAGTCAGCCTGGTCCACGATTACGCCGTTTGGGCGGATATCCCGGCCCTGGGCACCGGAGTTTCCACGGCGCCTCATTTCTCGGTTCGAGTGGACGAAGGCTGCAATTACCCGATCGAGTTCTCGCTGCTTCTCCGATACAACGACCGGGAGTCGGTGAGCAAGTTCAGTCTGCGGGTCGGATCTCCGTTCGCCCGGCAGCTGATCGTGGACGATTTCGAGACCGACCAGGGCTGGACCGCCGCCGGCACCGCCGTCACCGGCCTGTTCGTCCGGGACGACCCCCGGGAGGTGAAAGACTCGTCCAAAAACATCGTGCAGCCCGATGACGACGTGACGGCGGCGCCGGGAGTGAACGCCTGGGTGACCGGGAACGGTCCAGGGCCGAACAGTTCCGACGACGTGGACGAAGGAGACTCCACCCTCACCTCTCCGGTTTTCGACGCCACCGATTTCGAGTCGCTGAACCTCGACTATTCCCGTTGGTATTACTCGTTCCCCATCACGATTCCGCCCTCCGATTTCATGCGGGTGGAATGGAGCCGGGACGGGACGACCTGGAACATGCTGGAAGAGCTGGTGAGCGGCGAGCCGGCCTGGACGGCCAGGTCGATCCCGCTGCCCCTGTCGGCGTTCGGCCCCGGTCTGCAGGTTCGTTTCCAGGCCGAAGACCAGGCGGCGATCAGCCTCGATTCGGTGGTGGAACTCCTGGTGGACGAAGTCTCTCTCACCGGGAACCGGATCGAATGCGACAGCTTCACCGCTCCCGCCCTCGTCGCTCCCAACCGGGTGGGCGACACGCTGAGAGTCGACCACGACGGGGTGAACGTCCGCCTGGAATGGGCCGCCCCGCCGGTGGACGGTTCCCACGACATGGCCACGCTGTACCGGGTGTACAGGTCCGCCGATCCGTCAGGCGGGTTCATCCGGACCGGCCTTTCCACCGAACCCTGGAGCGTGATCCAGGACGAGGTGCTGAACGGTGCCCCGGCCTATTGGCTGGTGGTGGCAGAAAACAGCGGAGGGACCGCGGACGAACTGCCTTAACCCGCTTTATGCATGAAGCACCTACTGCGGAGCCGAAACTGCCGTCATCTCGGGCGTCCTCGCGATTCGCGACCTTAACCCGCTTTATGCATGAAGCACCTACTGCGGAGCCGAAACTGCCGTCATC
>CAZZIV010000373.1:0-1989 GCA_964654385.1 uncultured Acidobacteriota bacterium | reverse complement strand
CTGGCGGAGAGGGAGCGTCCAGCCCCTGCGCCCAGCAGGGCAAGTATGCCGTATTTGATCCAGAGCAGGAGCGTCCGGGTCGGCGGGACCAGAAAACCCAGCCCGCCGAGAAGGAAGATCAGGCCGGTGGCCCCTCCCACCGTTTTCCAGGGGACCGGTCGCCGGCAGCCGCCGACGAACCAGGCCAGGAGCGCCAGGACGCACCAGCCGGCCAGGGAACCGAGGTTCAAAAGGCTCATGGCGGCATTATGCACGATCCGGCGTCGCTCGAGGAAACCGGCCGCCGCCGGCCGATGGAACGAAGGTGCTTTTTGGAACGGCGTACGATACCCTTTCCCGGAGGGAGAGGGTGGACATGAGCACCTCGGCAATTCGAACCGCCTGCAACCGGGATTGCCCCGACGGCTGCGGCATACTCGCGTACGTGGATGAAAACGGACGGGTGGCGAAGCTGACCGGCGATCCGGATCATCCGGTGACCCGGGGTTTTCTCTGCTACCGGACGCATCGGTTCCTGGAGCGTCAGTACAGCCCGGACCGGCTGACCTCTCCAAAGATTCGGGAGGGGGACTCACTCCGCTCCGCCGGCTGGGATGAAGTACTGGACCGGATCGCAGCCGACATGCTGAGATTTCGAAAGGAGTCGGGACCCGGTTCCATTCTCCATTACCGCTCCGGCGGTTCCCTCGGCCTGATGAAGCATGTCACCGACTACTTCTTTGAGCGTTTCGGGCCGGTGGCTGTGAAAGACGGCGATATCTGCAGCGGAGCGGGGGAAACGGCCCAGGGAGCCGACTTCGGCGTCTCCGACAGCAGCGACCTGGACGACCTGTTGAACAGCCGTACGATCGTGTTGTGGGGGAAGGACCCTCACGTGAGCAATGTTCACCTGGTCCCGGTGCTCGAAGAGGCCCGTCGCGCCGGCGCCCGGATCGTGAGCGTCAATCCGCTCCCGACCCGCGTGGGGAAAACCGCCGATCTATCTCTCCGGCCCCGAGCCGGCGGCGACCTGGCCCTGGCCCTGGGCGCCGCCCTCTGGTTGTTTGAAAACGGAGGGGTCGATCCGAACGCCGGGGACTATTGCGATCACCTGGAAGGATATGAAGCGTTGGTACGCTCCCGTACCTTGGAGGAGTACGCCGCCGTCGCCGGCCTGGCCCCGGCCGAGTTGGTTCGGTTCGCCGAGGGGTTCGCCGAACGGCCGACCGCCGTGCAGATCGGCTGGGGGATGCAGAGGAGAAGGAACGGCGCGGCCATCGTTCGCGCCGTCGACGCTCTCGTGGCGGTGTCCGGCAACCTGGGTGTGCCCGGGGGCGGGGCTTCCTTCTACTTTCAGCGCCGGGGGGCGTTCGATACCTCGTTCCAGTCCCCCTCCTGCGGCGCGCCGCGAAAAATCCCCGAGTACCGACTGGGCCGGTCGATCCTGGAGGCGGATCCGCCGGTCCGAATGGTCTGGGTCGACCTGGGGAACCCGGTGGCGATGCTGCCCGATTCCCGGGCCACCATCGAAGCGCTCCGGAGCCGGGAACTGACCGTGGTGGTGGACGCGTTCCTGACCGACACCGCCCGGTGCGCCGATATCGTCCTCCCCACCACGACCATGCTGGAGGACGACGACCTGGTCGGCGCCTACGGGAACCACTACATCGCCCAGGTCCGGCCGGTGACCCGCCCTCCCGGCGAACCGGGCGCGGTGAAGACCGATTATGAAATCGTCCAGGCGCTGGCCCCCCGGGTCGGCCTGGGCGCGCCGTTCGACCGTCCGGTCCGGGCGTGGAAAGAACGGTTGCTGAAGAAAGTGTCCGGCCGGGGAATCACGCTGGAACGGCTGGAACAGGGCGGTGTCCGGAACCCGGACGCTCCCAGGGTGCTGTTCGAGGGACGGGTGTTCCCCACGGCGACCGGCAAGGCGCAGCTGATCCAACACGCCGACCGCTCTCTTTCGGCCCGCTGCAGGAAAAGGAGAAGATGCCCAGGCGTGAGAACAAG
>CAZZIV010000372.1:0-2030 GCA_964654385.1 uncultured Acidobacteriota bacterium | reverse complement strand
TTATGGAAGAGCGACGGTACCGAGGCGGGGACGGTGCTGGTCAAGGATATCGTTCCAGGGGTCGCCGCGTCCTCCCCTCTGCATCTCCTGGCAAACGGGACGGAACTGTACTTCAGCGCCTATACGCCGTCGGAAGGGCGCGAACTCTGGAAAAGTGATGGAACCGGTCTGGGGACGGTCCTGGTGAAGGATATTCGTCCCGGAACTTCCGCGTCCCAGCCGGCGAATTTGGCCGTTTTCAACTGGGATGTGTTTTTCTCCGGGTCGGACGGCGCTTCCGGAGTCGAACTCTGGAAAAGTGACGGTACCGGGGCGGGGACGGTCCTGGTGAAGGATATTTACGCCGGTTCGGCCTCGTCCAGCCCCTCCCGGCTGCTGGTGTCCGGCGGGATTCTGTTTTTCGCGGCGGATAACGGGAGCAGCGGCCGCGAACTGTGGAAAACCGACGGAACCGGCGGCGGAACGGTGCTGGTCAAGAACATCCACAGCGGTCCTGGTGGTTCGTATCCGATCGAGTTCGTCGACTTGAACGGGACACTGTTCTTTTCCGCCGACGATGGGAAAGACGGGGACGAGCTCTGGAAGAGCGACGGGTCGTCCTCGGGAACGGTGCAGGTGAAGGATATTCAGCCGGGCTCCGTCGGCTCCACCGTTTCCGAACCGGCGGTGCTGGGGACCGAGCTGTACTTCCGGGCCGAAGACGGTGTCACCGGGTTCGAACTCTGGAAGACCGACGGAACCACCGGAGGCACGGTACTGGTGGAGGATATCAACCCGGGGATCGGCGACGCGGTGCCGGCCGGCTTGACCGTGTCCGGCGGAAGATTGTATTTCCAGGCGGACGACGGCCTGGACGGTGTGGAACTCTGGAGTTCCGATGGAACCGCCGCCGGAACGGTCCTTGTTAAGGATATTCGGGTGGGGCTCGATTCCTCGTCGCCTGGATCGTTATGGGACGCCGGATCCGGAGTGCTCTGGTTCGGCGCCGACGACGGCTCGGTCGGCCGGGAGTTCTGGTCCAGCGACGGATCGACCGCGGGAACAAGCCTGGTGCTGGATATCCATGGCGGCGTCAGCGATTCGCAGATCACAGGTGCGGCCGATTCGGAAGGGGTGTTGCTGTTCTCGGCGGACGACGGCGCGACCGGCGCGGAGCCCTGGTCCAGCGACGGCACCGATGCAGGTACGAATCTCCTCCTGGATCTGGCTCCCGGGTCCGCCGGATCCAACCCGGCTCTCATCACGACGATACCCGGTGTGGCCGTTTTCCAGGCGGACGATGGTTCGATCGGGACCGAACTGTGGAAGACCGATCGGACCGGTCCGGGCACCGGCCTGGTGAAGGACATCTGGCCGGGTGTCGTCAGTTCCAACCCGAACAGTCTCTACAGTGATGGAACCCTCGTCTGGTTCCAGGGGGAGGACGACACCACCGGCCCGGAACTGTGGCGGTCCGACGGCACAACGGTGGGGACCTACCGGATCAAGGACATCAACCCAGGGGCCTGGGGTTCCGCCCCGTTTTCCTTCCGGTCGTTCCTGGGGGAGGTGTATTTCAGCGCCGATGATGGGGCTCTCGGCGTGGAACTGTGGAAGTCCGACGGGACCGAAGCCGGGACCGTCCTGGTGAAAGACGTGAACCCCGGCTCCCCGGCTTCCGGGTTGAACCTCCTGACGGTTTCCGGTGGAAGCTTGTTCTTCAACGCGTTCACAGGAAGCGAAGGGAGAGAGCTCTGGATCAGCGACGGCACGGAGACGGGGACCGTTCTGCTGAAGGATATCCAGGCCGGAAGCGGCTCCTCCAACCCTCTGCTCCTGACCGATGTGAACGGGCTCCTGTTCTTCACGGCGTCCGATGGAGCGACCGGTGTGGAGCTGTGGAAGAGTGACGGAACCGCGGGCGGAACGGTCCAGGTGCTGGATATTCTGCCGGGGAGCGGCTCCCCCCGCCCCCCCGGCCCGGGTGCCCCGGGGGGGGGGCTTTACTTTTCCGCCCAACGGCGGGCGGAACGCGAGGGGCGCGCCCGCCG
>CAZZIV010000371.1:0-2034 GCA_964654385.1 uncultured Acidobacteriota bacterium | reverse complement strand
TCGGCTTGTGAGGTGCTCCGGCCGTGCCTGCTGCGAGTCGTGAATGGTGTCGGCATAGTCGAGTTCGGCTTTCGATTCGTCGGCATTTGGGGCTGCCGGCTGCTCCTGCGGAGATCCGCAGGCGGCAGTCGCGAGAATCAAGACGACGGTGAGCAGGATGGCGGACAGGGTTCGCATCGGCTTCTCCTTCCAGTGCAGTGGCGACCCGGTTTCGAGTCCTGACCAGTTCATCATACCGGGAGTTCGGCCCAGGTTGAGCGGTTTTCCTGATTCCTCTACGATAGCGCCTCAACTCCGGTCCGAAAGGTGGATTCAGCCATGAGCGAAAACGGCAGCCCGGTTTCCATGGATGCGATCAAGGCGCTGTGCAAACGCCGGGGGTTCATTTACCCGGCTTCGGAGATCTACGGCGGTTTGAACGGTTTCTGGGACTATGGCCCCCTCGGGACCGCGTTGAAGAACAATCTCCGGGACGACTGGTGGAGAAACATGGTGCTCTGTCCGCCGCTCGGTCCGGACGGGGCGCCGTTGTCCATCGTCGGCCTGGATACGGCGATCATCCAGAATCCGAACGCCTGGGTCGCATCCGGGCATGTTGGAGGGTTCAACGATCCGATGGTCGATTGCCGGGAATCGAAGAACCGTTACCGGGCCGACCAGGTGATGGTCTGGATTCCGAAAAACGGCGAGAGGCCGAAGATCGCCTTCCTGGAAGGGGAGCCGCCGCCGGCAAAACGGCTGAAGAAAATCGCCCGTGGGATGGCGGCGGACGATTTTGAAACCGTCCCGTTAGAGAGTCTTCCGCCGGAGGATTACGCCGGGATCATCGGGCCGGACGTCACCACACCGGGGACGTTGACCGAGCCGCGGCAGTTCAACCTGATGTTCAAGACGTTCGTGGGGGCGACCTCCGGGGAAGAGAACGTCGCCTATCTCCGTCCGGAGACCGCCCAGGGGATCTTTCTGAACTACCGCAACGTGATGGACACGATGCGGGTGAAGATGCCGTTCGGCATCGCCCAGGTCGGGAAAGCGTTCCGGAACGAGGTGACCCCTCGAAACTACATTTTCCGCTCCCGGGAATTCGAACAGATGGAGATGGAGTGGTTTTGCCACGGCGACGAAGCGGGGATGTGGTTCGAATTCTGGAAGAACACCCGGATGGACTGGTGGCGAAGCCTGGGGATCACGTCGGACAAGCTGCGGCTCCGGGACCATGAACAGGCGGAACTGGCTCACTACGCGAAGGAGGGGTACGGAACCGCCGACGTGGAATATCGGTATCCGTTCAGCGGAGAAGGGTTCGGTGAGCTGGAAGGGATCGCCCATCGCTCCAGTTTCGATCTTGCACAGCATCAAACCCACGCCGGGACCAAGATGGAACATTTCGATCCGGAGCGGAACGAAAAATACATCCCTCACGTAATCGAACCGGCCTCCGGACTGACGCGCGGCGTCCTGGTGCTCCTGTGCGAGGCGTATACGCCGGATCCGGAGCGTCCGTCCAAGGTCTACATGAACTTCCATCCCCGGCTGGCTCCGATCACCGCGGCGATCTTTCCCCTGGTCAATAAAGACGGAATGCCGGAGACCGCCCGGAAACTCTACATGGATCTCCGCCAACGATACGTCTGCCAACTGGACGTGAAGCAGAACATAGGGAAGCGGTACGCCCGAATGGATGAAGCAGGAACCCCTTGGTGCTTTACCATCGATGGCGATACGGCGAAGGATCAGTCGGTGACGGTGCGGGATCGGAACACCCTCTCCCAGGAACGAATCGCCCTGGACAAAGTGGCCGATTTCCTGAGCGAACGATTGAAACCGGGGGCTTGAAGCAGGGAGACTCGTTATGCCGGCACGAAATTTCATCCTGATTCTATCGCTGCTGCCGGTGCTCGTCGTCACCGGCTGCGGGGATCCGGCTCCGGCTACAGGCCTGGACCGGGTGGAGCCTCAGGCGGCAATCCCCCGGGACCGGCCGCTGAAAGCCGCTTTCCTGGTGGGGGACGGGGGGTTCAACACCGCGCTTGC
>CAZZIV010000370.1:0-2056 GCA_964654385.1 uncultured Acidobacteriota bacterium | reverse complement strand
CGCCGGCGGCCGCGATTTACGACGGCTCTCTTCCCTGCCGATACCGCTCGATGACGGCGTCGGCCACCTTTCGCCCTGCGACCGGCTCCAATGCCTCCCGGGACGCCGACCGGACCTTCCGAAGAGAGCCGAACCGCCGGAGCAATTTCGCGGCGGTCACCGGGCCGATCCCGGGGATCTCCGTCAGTTCCGAGCGAAGGGTCCGCTTCTTCCGGCGCTTCCGATGGTAGGTCACGGCAAAACGATGGGCCTCGTCCCGGATCCGCTGCAAGAGCCGAAGGGCCGGCGAGCGGCGGTCCAGGCGGATCGGTGGTCGCCCGGCGCCGGTGTAGATCTCCTCCTCCCGCTTGGCCAGGGAGACGATCCGGAGCATCGGCAGGCCGACCGACGCCGCCGCGTGCACCGCCGAGCCCAACTGCCCCGCCCCGCCGTCGATCACCACCAGGTCCGGGAGACGGCGGCCCTCTTGGAGGAGCCGTGCATACCTGCGGCTGACCACCTCCGCCATGGAGGCGAAATCATCGGGGCCGGACACCGACCGGATCCGATAAGTCCGGTAATCCTTCCGGGCCGGTTTCCCCTCCTCCCAAACCACCATGGATGCCACCGGGTCGGTCCCCTGGATGTTGGAGATGTCGAAGCATTCGATCCGGTACGGAGGCCGTTCCAGGTCCAGGGCGGCCGCCAGCGCCTCGAGCGCCTCGGCTTCCGCGTCCTTTCCCGCATGGAAACGGTTCTCGAAAGCGATCCGGGCGTTCTTCTCCACCAGGAGAAGGAATCGTCGTTTCACTCCCCGGACCGGCACCTTCAATTTCACCCGGCCGCCACGCCGCTCCGACAGCCATTCTTCCAGCAACGGGGCGTTCTCGGGCAGGCAAGGAAGATAGATCTCCGGTGGAGGGTCGGCTGCCAGGTAGTACTGGACCAACACCGCGGCGTAGAACGCCTCGGGGGAATCCTCCACGTCGGTGAACGAAAACTCCCGGCGTCCCTGGATCTTCCCGCCGCGCATCTGGAACAACTGTAGGGCGACCCTCCCTCCTTCCCGGCGGCAGGCCAGGTAATCCTGCTGTTCCAGTCCGACCGAGGCCATGTGCTGGCGGACGCCCAGCTCCTCCAAGGTCCGGAGCGTATCCCGGCATCGGGCGGCCTGTTCGTACTCCTGGCGGTCGCTGCTCTCCTGCATCCGAATCTTCAGCGCCTTCTTCAGTTCGGTGTGCCGGCCTTCCAGGAACAGGCGGACATCCCGCACCGCCTTCCCGTATTCTTCCGGATCGGTCTTACCGGCGCAGGGAGCCAGGCACTGGTCCAGGTGGTAGTAAAGGCAGGGCCGGCGGCGACCGTCGAACCGTTCCTTGCAAGTGGCGACCTGGAACAGCTTCGGGATCAGCTTCAAGGTTGTGCGGGCGATTCCGGCGGGAGTGAAGGGGCCGTAATACGTGTCGGAATCCAGCCGGGCCTGCCGGACCAGGGCGACCCGCGGAAATTCGTCCCCGGTGGTCAGCTTCAAGTACGGAAACTGCTTGTCGTCCCGGAGAATCACGTTGAAGCGGGGCCGGTTTTTTTTGATCAGGTTCGCTTCCAGGATCAAGGCTTCCCTTTCGGTGTCGACCTGGATGATCTCCAGGTCCCGGATCTCTGAAACCAGTCGCACCGTCTTCGGAGGCAGGACGGCACCGGGCTGGAAGTAGGAGCGAACCCTGTTCCGGAGGGATTTCGCCTTTCCCACGTACAGCACTTCCCCGTCACCGCCCTTGTAGAGGTAAACGCCGGGCTCCGGGGGGAGGTTGTCCAGTTTCTCCTGCAGGGAGCGGCTCACGACCGCCTCCGGCTTTCCAGCCAATCCTCCAGCACCGGGAGGAAAGACGGATCTTTCGCGAAGAAGAGGGTGCGGAACTCCACCGTAGACGACAGCCGGTCCAGCAGCCGGTCCAACTCGCCTCCCCGTCCGACCGTTCCGCCGGCGAACGGGAGATTCGCGGAGAGCACGGCCTGGAAAGCCAAGCGACTCCCGGGAGCCAGCCGGGCCCGCTCGCCGTGTTGCGGCTTCAGGAAC
>CAZZIV010000369.1:0-2058 GCA_964654385.1 uncultured Acidobacteriota bacterium | reverse complement strand
GATGGTCACGAACTCGCGCAAGGCGCCGTCGGCGGGATTGCGGATGACGGCGGACACACCGGCGTCAATCTCGGTTCCGGTATAAGGATCGTGGTAGGTAGAGCCGGCTTTCTCCACGATCAAGGCGCCGTAGAGCCCTTCGCGGGCGTTGCGGAAAAGGTTGCCGAAGTCGCGTATCAGCACCGTTCCCAGTTCCTCCTGGGCGTAGAAGCGGTAGGTGATGCTCCGGCCCGGATCTGCCGCCTGGCCCGGGTTGAAACCGAGCGTGATTCCCAGCGAGCCCTGCGGATCGAACGTCGGGCTGTCGAGATGCAGCGACGCCGGCTGGCTGGAACGGTTGGTGAGGCGGATCGTGATGCAGTCGCCGGCATTGGCTCGGATCACCAGCGGCTCGGGAGGCTTGGTTCCGTTCTCGACTGCCCGGCGGTCGGCGTCGAGCACATACATGCGGCCGGTCGGGAGCACCAGGCCCGCTTCGGTGTTGAAGTCCAGGGGACGCTCGATCGCGGACACGCGGAAGGATCTTCCGGGGGCGTCGGCCGGGCAAGGCTCACCGTGCGTCTGCGCCTGAGGAGGCCTCTGGCCCGTCTCCGACAGGTACGGGAAGCCGTCGCCGGACGGCGGCTCCCGGCCCGGCAGAGGCATCAGGTCCGGCTGGTGAGCGTCGTGAACCCGCAGGATCCCCCAGGCGCCTTCCATGAAATGGCGTTCCGCCCCGTTGTAATACAGGTAGTCGCCGCCGGAGCCGGAGGCACCGCCGGCGGCGGCGATGTACGCGTTGAACCGTTCCGAAATACCGACTCCGAAGAAGGTGATGGGCGGCGAATCCTCCCTGAACCTCTCCTGGCGGAAGGTGTGGCCGGTGATGTGGAAGGGGTGGATCTCTTCGGTGGCAGAAGTGAGCAGGCGGAGGACTATCGGGTCACCCACATAGGTTCGCAGCACCGGCGTGGCCGGGTCTCCGTAGGTGACGCTGCTCAACGCCAGGTCGGGTTCGCCTTGCCCGCGGTCGGTGTCGGCCCGCAACGGTTCGGCACGCAGATTGAAGGAGCTGCCGGTCAGTGGATTGCGGTCGTTCATGAACAAGACGAACTCCCGGAAGCTGCCTTCGAGGCCGGGGACCACCTCGCCGCGGTTGTGGATGTCGGCGATCGGCCCGCTGGTGATCACCTGCCCCGTCTGCGGATCGTGGTAGCTGGCACCCCGCGGTTCGGCAATCAGAGCGCCGAACAGACCGTGGCCCCACCGCACCAGCGCATCCACGTGGTCGTGGAAGTAGATGGCGCCGTTTTGGCGGGCGACGTACCAGCGGTACCGGACGAACTCACCGCTGACCAACTGTCCGGCCTCATGGCGGTTCTGTAACGGGTACTTGAACGTCAACAGGTTCCCCCGGATGGAAGCGATCTCGGCGGTCTCTACCACGCCGTCGCGCTGGTCGATGCCGACCGCCACCGCCGATCCGACGTGGAAGATCGAGGCGTCGTCCACCTCCAAGGAGACTGCGCCCGCCTCGGCATCACTGGTGAGCCCCGAACTCACTCCCTCGGCGGCGAAGGGACGGACGGCCTGCTCGAAGTTGGAGCCGGTGATCACCCCGTCGGATGCCATCACATCGAACTGCACGAAGTGGATGTGGATGTTGGTCTTGATCAGGTTGGGGCGGTCACTGGGATCGTCTTCGCCGGTTAACTCGTTGACGAAGAAGATGTCGACACAGTCACCCTGGTTGGCCCGGATCGCCAGCGGCACCTTGTATTCGGGGTCGCGGCGAGCCTGCTCCTCGTGTTCCTTGAGCACGTAGATCATCCCGTATCGGTCGGTGAGGGAGTCGGTGACCGGGATCTCGGTTTGGATGGCATGCACGTTGTAGGAGCGGGTGGGGGCGCCTTCGGGGCACAGGCTGTGATCCCCGTTGGCTCCCGGGTCGGCCGGCTCGGCCCGGGGATGGTCGAACGGCTCGAGGAACGGTGGCGGTCCGTGATGGGGTGCGGACGGGGGTCTTGCTTCCCAGCGGGGGCGGGAGGACAGAGACGACCAGTCTTCTGTCTAACTTCA
>CAZZIV010000368.1:0-2136 GCA_964654385.1 uncultured Acidobacteriota bacterium | reverse complement strand
CCTCTACGTGGAAAAGGACAACCGGACCGCCCGGGAGACATACGTACAGCTTGGAATGACGGAGTCGCCTTACCGGCTCTATGAAGCGGGTCTCGGGGATCCCGGCTAGAACAAGCTGCTTGAACCAGCCGCTCCACATTCAGCTTCGGGATCAATCTCCCCAGGATGACCGGGATTTTTTCCGGATCCTCACCGCGGGAGACTTCGAATTCATGGCGGCCCCCCCTTCCCTGGAAGCGGAGCGGCTATTTCTGGAAAACAGCCAGGAAAAACGCCTGCTGGGCCGCGCCTACAATTTCAGCATCCTGCAGGAAGAAAAGATTGTCGGCGCTGTCGGCATCATTCCTGATGAACGTCACACCCACTGTGCCGAAATCGGTTATTTTGTCGACCGGTCCTATTGGGGACACGGAATCGCCCCGCAGGCAGTGGGGTTGGCGGAATCCTTCGCCAGGGAGAATCTGGATACACGGCGTTTCGAGATCGTCATGGCAATGGAAAACCATGCCAGCCGCCGCGTTGCAGAGAAATGCGGGTATCATCGGGAGGGTGTTCTGAAAATGAAGCTAAAACTGGGCGAATCCTTCCATGACGCCTATCTTTACGTGAAAATTATCGACTAAGGGAGTCAGGGTACATGAACACACCAGAGCGCCTCACCCCCCTGGAAGCCCACCATTTTTTCGGGGTCCGGTTCAACAACCGTGTCTGGGACCTCCTGGAGCAGGAAAAGCGAACACCACAGGAGGATGATGAAATGCGGCATGCTGCCCACGCATCCCATATCCATTGGGTCGTGGCCGGTAAAGAGGTCAACTGCCAAAGGGGCAACTGGATGTTGGCCAGGGTCTATGCGGAACTGGAGATGGGGGAAAGTGCCGATCACTATGCCGCTGAATGTGAGAAACTGACCCGGGAATATCCCGATCAGATGGAAGACTTCGATCGCTTCTACTCCGCCGAGGCCCAGGCCCGGGCTGCTGCGGTCCAGGGAAGACATGAGGAAGCGGAAGCCCTCTTCGAGGCGGCCTGGGAGGCCATGCGCAAGATCGAGAAGAAGGAAGACAGGGAAATTGCCAAAGCGGACCTGAATGGAGGCAACTGGGGCGGATTCAGCCATCGCTGACGGCATGCATGCAATCGCCACCTTTACGCTCATTCCTTTGGGGGGAGAGATATCGCTTTCCGGACATCTGGCGGCCTGTATGGATTATCTGGAAACGACAGACCTGAAAGTTGAACTCCACGCCAATGCCACGAACCTGGAAGGGGAATGGGATACCATCATGGAGGCGGTGAAGAACTGCCATCGCATCGTCCATGCACGCGGGGTGCCCAGGGTCCATACGAATTTACAGATCGGAACTCGTACCGACCGGATCCAAACCATGTCGGATAAAATGAACAGCATTCTCGAGAAAAAGTCGACACAGGGATGAACCCCTTGCGGAGAATGCTACTGCTGATTGTCCTGGCCCTGCCCCTACTGGCCGCGGACAGCCTGCGTCTTGACATCAGCCGCCAGATGGGATTTACGGGCAAGGGTGAGTCGGTGAATGTGTTCGTCCCTGCCGATTGGCCGGGTAGCGGTCCAGAAATCTGGATCCATTTCCATGGCTCAGCGGATAGTCTGGGCCAGGTCTGGCGAAACCTGAACCAGCCACGGCTCCTGGTGGTGGTCCAGCGTGGCGATCTCACCACGCCGCCCCCACAGGTTCACGTCGACGAAGCAGGTCTCCTCCCGCTTCTCGCCGTTCGCCGTGGTGTAGACCCGGTTGACCGCCAGTCCGAACTCGGTGACCCCCATCCCGCCGGGCGTGTAGCGCAGCTCGGGGTCCCGCGTCAATCGCCCGATGAGGAAGACCTTGTTGAGATTCGCCATGATCGCCTCCGTGTCTCGTGATGATAGCGGGCTCCGGCCGACCGCTCCAGACCCGAATATGGGCGGGCCCGAATCGGCCCGCCATCCCCACCGGAACCTGCTCCGAGGCGCCGCTCCAGCCCAGCCGGCAGCGGCCGCCGCCCACGTCACCCGGGCTGGCCAGCCGCGTCATCCCCACGCCTCGAATGCGGCTTGCGGTTGAAGTCGGCGCCGACCCGGGCCGCTCCCGCCTCGCGCGCCACACATCTCTCTGT
>CAZZIV010000367.1:0-2174 GCA_964654385.1 uncultured Acidobacteriota bacterium | reverse complement strand
TGGTACACCTCCTTCGGGGGGACGATCATCCCCCAATCAGGTGTCCAAGGAAACCGTGGGGTGGAGGAATATCGCCAGGGTCGGTCTTTCGGATCTCCAACAGATGGAGAAGGATCGTTGGGCCGATTGTTTTGGAAGTCGGATCTCCGGTACGGCAGTCACGGACGCGGAAGTACCCGCCGTAGGAACCGGCTGGTACTACCAGGTACGCGGTCACGCCACGACCTGCCTGGCCGGTCCCTGGGGAACCGCTTTACGGGCCGATACAGTTCGAAGCTGTCCATGATCGCTGTGGGAGTTCGAAGGGCGTCCTGACGGCCTCCAGTCCCGGGATCACGCATTCCGGTAGAGGGAGTGCAGATCGCCGTCCGTTACCGGAATCCCAGCTCCTTCATCTTGAGCTGAAGCCCTCTTCGTGACAGCCCCAGCCGTTCCGCCGCCTGGGTGACATTCCCGCCGGTCTCGCGCAGCGCTTCGGCGATCATCCGTCGTTCGGTGGCCGCCGCCGCGGCCCGTGCGGCGGTTTTCAGGTCGCCGTTCCCCGGCACCGCTCCACCGGCCGGTTCTGCGCCGCCTCCTGTTTCAGGAAGGAAATCCTCCAGGGTCAGTTCCGGCCCGTCGCCTAGCAGCACCGCCCGTTCCACGGCGTTCTGAAGCTCCCGCACGTTCCCCGGCCATTCCAGGGCGGCCAGGGCGGCCGGCACCGATTCGCCGATCTCCGGCCGGGGACGCTGGAGCCGTTCCGCCTGCCGCTCCAGGAAGAACCTTGTCAGTTCCGGGATATCCTCCGGGCGCTCCCGGAGGGCGGGGGCGTGCAGTTCCACCACCTGCAACCGGTAGAGCAGGTCCTCTCGGAACCGGCCCTCCCTCGCTTCGTCCTTCAGGTTTCGATGGGTCGCCGCCACCAGCCGTACGTCCACCTTCAGCGGCGCGCTACCACCGACACGGTCCACCACCTGTTCCTGGAGCACCCGGAGCAGCTTCACCTGCACCGGGGGAGGGAGTTCCCCCACCTCGTCCAGGAACAGGGTGCCGCCGTCGGCCAGTTCGAACCGGCCCGGCCGGGTCCGTTCGGCGCCGGTGAAGGCGCCCCGCTCGTGGCCGAACAGCTCCGATTCCACCAGGTTCTCCGGAAGGGCGCCACAGTTGATCTTCACCAGCGGCCGGTCCGCCCGGTTCGACAGCCGGTGGAGGGCATCGGCCACCAGTTCCTTCCCGGTGCCGGTTTCACCGGTGACCAGGACCGTGGTCGGGCTGTCGGCCACCTTCCGGATCGTCCGCCGGAGAGTGTCCATGACCTGGGAGGATCCGACCAGGCCGCAGTCGTCCTCGCCGCACCCGTCCTGCCACTCCAGCCTGGATCGCTCGGCCTGCCCTACCGCCTTGTCGATCACCTCCAGCACCTGGTCCCGGTCGAACGGCTTGGTGAGAAAATCGAAAGCACCGAGCTTCATCGCCTCCACCGCCGCCTCGATGCTGCCGTGGGCGGTGAGCATCACCACCGGGATCTCGGGGAAGTCGGCCCGAACGGACGCCAGCAGTTCCATCCCGCTCATGCCGGGCATCTGCAGGTCGGTCAGGACCAGGTCCGGATCCTGGGCCCGGACCAGGTCGAGGGCCTGGTCGGCGTCCTTCGCCGGGCTGGTCCGGTGGCCTCCCTGCTCCAGCAGGGTGCTGAGCACTTTTCGAACGTTCGATTCGTCATCGACGATCAGCACATGGGCCATCGTTTCCGTCTCCCTGTAGTTCTTCCCCGGTCGCAGCGGGCCGGGTGGCGTTCATCGCCGGAAACGCGAGCCGGAAAGCTGCCCCTTCCCCCGGTCGGCCCTCCACCTCCACCGTTCCTCCATGGGTCTCCATGATCCTGTGGATCAGGGCCAAACCCAGCCCGGTGCCCGACGGACGGGTAGTGTAGAACGGCTGGAACAGTTTGGGCAGGTCGTCCGGAGGGATGCCGGGACCGTCGTCCTTGAACTCGATCCAGGGGGCTCCGTTTTCCAGAATTCCGCCGGTGATGGTCAGGGTGGTGCCCTCTCCTCCCGCTTCCCATGCGTTCCGGACCAGGTTCTCGAACGCTCTCCGGACCTGGTCAGGATCGCCGGAGGCTCGGACCGGAACATCGCCGGGAACGATCCGGATGTTCAACTCGAATCCGGCCAGGGCGGCGTCTCTTG
>CAZZIV010000366.1:0-2206 GCA_964654385.1 uncultured Acidobacteriota bacterium | reverse complement strand
TTTGCCGGGTTCCTCGGCGTTGAGTAGATCGACATCCAGCACGGCCCGTGAACAAACTGGCAATGAATCCAGCTCCATGCATGAGCGCGCCCGCTTCACTTCCGAATGGGCCCGCCTCGCTGCTCGGCGGACTTGAAGGCTTGCTACCGAAAAGGCTCGGGCCCAACGGCACTGAAGGTCCTTGCTACCGAGAAGCGCTGACCGGCCGGTCCTGTGAAGGGGCGCCGCGCGCGCCGCGCCGCCCGGCTCAAACCAAACCGTTCCCTTGTTGGGTCCGCTGCCGTCCGCCCGCCGGGAGGCGAAGGAACTCTCCAGCAGGTTCGGCGCCGGTACCTTCCTTACCGGCTCGGAAGCGAGGGAAAGCCGGCTCAAAGGGGCGGATCTCTCTTCCTTTTCCGTTCTGCACTTCGCCACGCATATTCTGATCGACTCCGAGCAGCCGAAACGGAGCGGAATTCTCCTCGCCGGCGACGACGGGGATGAAGACGGGTGGCTCCGGATCGACGAGGTTTCCAACCTGGATTTATCCGGGCCGCTGATCATCTTGTCCGGCTGCCGATCGGCGGCGGGATCGATCGTGGACGGAGAAGGGGTGATGGGACTGGCCCACGCGTTTTTTCTCGCAGGCGCCCGTACCGTCATCGGTTCCCTCTGGCCGTTGCGCGATGACGAGGTCGCCGAAATGATCGAGCAGATTTCCCGGGGAATCGCCGGTGGGCTGAGCGTCGCCGAGGCGCTGGCCCAAGCCCAGCGGCACGCGATGGCCGAAGGGATGGCGGCGGACGGCTGGGCGGGCCTGGTCGTGCTGGGAGACGGCGACCTGCGGATCGAATCGCCACCCTTCCCGGCGGCATTTCGAGACCGGAGCGCCGCGCTTCTTGTTTTGCTCCTGGTTCTCGGAACGATCGCCGCCGCTTGGGCAATCCGGAGGTTCCGATCCGGAAGGCATCGTTCCTGAACGACGGAACCGCCGCAGGCTAAGGGCAGACCGACTGCCGCTCCGCGCCCTGGGAATCGGCTCCCCAGCTTCCGGTGTACGGCGACCCTCCGCGGACCATGTAGTAGTACCCGTTTCCCGGAAGCGGAACCGCCGAGTCGGTCCAGGATCTGTTGGCCGTCTGATTCATCGTGCAGGCGGTAAACCCGGGACCGTCCGAACGGGCCACGTCGTACCCGGTCGCGCCTGCCTGGCCGGGCCAGGAGAACTCAGCTTTGCTCGAGGGGTTGGAAAACACGAGGCAGCAGTCCAGTTCGTCCACCAGGCCGAAGCCCGGATCGCCCGGACACTGGTTGTCCCTGCCGTCGTTGGTTTCGGAGGCCAGCGGGAATGTTTCGTAAACCTGGTCATCGCAGTCCACGATATCCGTATAGCCATCGCCGTCATCGTCGTCGTCATTGCAATCGGCGATGCCGTCCGCATCCAGATCGATTTCGGAAACGCCGCAACCGCATTGGCCGGGGACGGTCTTGGCGCTGTCGAACGGGCAGGAATCGCAGGCGTCGATCACCCCGTCGTTGTCGGTGTCGGGCGTGCACGTACTCCCCTGGCCCTGGAAAGCACCGTTCTGTACTCCGCAGTCGGAGGCGGTCGTGATCACACAGCCTGCATCGGTGCAGCATGCGCCTGCAGGATCTCCAGTACAGGTCAGGTCCAGTTGACCGCTGCCTGTGGCGCCCTGGTAACCTCCGACCCGGATCATGTACTCCCGGCCGGCGGTGACCGGCGTGTCCACCGAGGCCAGGGCGCCGCAAAAATCGTCGTTGCAGGCGTCGGCGGGCGGCTCGGCATCGCACCCGCAGCCGTCGTAGACGGCCAGCTTGGTGTCATAGCCGCTGGAACAGGTCGCGGCGGTCAGCGTGCCTGTGCATGTGGCGGTGTAGCAGAACCAGAGATCCGAATCGACCTGGCTGTAGCCGAAGAAATCGCACACGGCCGGCTCGTCGGGGCCGTCGGTGGTCGCGTAGGAGCTGTCGAACACGGTCGCGCCGTCGGAGACGACCAGGGACGAAAAACAATCGTTGTTCTCCGGGCGTACGATCAACGGCATTGAGGCGCCGGACACAGCCGGCGTGGCCAGGTCGTGGTCGTCGAAATCGAAGGTAACGGTGTAGCTCCCCGGAGCGGTCGGCGTTCCGGTAATTCTGCCTTCGCCGTCGGCGACCAGGCCGGGAGGAAGACCTGTAATGTTGCTGAAAACGTAGGCCG
>CAZZIV010000365.1:0-2229 GCA_964654385.1 uncultured Acidobacteriota bacterium | reverse complement strand
AGTTGAAGGCTACGTGCGACCAGGCCTGGCGCACTCTGACGCGTTTTTACTCGCGAATGATGGTCACGTTGGGGCCAAGCTGAACAACGGCTCGATGTTTCCTGAAAGAAAACAGTTTCGGTCTCCGCTTCCAGGAGGGGCGCCGCCGGGAGCAGGAAACAAAACCCGATCCCCGGAATCGCTCTCAATCGTTCCCATCCGTTGGGTGGTAGTTATCCAACTCTTCCGTCAGTTCCTTCACCCTGGCTTCCAGTGTGGCGATCGCCTTGTCCAACCGTTCCCAGTCCGGTTCCTCGGCCGCTTTCCGTTCCTTCTGCAACTCGTGGAGTTTACGAACCAGCTCCGCCTGGGCCTGTTTGATCTTCTCGTGCTCTTCGGCTTCCTCCGCCTTGTCGAAAATCCGGTCTTCGGGGGCCTCGACTGCCTGGCTGGCCGCCTTCGGTTTGGGCTGGCTGCCGTACGGGATGAACCTCTTCTCGGGGGCGAGCCGCCGCTGGTTCATGAAATGGGGGGAGACGATCTCCACACCGCCGGCATGGAGGGTGTCGAATACCGATTTCTGAAGATCGGAGCGGGCGGTGAACAGCCGGCGGACGTTCTTGAACATGCCGGAGACCCGGTAGGTGACGGAGAAGTCGCCCAGCTCCAGGATCCGGACGAACGGCTCCTCCAGGCCGATCGCTTCCGCCGCCTGCAAGAGCAGCTTTTCGATCCGCTCCCGGTCCAGGTCGTATCCGAGGGAAACGGTGGAGGAGAGGATGGTTCCGGAGCGCCGGACCACGTGCACCGGGTTGGAGACCAGGTAGAAGTTGGGGAAGGTGGTGAGGGAACGGTCTTCGGTTTGAATCTCGGTGTGGAGGAGGCCCCGCTCGGTCACCCGCCCGAACTTTTCGGCGACGCCGATGAAATCGCCGGGGCCGAAACTGCGGATGCCGCGGAGCATCAGGCCGGCCATGATGTTGGAGACGAAGCTGGTGGAAGAAAGGGCGATGACGCCGGTGAGCACCAGTCCGATCAGGCTGAGCAGGCTCCCCCGTGTTCCTTCGGACATGGGGAGAACCAGGAGCAGCAGGAACAGGCCGAGGGCGGTGAGAGCCAGCATGAGGATCTGCCGGGGCCGCTGGGCTTCGGCGCCCAGATCCTTCCTGCGCTGCAGCAGCACGTAGTTGGCGGCCCAGAGGCCGAGGCAGACCAGCGCCACGCCGACCAGGAACGGCAGATACTCTCGAAAACTGGTGGATAACTCTTGCAGCGGTTGCATGGTGGGGGCATTGTACCTCCAACCGGTTCGATTCCGGCGGCCGAACTTCGGGCCGGTCGTCGGTTATCCTGCGTACCTTGCCGGGACGGCGGCACCGGGCGGGCGCCGCCGAATCGGAAGATTCCTGAACCGCTTCTACCCCTGGTTCAGATCGAACATCGGCTCGGCGATGCCGTCCGGACCGACCCGCCAGGGGGTCCAGAGCAGGCCGACGGTTTCGATCAGGGTATCGCTTTTCCGCAGCCGGACGTCTACCTGGGTCAGCTTCATGCTTGTTGGGTTGATGCCGGTTTGCACCGCAGCCACCTCTGACTGGAACTCCTGCTCCAGGTCCTGAAGCATCTTCTGCTGGGCGGCCAGATCCTCCTTCACCCGGGCGATGTCTTTCTTCTCCCGAGCCGCCCGGCCGACACCCCGCATGGCGGTGGTCGCCCTTCCGACGGTTCCGACGCTCATCGCCTTCCTGCCGAACAGCGCCCCTAGAAGGGTCGCCCCCACGGAGATGGCGGTTTGCATTTTCTGCTGGCCGTACTGGGAGGCTTCCTTTTCCATCCGCTGCTCGGTCTTGCGGATCCGGTTCTGGATCCGGGCCAGCTTGGGCGCGTATTTCTTCCGAAGCTTCGCCACCTGCATGTCCCGCTTTTCCCGGGCGGCCTGCTGGAGGCGGGCGCGGAAATCGCCTTCAGGCTCGCCGGGTTCGGAGGTCATCTTGAGTTCGGGACACTTCCGGAGCGACAGCATCCGTTCCTTGTATAGATGCGAGGCGAGCCCCCGCTTCCAGACCGTGTAACTCTTGACGTTGGACGCCGCGGCAGGGAGTTTTCCGAACCGGGCGAACGGTTCCCCTTCTTCATTCATCGTAGGCGCGGCAGCCTGGCCTGACGGGCCGCCCGCCCGGATCACGGCGCCTCTCTCGATGGTAGCGCGCGCCCGCCGAGAGACGCCTGCGAGCGTGGTGCGCGCCGGTG
>CAZZIV010000364.1:0-2236 GCA_964654385.1 uncultured Acidobacteriota bacterium | reverse complement strand
GGGTCCGGCGCCCCGGAACCGCCGGCGGATCCCACCCTACCACTCCGAACCGGCCCCAGCCCGATTTATGCATGAAGCGGGCGAGTGGGGCAACTCCGCGGAAAACAGGTAACATGAACGGCTCCGTTCCCTGGTTCCCCGGCACACAGGACGCTCGCCCCGGAACCGGGAACCCTGCCCGCCTTCCTGTGAGAAGGAGGCGGAAGGAGAGTCGTCATCCGTTTCCTCCCCGGATATCCCCGGACGCATCTCCTCCGGGTGCTGATCCTCCTTTTCGCCGTCTCTCCCCTCCCGGCGGTAGAAGAGATCGCGATCCCACGGCTTTCTCAGGCGCCGTCCCTGGAGGACTTCCTGTCCATGGAGCCGTCGGAACCGTTCCGGGACGCCATGGCACAGGTCCACGGCGGCTTCATCCAGCAGGAGCCGGTGGAAGGGGATCCTGCCAGCCAGGAAACCGACGTCTACCTGGGCTACGACCAGAAAAACCTCTACGTGGTTTTCGTGGCGTTCGACGACCAGCCGGACAGGATCCGGGCCAACCGGACCCGGCGGGAAGACTTCTTCGGCGACGACCTGGTGGAGATCCAGTTGGACACCTTCCTGGATCATCGCCGGGCCTACACCTTCATCGTCAATCCCCTGGGGGTTCAGTTCGACGCGATCTGGACGGAGGGGAACGAGTTCGACCGCTCCTTCGACACCATCTGGCACTCCAAGGGCAGGCTCACCGACCGGGGATACGTGGTCTGGATCGCCATCCCGTTTAAATCTCTCCGCTTTCCGGCCATGGAGGAACAGCGCTGGGGCTTCTTCCTGGTCCGGGACATCCCCCGGAATACCGAGTCCTCTTCCCGGCCCAGGATCGCCAAGAAGATCCAGAGCCGCCTGTCCCAGGAAGGAGCGCTTACCGGCATGAGAGGGATCTCCCCGGGAAGGAACGCCCAGATCAACCCGTACATCACCGGCCGCGCGCTCCGCCTGGCCGACGAAGGCGGTGCGGCGGCCGGCGATTTTGTCCGGACCCAGGAGGTCGACGGCGGGGTGGACGCCAAAAGGGTGTTCAGAGACTCGCTGGTCCTGGACCTGACCGCCAATCCGGACTTCAGCCAAGTGGAAAGCGATGAACCCCAGATCACCGTGAACGAACGGTTCGAACTGTTTTTCCCTGAGAAGCGACCGTTCTTCCTGGAAAACGCCGACGCCTTCCAGACGCCGCTGAACCTGCTGTTCACACGAAGGATCGCGGATCCCCGGGCAGGCCTCCGGTTGACCGGCAAGAGCGGTTCCAACAACCTGGGCCTTCTGCTCATCGACGATGAAGCGGCCGGCCGGTCCCGGCCGGCGAGCGATCCGCTCTCCGGCGCCCGTGCCCGGATCGGCGTACTCCGTTACGCCCGGGACCTGTTCACGGATTCCAAGATCGGTGTCCTCTATACCGACCGGAAACTGAGGAACGGCCGGAACCAGGTGGGCGGTGTGGACGCCTTGTTCCGGGTGGGATCGAAATGGAGGTTCTCCGGCCAGGCGGTGCGGAGCCGGACCCGGGACCAGGGCGGGATCCTCCTGTCCGGCTCCATCCAGGACTTCCGGCTGGACGGTTCCGGGCGGCACTTCCGGTCTCATTCCCATTACACCGACAACGGGAAAGATTTCCGAACCGAACTCGGCTTCATTCCAAGGATCGACAACAAGAACATGCACCAGAGCCTGGCCTGGACCTTCCGCCCGGAAGGCGAGACCGTTCTCTCCTGGGGGCCCAGCCTGTTCGCCATGAGAATCGAGGACAGCGCCGGCCTCCGGCTGGATACCCTCCTCAACTCGGAAGTCCGGTTCGAATTTCGCCGCCAGACCTCGCTGGAGATCGGCTACCGGAACGGAAACGAAAGGCTCAGAACCCTCGACCATCCGGCCCTGACCCGGGACCGGGACTACGAGACCCGTGAAGCCCGCGTGGAGTTCGACAGCCGGTTTTCCAACCGATGGAACCTGGCGCTGAACCTGCAGGCCGGTCGCGCGATCCACTTGACTCCGCCGGCCGGCGAGGAACCGCCCACGGCGGACACCACCGGAATCGAAACCGAGGTCACGCTCCGGCCCACCGGCGGTCTCCGGTTCGATCTGACCTACATTTCACGAACCCTGGACCGGCTTGGAAACGGCGAGAGGGTCCTCCAGGACCCGGTCCCCCCCCCCCCGCGTCACTCGGCGTTCCGCCCTCCGGAGCCTCTCCGCCCCC
>CAZZIV010000363.1:0-2242 GCA_964654385.1 uncultured Acidobacteriota bacterium | reverse complement strand
G
Organism: uncultured Acidobacteriota bacterium; assembly: GCA_964654385.1. Classification (GTDB taxonomy): domain Bacteria; phylum Acidobacteriota; class Polarisedimenticolia; order Polarisedimenticolales; family Polarisedimenticolaceae; genus Polarisedimenticola. The sequence continues at coordinate 2,241 of CAZZIV010000363.1, read as the reverse complement.
CCTCGGACTTGGTGTGGTTGGTCCAACGGAGCAGGGGCAGGTTCGCCTTAAGAAATTTTTCTGCCGCGACGAGCGTCACCCGGAGCCCGCGATCGGCCTGCGGTGCCACGTCGACCACGCGCACATCCGCGTCGGCCGAAGTACCAAACGTCAGGGTACGCCCAGCGAACCGTTCGGCTGCCAATGCGGGGAGCCGCGGGTCGTCCGCCGGCACCACGGCACAGGCGCTCTCCGGTAAGCGACCCCAGAGCTCGGCCTTGGCCTGCGCCACCCCATCCACGCCTTCGAAGCGCTCGAGGTGCGCCTCCGCGGCGTTGGTCACCAGCCCCACGTCCGGCTCGGCGAGACCGGTCAGATAGTCGATCTCATGGGGCGCGTTCATGCCCAGCTCCACCACGCCCAGCGTCATCTCTGCACTCGCGCCCAGCAGCGTGAGGGGGAGCCCCACAAAGTTGTTGAAGTTGCCCGGCGTGACCAGCACCCGGTCCTGCCCCCCGGCGCACAGCACCAACACCGCCGCAATCATCTCCTTGGTGGCGGGCTTGGCGAGCGTGTGGGCCCTGTTCGCGTTCCTGGACAGGCCGAGCTCCACCGGTGTGTCCGAAGAGCCGACCCGCCGCTTCTCCATCGGGACCAACGGCAGTTGGAACTCGCGACAAGGGGACGGACGGTCGGTGGCGATCTCCCCGGACGGCACCCGGATCGTCACCATCGGAGATGTCGGCGCCGACGACCTTTTGCACCTGCGGATCCTGAACGATTTTCAACAGCGTTCGATCGAAGGGACGCAGGGTGGACGGATGCCGACATTTTCCCCGGACGGCCGCTGGATCGCTTTCCTCGATCGGGGGATGATTCGGAAGGTGCGTATCGACGGTGGCCCTCCTTCTCCTGTCGGTCTGGCGGTTCCAGCCCTTAGTTCGCTGACCTGGGGCATCGACGACAACATCTATTACAGCGCACAGAACGGCATCTGGAGAGTTCCAGCCAAGGGTGGAGATCCGGTACGGTTGGCGGCCGGCACCGAGAACACCAGGCCGTTGATCTTTCCCTGGCCGTTGCCCGACAGGAAGCACCTTATTTGCGGCACCTTCGCCCCCCGCACCAATGGCGGCCAACTGAAGCTGTTCGACCTGGAAAGCGGTGCGGTGACCGACCTGGAAATGCAGGGCAGCGATCCTCGTTACCTTCCACCGGGATATGTTCTGTTCGCACAGGGGGATCGGGTCTTCGTGGCGCCGTTCGATCTCAAGAAGCTGACCTTCAGCGGGGTGCCGACGCCGGTTCTGCCCCGTGCCTGGGTTGATCAGGGTCAGATGCAGCTGGACGTCTCCAAAGATGGAACCATTGTTTACCTCCCGTCCTCACGGGACGAGCCCCAGAAACTGGTGAGTGTCGACCTGGAAGGCAGGGTCGAACCGCTGCTGCCGGACGGCCTCCCGTTCATCAGCTTGAACGATCCGCGCTATTCAAGAGACGGCAGGCGGATTTTGATCTCCGTGGAAGGAGGCGCCATCTGGATGCTCGACCTGGATACCCAGACTCCCACGCTGATCAGCGAAAGCGGTTTTTACCCGCTCTGGAGCCCGGACGGAACGGAAACGATTTACGGATCGACGCGAAACGTGTCGTTTGACCTTTTCCGTCGGCCGGTCAATCTGAGTCGTCCGGAAGAACTGCTGCTCGATTACGACAATAACCTGCGCTCCGCCGACTGGACCTGGCAGGGCGATTTGATCGTCCGGGAGGAGGTTCCGGACAAGGGCATGGACCTGCTGTACTGGCCTGATCTCAACGACCGATCCACGATCCGGCCGCTCCTCGACGGCGCCGACGACGAACTGGCGCCGGTCGTTTCCCGCGACGGAAAATGGCTTGCGTTCGTTTCCGATTATTCCGGCGGCGATGAGATCTATGCCACCAACTTCCCGGATCCGGACGCGCGGCTGAAAATCTCCAACCATGGGGGCAACAGTCCGGTCTGGGGGCCGGACGGAAAGCATCTCTACTACTTTGAAGGCCGAAGCCTGATCGATGTCTCCATCGAAACCGAGCCGCGTTTCCGGGTCCTGGGCCGGCGTGAGCTGTTCGATGGCTTCTATATGCAGTATCGCTGGTCCCGGCAGTACGACATCCACCCCGACGGCAAGCACTTCGTGCTGGTCCAGAACCCGCCGCGGGGAAGAATCGAGGTCGTGACCCGCTGGGTCGACGAGGTGACCCGCTGACCATCGAGGGGTC
>CAZZIV010000362.1:0-2288 GCA_964654385.1 uncultured Acidobacteriota bacterium | reverse complement strand
CGCCACCCCGAGAGGGGGCCTCCGCCTACCGGCTGAATTCCACACCGGCGGAGCCTCCGAGGCCGGGGGAACCGTAGCCCAGCACGTCCTGGTAGCTCTCATCCAGCAGATTCTCCAGGCGGACGAACAGCCGGACCCCGGACGACAGCCGGTATTCCGCCGAAAGGTCCACCAGGGTGTAAGCGTCCAGGGAAACCCGGGAGGATGTGACGAAGTCGAAGTCGTCCCTCGCTCCGACCCGTGTCACATGCAGGTTCAGGCCCAGCGCTTTCGACGGTTGAAGATGCGCCCTGGCGAAGTATTTCACCGCCGGCCTGCGAAGCAGCCGGGAGCCGTCGGAGCGATCTTCCGTAGAGGTCCAGGTGGCTCCTGCGGACAGGTCGATCGATTCCGTCGCCGCCACCGCCGCCTCCAATTCCAGGCCGCGGGTCTTCGCCTCGGCGATGTTCCGGTAGGTGAATGTGCCGAAATCGAAATCGATCAGGTTCTCGAAATCGTTTCGAAACCCGGTCAACGAAACTCTCGCATTACCGAAGGGAACGGTCTGCTCCACTCCCACATCCCACCCGGTGTTCTCTTCCGGCGCCAGGTCCAGGTTGCCGAACGAGGAAAACAGCTGGAACAGGGACGGCGCCTTGAAACCGGTGCCGTAACTCCCCTTCAACCGAGTTCCCTCTGAAGGGAGTTTCCAGGAAAAGGCGCCTCGGTAGGTCGTCTTCGTACCGAACCGGTCATGGTCATCCACCCGGGCGCCCAGGGAGGCGTTCCACCGATCTCCCGCCCGCACCTGGTCCTGGAGGTACCACCCGGTGGTCCGGGAGGTCTCCTCGGCGAACACCGAGCTGAACGGGCCGAACGCCCCGTCGGAGGCGAACGTGGAAGAGCCTTTCTCCTCCTCCGTCTCCACGCCGAAGACCAGTTTGTGCCGGTCGTTCAGCTTCAGATCGCTCTGCCAATCGAACTTCAAAAGGCTGCTCTCGAAGCTGCTGAAACTCTCGTCGATCGGGTGGTCGACATCCACCGGGTTATCGAAGCTCCTGTCGTAGTCGGTATACGAGACCGCCAACCTCTGCTTCCAGCGGCCGTCGTTCGATGCCCGTCCTGCCTGCACCCGGGTCGCGAGCCGCCGGGAGTCGGATCGATGATTGACGTCGTCTCCGAAAGCGCCCCCGAAGTTGTCCAGGTCCGCCTCCGAGTCGGTAATGCGCAGGACCAGCCCCAGGTCGACCGCTTTCGTCGCCTGGAAATGGAGCCTGGCCGAAGCGGAACCGCTTCCGAAGCCGTCTTTCTCCCTGTTGCCGTCCCGTTCATCGGCGGCGGAGATCCCGCCGGTGTCCAGGCGGCTCAGGCCGATGGAATAGCCGAGCCGGCCGGAGCCTCCCCGAACCGCCGCGGTTTCCCGAAAGGTCGAAAACGAGCCGCCCTCCAGGGAAAGCTCTCCTGCCGGTTTCCCGGCGCCCTTGCGTGTGATGATCTGGATGACGCCGCCGAGAGCATCCGAGCCGTACAGAGTGCTCGCGGGACCCCGGAGGATTTCGATCCTCTCGATGTTGTTCACCGCCAGGTCGGCGAAATCGAAACCGCGGGCGGGAGCGATCGGATCGTTCATCTCCACGCCGTCCACCAGGACCAGGGTATGTTCCGAGTTGGCGCCGCGAAGAAAGACCGACGCGGATCCGCCCACACCGCCGGTCCGCACCACGTCCAGGCCCGGAACACCACGCAGGGCGTCGGCCACCAGCGGTTTCCCGGTTCTCTCCAGTTCTTCCCGAGTAATGACGGTGACCGAGCTGCCGGTCCGGTCCAGCGGCGTTTCCGTGCGGTCGGCGGTCACCACCACCTTTTCCACCACGTTCGAATCCTTCACTTCTTTCCGGTCTTCCGCTTGCACGGCGCTAAAGCACGCGACGATGACCGCACCCCACGCGATCGCTCTCACGGATCCTTTTCGTTTCTTCATTTCCGGCCTCCGGCTTCTCTCGGATCTCTCGCGGATCCGAAGCCATAAAAAATCCCCGGCGCCGCTTCCCTAGCGCCGGGGATGCCGTATTTCATCCACCGCTTCTTTTATCCGGCCGCGCCCCCTTTCCACGAGAAACACGACTTCATCGGAACGCGACCAGGTCTTCTGACTTCCGGATCGTCCTACCGGCCGGCCCTTCCCGCCTTGTTCAGGCAGTGGATCTACCGACTTTCGTCCCCGGTCACAGCGGCGGGCCCGCGACCGATTCACACCGTCTTTCCCTGCCTCGCGAGCCCCCCGTCACTGCCTCACCGGCGACCGGTTC
>CAZZIV010000361.1:0-2301 GCA_964654385.1 uncultured Acidobacteriota bacterium | reverse complement strand
AGATGACGGCAGTTTCGGCTCCGCAGTAGGTGCTTCATGCATAAAGCGGGCTAGAATGGTTCCTCTAAAGAAGATCCCGGCGCGAAGAATCAGCTCGGGGCGGCGTCCACGAGGAGAGGAACCATGAATTTCGATCCGGCAACGGCGGTACAGGACTTCCTTGCGTTCGGTGAGTTCGGAGGCGTCAACCCTTCCATTACCGATTCCTCCACCTTCACCTTCATGAGCCAGGAGAAGATGGAAGAGCTGTTCGATCATCCGATCGAAGGGTGTTTTCTCTACTCCAGGCACTGGAACCCCAGCGCCAAGTACCTCTCCGACGCCCTGGCCCGGATGGAAGCCGGCCAGGCCGCCCAGGTCATGGGATCGGGAATGGCCGCCATCAGCTGCGCCCTTTTGCAACTCTGCGACGCCGGGGGTGAAATCGTCTCCGGTCGAACGATCTACGGCGGTACCTACGCTCTCATGAAAAACCTGCTCCCCCGTTGGGACATCCGCACCCGGTTCGTGGACATCACAGACCTGGAGGCGGTGCGGGCCGCCGTCACCGACAAGACCCGCGCGATCTACTGCGAGGCGGTCAGCAACCCGCTCCTGGAAGTCAGCGACATCCGGGCGTTGAGCACGATCGCCCGGGAGGCAGGCGTCACCCTGGTCGTGGACAACACCTTCAGCCCGATGATCGTCTCGCCCCTGCGCCTGGGGGCCGACATCGTCATTCACAGCCTTACCAAGTACATCAACGGCTCCAGTGACTGCGTCGGCGGCGCGGTGATCGGCAGCCGGGAGTTCATCGGCTCCCTCATGGACATCAACAGCGGCCCGAGCATGCTCCTGGGGCCGGTCCTGGACAGCTTCCGCGCCTCCAGCATCCTGAAGAACCTGCACACCCTCCATGTCCGCCTGAAGAAGCACGGGGAGAACGGGATGTTCCTCGCCAAGCACCTGGTGGAAAAAGGGCTTCCGGTCCATTATCCGGGGCTCCCGGAACACCCGGGACACAAGCTTCTGAACGCCGTTCGGAACGACGGCTACGGCTACGGCGGGATCTTCACCCTGGATGTAGGCGACGGCGAAACGGCGTCGAAACTGATGACCCGGATGCAGGACCGGAAGGTCGGCTACCTGGCGGTCAGCCTGGGGTTCTACAAAACCCTGTTCAGCGCCCCTGGGCACAGCACTTCCTCGGAGATCCCGTCGGAGGAACAGCAGCGAATGGGGTTGACCGAGGGTTTGATCCGGTTCTCCATCGGCCTGGACAACGAACCCCATCGCACGGCGGAAACCATCGACCGGTGCCTGAACGAGGTCGGCCTTATCTAAGCCCGAATGCGTTCCCGGCCCCTTTTTTTCACGGCGGGGCGCGAAGACCCGTTCACGGTGAGCACGAAGCCCCGTTCGCAGCGGCCTCCGGTATCCGCTTCAAACGGAAACAAAATCTCGCCGTTTCCTCCCGGCACGGAACGTGCAGTAAGCATGATGGACGCCGAACCCAACCAAGCGGCGTCAAGGAGGTTGATCATGAAGAAACACACTTTCCGGTTCCTGGTCGCGGCTGCCGGCCTCGGGGCGTGCCTCGCCGCAGGCGCAGCGCCTCCCGCAACTGCGGAAAAGCCGACTGCGGAAACAGTGGGCGTTTATGATTCCCGTGCCGTCGCCATCGCCTTTGCGGGGACCGACATCTTCCAGAAAACCCTTCAAGAGCTTCGGAAAAGGTATGACAAGGCGAAAGCTTCGGGAGATCAGGCGACCGTCTCCGCTCTCGACGCGGAAGGCCAGGCATGGCAAACCAGGCTCCACCGGCAAGGGTTCAGTACCGCCCCGGTGGACGATATTCTGGCCCACTACACCGAGAAGTTGGCGCGGTTGAAAGAGGAACGCGGCCTGACTGCACTGGTCTCCCGCTGGGACCGGGAAACCCTGGCCCGGCACGCCGACGCCGAACAGGTCGACGTGACCATGAAAATCGTAGAGCTTCTCCACCCGAACGAACGACAATTGGAAGCGGCCCAGGAGGCGCTCCATCACCGTCCGATTCCCCTGGCGAAGCTGGACAAGCAGATCGCCAGGCACGAACACTGATTGGTCGGAGCAAGGGGCCCGGAATCACGGGCCCCACACCGGGGACGATCCGGCTCCGGCCCCCTTTTGGAACAGGGCGCCCCTCCGGGCGTAACAGCCGGCCGGAATCCCCGGCAGGCCCCTCCTCTGGGGCTCGGTCGAAGTGAACCGTTCGAACCCGCCGCTTTCGGACGCCGTTCACCGAACTATGTGGACACGCGGGAGAACATCAGTCCGGGA
>CAZZIV010000360.1:0-2312 GCA_964654385.1 uncultured Acidobacteriota bacterium | reverse complement strand
CGGATCTCACACGCCGCCCACGCCCCCGTCCGAAATCCCACCTATGAAATCGTCCGATGTGTCATCGATCGCCGCCCGGTCTTCGCCGCTGAGCCCGGCGGGAGCCGCCGGCGCGGCCGGCGGAATCGATTATTCGGTTCCGGGCTTCTCGATCAGGAAAACCAGGAATGGCCACAAGGGAACTCCGATCCGCCTGCGGAAAAGAACTTTCCCGCCGGCGTTCTCCAGGGAGGGAAGGACCTCGACGGGGCGGCATCCCATCGACAGCCAGGGGAATCTCCACGCGATATCTTCGATCCGGTCGGCCCATACCTTCACGATCCTGTTCCGAGGTTCCGTCGAATGCCCGACGGCGACTTTGCCTCCCGGTTTTGTTACCCGGTAGAGTTCCAAGGCTCCCGCGACCGGGTCGTAGAGAGGACACAGGCTGTACGTCGAAAGCACCACGTCGAAGCTGGAATCCTCGAACGGGAGATGAACCATATCGCCTGTTCGGAATAGGATCTTGTCTTGCAGCCCTTCCCGGAGAACCTTCTCCCGCGCGACCGTTAGCATGTCTTCACTGAGATCAAAAAGGGTGACTCGACCTCGCGGCCCCGCCTTTTCGGCCGCCATGATCCCGGTCGTGCCGGTGCCGGAGCCGCAATCCAGCACTTCGTCGCCTTCCTGGACCGAATTCTCCACCAGGAATTTTCGACCTCTTTGATCGGCGCGAAACGTAATAAGAGCGTGTTGAAAATCATATCGCCCGGCGATCCGCCCATAGACGCGCTTTAGAAGATCCGTTCGAAGTCCGTTACGCATGTTGCGATCTAGTTTCGAATGGGGCCCCGGCGAATCCGGACCAGGAAGCCTCCGGTCACGACGCCGAGAACCAGGCCGCCCAGGAGAATCGTGGCAACATTGAGCCATCGACCCAGAAAGGCGATCTCCAGAAACGAACCGCTGGCGGCAGTGGCCGCCGCCAAGGCCCAACCTGCGATAGAGGCTGGAATCCACCAATCGGTTTTGCTGGAGTGTGCGGACAGGATGCGCCTTTGCAGGACTCCTGCGAGCAACGCGCTGATCACGACTTCCAGCTCCAACTGGGGAAGATCGGGTAACCTTCTCCAGATCGTACCGACCAAGTCGAAGAGTACGAAAGGAAGTCCGAACCCGATCACGGAGGCCCACATCCAGCCCCCGCCGGTACCGAACCACCGCTTCAGGACGCGTCCCTGCGCGTACCCGACCCCGACTCCCATGCCGAGCCCGACGATGAACTGGTAATCCGCCTCTCCTGTGCCAACCAGGTCCCCGACAACCGCTCCGGCAATGATGATCGCGAGTCCGGCCAGCCAACCGAAAAAAGTGCCGCATACCCAATGCCGGAAGAACGATCCGTCTTCCGGGACGGTTTCAGGATTCACGGGTGAACCTACCATCGCTCCTCCTCCCGGGGCGGATGGCTCCCGTTCCGAAGGACCGGCCCCGGATCGATCGGGATTTTACCTCCGATACCTTCTCAGTGATAGCCCTATTTGTCGCGGCAGGAAGCATAACAAACCTTTTTTTGCCTGTCGCTAGCCCGCTTTATGCATGAGGGACCGTAGCGAGGACGCCCGAGATGACGGCAGTTTCGGCTCCGCAGTAGGTGGTTCATTCATGAAGCGGGCTAGTCTCGAGTTGTTTCTCGATTCGCTCATAGGCCCTTGACTCAGCGGCGTTCAGCACGTCGACACCAAATTGAGCTGTCAACTCTTCTTTGATGGCGGTGTTGTAGCCTTCTGTTGTGTTCTTGATCTGCTCATCCACGACGCATCCCGCAACAATTTCCATTGTCACGCCGTAATGCGACAACTCGTCGACCCAATTCTTATCAAATTCGACCGAACGAAGTCCATAGGTCCGGACCGCTAGTTTACCTTCAGCAATGTCCGATCGAGCTTGCTCGAACCCGCGTCGATAATCGTACCTGGCGAGCATCTCAGGCGCGATGCGGCCAGCGGCAGCACGAATAGTCCCGACAACTCGGTTCCTCGTCGCAGTGCGTTGAGTTGGCGGCATAGCAAGCCAGGCGACGCCAAGAGACAGAATTCCGCCCAGTATCACCCCGGCCATTATTATGATCAGGCGTCGCCTCATCGGCTTCGTTTCCGTAAACCTAATATCGCGTTCAGCAGGAGCAAATAGACTTTCAATTGCATGGTCATTCTGTTTCGCTTTCAGAGACATCTAACACTAGCGGCGCATCTTTGCTGCGTCCTTCCGCATGCGCTTGTTGAACTGAGCCGCTATCGCGGCGGATAAAACCCAAACCAACATAATCTCTT
>CAZZIV010000359.1:0-2336 GCA_964654385.1 uncultured Acidobacteriota bacterium | reverse complement strand
CGATGCACGCTTACATCCAGACATGTGAACTCTTTTCCGGACCGGGGAACTGTCTGATGCTGATTTACGTCGCCGGCTGGGTCGTCGGTTATTTCTACCGCTCCAGAAGCTGGATCCGGAGTCTGGATCCTCTTCCGATTTCCCGCAAGCGGATCTTCCTGTACGTGGCCGGCGCCCTTCCGATCCCGATCCTGATCGGCGCGCTGTTGGCCTCGCTTTTCACGGCGGCCGGCCATGCTTCCCTGGTCACCCTCAAAGACCGCCGGGAGGTTCAACTGGAAATCCCCTATGAATTCTGGCGATTCGCCGAAGCGGGCGAGCAACCGGAGGCAACGGCGCCCTGGGGTGAATCCCTGGAACTTCCAACCTACCGGATCGGCCCATGGACCCCCCGATCCCTGTACAACCCGTATGCCGTGGACAAAACAAGCTCCCGCCGCTTCGTGGAATGGCAGACAAACAGGGCGGTACAAGAGATCAACGGCGCGAACAGCTCCCGGTTGTCCCCGGTCCATACCCGTGTCTGGCTAGTCGAACTGCTCGGCAGCGGCCTGTTGCTTCTGGCTTTGCTGGTCTTGGTGTTCCTCAAGAACCGGAGCGCGCTGCTGCGCTTCCTGGCCCGATTCAGCCTCCCCGCCTTGGGGACCCTGGTCATCCTGGTCATCGCCTGGATGATCCTGGGACCGGTCCGGGGTCTCACCACCTTGCAGGCTTCGGAGGCGTATCCCCTTGTTCTGTGCCGGATGGGAGCGGAAAAGATCCCGGTCTCCAACACATGGCTGGCCTGGCTGCTCTGCCTCCTGGTCCCGGCCGGCTACTTCCTGCTTCAGTATCTGTTCATGAAGGTCGAACCGGACCGAACCCCCGCCAAAACACCCTGGCGGTATTTTCGTTTCTAACCCTGATCGAACAATCATTCGCGAGTGAAAACGTGTCAGAGTGCGCCAGGCCTGGCCGAACGCAGCCTTCAGCAAGCGCAGCATACCCAATCGTATGGGAGCATTGATGAAGGTGAGTACGGCCAGGAATGGTGTGCTATGACACAAGCTTCAGCGGTTTTCGACGTGAATGATTGTTCGATTATGGCTAACCCCGTTTCGTCGTCTTCTTTTCCAGCCAGATCGTCAGGATCGCCAGGGCCGCCGGGGTCATGCCGTCGATCCGGGACGCGCGCCCGACCGTTTCGGGGCGGGCCTTTTCCAGTTTCTCGGTCAACTCGTTGGAGAGACCGGGAATTCCACGGAACGAAAACCTCGGTGGAATCTTCCGGGCGCCGGATCGGGCCACTCGTTCCGCCTCCCGGCGCTGCCGGGCCACGTATCCTGCGTACTTGATCGATTCCGCCACCATCCGGCGATCCATCGCCGCCAGTCCGGCCAGGACCGGGCTGATCGGCGCCAGGATCTCCCCATTCAGCTCCGGGCGTTTCAACAGGTCGGCGGTGGAGACCGAGACGTCCAGGTCGATGCCGATGGAACGGAACTTCTCCACGGTCCCGGCTTCGGGAAGCCAGCGCTCGCAGGCCAGTGCGGCCATGGCCGCGTCGAGTCGTTCCCAGCGTTCGCGGGATCGATCCGCCCGGCCGGGGTCGAGCAGGCCGACGCGGGCTCCGTGACCGGAGAGCCGCCGGGAAGCGGTATCGACTCCGAGCAGCAGACGGTACTCGGCCCGGGAGGTAAACACCCGGTACGGTTCGGTGGTCCCACGGGTAACCAGGTCATCCACCAGCACACCGATGTACGCCTCGTGCCGGCCGAGAACCAGGGGATCCCGGCGATCCAGGGAACAGGCGGCGTTGATCCCGGCCATGAGACCGAGGGCCGCCGCCTCTTCGTATCCTGTGGTGCCGTTGATCTGCCCGGCCAGGTACAGCCCTTCCACCCGTTTCGTCTCCAGTGTCGGCCGGAGTTCGGTCGGGTCGACGAAGTCATACTCCACCGCGTAGCCGGGCCGGGAGATCACCGCCTCTTCCAGGCCGGCGATGGAGTGAACCATGCGTTCCTGGATCTCTTCCGGCATCGAGGTGGAGAAACCGTTCAGGTACAGGTCGGGATGGTCCAGGCCTTCCGGCTCCACGTACAGGGTATGGCCGCTCCGGTCGCCGAACCGGACCACCTTGTCCTCGAAAGAGGGGCAGTACCGGGGCCCGGTGCCGGAAAGGGCACCGGTGTACAGAGGGCAGTGGTCCAGGTTCCGGCGGACCAGCTCATGAACCGCCGGGTTGGTCACGGCGATATGGCAGGAGACCTGGGGCAGGTTCACCTGCCCGGTGAGATCGGAGAAAAACACCGGCGTCTCGTCGCCGGGCTGCTCCTCGAACCGGGCCAGGTCGACGC
>CAZZIV010000358.1:0-2346 GCA_964654385.1 uncultured Acidobacteriota bacterium | reverse complement strand
ACGGCTCGAGAAGCGCTCAGAGTGATACACGGTGTGCGCTGACCCCGCCCACCGAATCCCGGAACGCCCCGGCGGACCTCCCGCCGGGCCGTTTTTTTTAGGTGGTTCCAGGCAGCACCGCGGTGGGACGACGCCGGCGAACCGCCACGGCGCAGGCTAGGCGGAGCGAACGCCCTCCAGCGCCGCCAGCAGCTTTTCGTGGATTCCGTCGAACGCGCCGTTGGACATGACCACCACCACGTCCCCTGCCTCCGCTTCCACGGCCACCTGTTCCACGATCGTCTCCACGTCCGGCAGATAGCGGACCCGGGTACCCCGGGCCTTCATCTCCGCCGTTAACCGCTCCACGTCCAGGCGCAGATCCTCCGGCACCGCGTCGGTGCCGTAGACCCGGCTCAGGATCACATGGTCGGCATCTTCGAACGCCTCGACCAGCCGGTCCTGGAACACGTTCCTCCGCATCGACCAGGAGCGGGGCTCCAGCACCGCCCAGATTTTCCCTGCAGGAAAACGGTTCCGCACCGAACGAAGGGTCAACCGGATCGCCGTCGGGTGATGAGCGAAATCGTCCAGCACCTTTACACCGCCGCCTTCCCCTCGAAGTTCCAACCGCCGTTTCACTCCCTTAAACGACGACAGCCCCCGGCAGATCTCGTCCGGGGAAAGGCCCAGGTCGGCGGCGGCGGCGGTGACCGCAAGGCCGTTCAACAGGTTGTGTTCTCCTCCGGCCGGCAGCAGGATCTCTCCGAACCGCTCCCCGCCTCGCAGGATCGTGCACCCGATCCCCCGCCGGTCTTCGGTCACCTGTTCCACCTGCCACTCGCCCCGACGGAAACCGTATCCCTCCACCCGGCAAAGAGCTTCCCCGGTCACCTCCCGTGTCACATCGCAATCTTCATGGCGGACCAGCAGCCCGTTCCCCGGAATCAGCCGGGGCAACCAGCCGAACACCGTTTTCACATGAGCCAGGTCCCGGTAGATGTCCGCATGGTCGAATTCCACCGTCCCCAGCAGCGCCGTCCGGGGCCGGTAGTGCATGAACTTCGGCCCTTTGTCGAAGAAGGCGGTGTCGTACTCATCCCCTTCGATGACGAACGGCTCGCCCTGCCCCAGGTCGAACGACCGGGGCAGCCCCAAAGGAACGCCGCCGATCAGGTAGCCCGGCTCCCGGCCGGCCTGGTGCAGGACCCAGGCGAGCATCGCCGTCGTGGTGGTTTTCCCATGGGTGCCCGCCACCACGATGGAGTGGCGGCCGGGCAGGATCCGCTCCTGGATCACGCCGGGCATCGACGTGTAGTTCAGGTCCCGGTCCAGCACCTCTTCCGCCTCCGGGTTCCCCCGGCTGATCGCGTTTCCGATCACCACCAGGTCCGGCGCCGGGGAAAGGTTCGCCCGGTCGAAGCCGACACGAACGTCCAGGCCCAGCTCTTCCAACAGGGTGGAGGTCGGCGGATAGAGCGCCTTGTCCGAGCCGGTCACCCGGCAACCGGTTTGATGGAGCAGGCCGGCCAGGGAGGCCATACCGGTTCCCCCGATGCCGACCAGGTGGATATGTTCCCGCGCCAAATCGATCACCTCTTTCTGCGGAACAGACCCTTGAGCTTGTCCCGGAGCTTCTGTTTCGCTTCTTTCTTGAACAGCCGGTCCAGGTCGACGCCGACCTTCGGCTCCTCCAACGTCCCGGTCAGGTCCATCGGCAGCCGGAGCCGGCCGTTCCGCACCAGTGGGCCCAGCTTCCCCACCTTCGCCACCAGGGCGGTGGTCACCTCTTCGGAGATCCGGGCGTCCATCCGAAAGTCCAGGTCGCCGTCCAGGCTGAAACTTCCTTCTCCATCCAGGTCCAGGTTGGGGGAACGCAGTTCCAGGTTGTCGGTGATCGCCGCCCGGTTCTCCAGGTGGAAGTCGGCGCTCAGCCGTTCGAACGGCGTGATCTCTCCGCCCGGCGCGTTCATACCGACCGCCTTCAGCGCCTTGGCGATTCCGGCCAGGAGCGACGCGCTGGTCAAGGAGCCGTTGGTCACCTCCAGGCGGGCTTCGCCGACCACGGTTCCCTCCGGCGTCGGATCCCCGGCCCGGCCGTCCAGGTTCATGGTGAGGGAAGCGGTTCCCAGGACCGCCCCGGCCGACTCGGGAGAGAACGCGGCCACCAGGGAATCCAGGTCCACATGCTCGATCCGGTCCTTCAGGCCGAACGGCAAGTCTTCCTTCTCGATCTCCACCTGGAACGACCCGTCATGGCTCCCTTCGTACAGATCGAAGCGGGTGTCCTGGAACCGGAGGAGGCCGTCTTCCATCCGGACGCTCGTATGGATCTCGGTCATCTCCAGGCCGGCGAACGCCCCCCGG
>CAZZIV010000357.1:0-2358 GCA_964654385.1 uncultured Acidobacteriota bacterium | reverse complement strand
TAGCGAGGAGCCGAAGATGCCAGTCAGGTCGGGCACCCGCAGCGATGCGCGGCCGAAGGCGTACCTGTACCGTACGTCAAGGTCGCGAATCGCGAGGACGCCCGAGATGACGGCAGTTTCGGCTCCGCAGTAGGTGCTTCATGCATAAATCGGGCTAAGGGCTCCGGCGCCGCCGGGCCGCTTCGAACAGGATCGCAGCCGCCGCCGCTCCGACCGAAAGGCTGTTCACCTCCGGTCGCATCGGCACATGGACCCGGAGGTCCAACCGTTCCTCCACCTCCTGGGCCAGACCTCCCCGCTCCGGTCCGAGGAAAAGAGCGAACGGACCGGTCCAGTCGTACCGGTCGTACGGGACGCCGCTGCCGGGAATCGCACCGATCCGCGGGATGTCCGCTCTCTCCAGCTCTTCCAGGAGTTCTCGTGGATCCGGCCGGTTTACCGCCGGAAGCCGGAAAATCGACCCCATGGTGGAACGGATCGCGCGAGGGTGGTACAAGTCGGCTCCGGTCCCCAGGGCGGCGAAACCGGTGCATCCGGCGGCGTCGGCGGTGCGGAGGATCCCGCCCTGGTTTCCAGGGTCCTGGAGCCCGCAGGGGACCACCACCGCCGCCGGAAAGGCAGACCAGAGTGCCTGGAATTCCCGGTCTTCCCGCCGAACCACCAGGGTGACCGGTTGGGGGGAACGGGTGTCCTGGATCGAGTCCATCGCCTTTTCCGAGATTTCCGCCAGAGGGAACGGACTCCGCTCCAACTCGGATTGAAGGCGTTCTCCTTCCCCGGTGGTCGAAAGCCGTCGGGTGATCAGGGCCCGCTCGATCGCGGCGCCGTGCTGAACCGCTTCCTGGGCAAGGTGGACCCCTTCGGCCAGGAAGACCGCTTCTTCTTCCCGGGCGGCCCGGCTCTTCCGCAGCCGCCGGATCCTGCCCAGGACCGGATGACTTCGGCCCAGGACCTCCCTCTCCATCCTTCGTTTTCTCCTTCAGGGAACATGGTACACGCAGAAAGATAGCCGAACGCTCATTTTCAGGCTGTCGCCCGGCGAAAATCGGGGTACACTCGGACACTGTCCATTGAATCCCGTGAGGCTCCCTGAATGTCCGCTCCTATCCTCTCTCTCTCGCCGGACGATCCCAGGGACGATCGGATCGAGCAAGCGGTCTCGGTCCTGAAAAGGGGCGGGATCGTGGCCTTGCCGACGGAAACGTTCTACGGCCTTGCCGCCGACGCCTTCCAGGCGGAAAGCCTGATCGCGTTGAACCGATTGAAGCGGAAGGAACCGGATTCGCCGATTCTGTTGCTCCTCTGCGACCGTTCGATGGCCGCGCAATTGGCGGAAGAACTCCCGGAGAGTTTCCACGTTCTGGCCCGGGCGTTCTGGCCGGGTCCGCTGACCCTGGTGGTCAAAGCGTCTCCGGAGGTTCCGAAGGAGATCTCCGGCGGCAGGGGAACCGTCGGGATGCGAGTCCCCGGCCTGGCGCTCCCAAGGCAGCTGTCGGCGGGTCTGGGCAGGCCGATCACCGGGATCAGTTCCAACCTGCACGGAAGCCCCCCTCATCGGACCGCGACGGAGGTGTATGCGAGGTTCTCGGAGCGGATCGACCTGATTCTGGACGGGGGGCCGACGGCGGGTGGAGCTCCCTCCACCATCATCGATCTCAGCGGTAAAACTCCGGTTGTTCTCCGCCGGGGCACCTTGCCGCTTTCGGCCCTCGCCCCTTTTCTTCCTGAGGCGAAAGGGATTTCCGTGGATCCTTGAACCTGAACGGATATAATGGTGTCGCCGTGGAAGTCGTTCGGATGATCGCTGCGGCGAACACCGCCGATGCGGAATCGCCGGGGAGGAAAGTCCGAACTCCGAAGGGCAGCGCGCTGGGTAACCCCCAGGCCCGGAGACGGGATGGAAAGTGCAACAGAAAGGAAACCGCCGGTCGAACCCCGTTCCTCGCCACCGTGGAACGAGCCTCACGTTCCGGCCGGTAAGGGTGAAACGGTGCGGTAAGAGCGCACCAGCGCCGGCGGCGACACCGGCGGCTCGGCAAACCCCGCGCGGAGCAAGACCAAATAGGAAAGCGTTCGAGGCCGGCCCGGCTGAAGCTTTCGGGTAGGTTGCTGGAGGGCGGGAGCGATCCCGCTCCTAGATGAATGATCGTCGCCTCTCTCGAGAGGTACAGAATTCGGCTTACGAACGACTTCCCGGCAGTCGGTTCCGCCGACCTGCCGGGTGGCCGGCGGCGGCGGGGCCGGAGTTTTTCAGCGGCGGGGACAGGGGGGGCGGAACAGGGGGGCAAGCCCGGGGGCGGGCCGGCCCCTCTTCGGAAAAGGGGCGCGGGTGGGATCGTCGCTCCCGGCTTCACTCCC
>CAZZIV010000356.1:0-2359 GCA_964654385.1 uncultured Acidobacteriota bacterium | reverse complement strand
AGGCCGACGCCAGCGCCAACGCGGTGGCCGGCACCGCCGGCGCCAACAAGGGCACTACGTTCCGGAACGGAATGGCGGTGTACCAGCTCACCGAAGGCGGGTTGATGATCCAGGCCGACGTCTCCGGAACCAAGTACTGGAAATCGAAGAAGCTGAACTGATCCCCGACCGGTCGATCCCCGGGGCTTACGAGCTTTCAGGGCGAGGCGGCTCCTGCGCTGATCGGGCTTTCTTTCCTTCTTCCGGTTCGCTGTACCGCCGGATGGTCGGGTAGGCGAAATCGATGTCGCCGGTTTTCCCGAATTCGTCCAGGATGTGTTCCCAGAGCAGTTCCGCCGTGCTTCGACGCTGCCGCGGATCGCACAGGTAGCGGATGGTCAGCATCACGCCGCTGTCGGCCACCTGGGTCCAGACCCGGGGGGTCAGTTTCGAATACATGATCATCTGGGAGCGGGCCGCTTTCCGGATCGCCTTTCCCGCCTTTTCGCTGGTGGCGGTGAAATGCTCGGCGGCGATCGATCCCAGGATCTTCTTCGCCTTCCGCCAGTCGCTCTCGAAGGTGATCAGCACCGGCAGCTCGTTCCAGATGTACTGAAAGCCGGAAGTGTAGTTGGCGATCGGACTGGTGAACACCTGGCTGTTCGGGATATGGATGATCCGACCGGTGCTCTGGTCGGCGTCGACCCAGTTTCCGATCTCCAGCATGGCGAAACGGAAAAGCCGTAGGTCGATGATGTCCCCGGAGTGTTCCCCGATAGAGATCCGGTCGCCGACCTCGAACGGCCGCCGCCCCAGGATGTACAACCAGCCGGCGATACTCGCCAGAGGGTCTTTCAGGGCGATGGCGACGCCGGCGGACAGCAGCCCCATGTAGGTGCTGAAGCTCCGGAAGCCGGAGAACCAGATCGATCCGATAAAAAGTACGCCCAGCAAGGTGATGGAATAAGTCGCCGCCTTGCTCGCCCGGTACCGGGCCCGAACATCGTCGGTCCGCCTGTGGATGATCGCGGCGAGGATCGTGCGAACGATCACCACGCACAGCAGGGCGGCCAGCGTTTTCAGCACTTTTGCGAAAACAACCGGCGGGAGTCCCGACTCGGATTGAAGCCACTGTAGAAGCTCGGTGATGACCCTCTCCTCCCGTTCCACGATTCTCCGGCCGAGCCGGTCCGTAGTCAATATCGGTTCCCGGATCGGTGAAACTCCAGGATAAATGAAAAACACCCCAAGAATCAACAAGTTGCGAAGGCCGGTGCAGGACGGAAACGCCCGCGTTCCCCGACCGAAACCGATTCGCTTCAAATCGCTCGACCCGGTCTCGGCCTGCCCCTATATAGATTGCGGAACGATCCTGGGTCCGAACCGATCAGGAGCGCTTCTGATGAGTGGATTGAATCTTCGATCTCGAGAGTTGGGCCGTTATCTCCGGGCCCTCCGGCGGTCCAGGAACCTCTCCCTGGGGAATGTGGCGAAAACCGCCTCCCGAATGCCGAACCCGGTAACCAAATCGCACCTTTCCCGGATCGAGAACGGGCACGCGGAACCGTCGTTCCGAAAGTTGTATTCCCTTTGCAAGATCTATGACGTCAGTCTCTCCTCCCTGGTCGAACGGTACGAGATCGACCTTCGCCGGGAAGAGGCGGCCACCACCAGCAGGGCGAAACCGCCGTTTCCTTCGAGCCGGGAAGTGGAATTTGCTAAGATGCGCTCGGCGGAAGGAGCGGGCCTATAGCTCAGTTGGTTAGAGCCACGGACTCATAATCCGTTGGTCCCAGGTTCGAGTCCTGGTGGGCCCACCAATTTAAGGCACTGTTACACAAGAACTTATGGGCGGTCGGTGCTTGGTGAAAAAACGCACTGCGTCAAAAGACTGTCCAAAAAATGACCTTTTTGATTTGGAAAGTGAGGTTATGGCATCCCAACACCGTATGGTCGCAGAGTAAATTCGCGCGTGGTCCCGTATCTGATTACAGGGATGATCATGACCAAGAATGTGCGAAGTTCAATCGATGGTGAACAGTTCACCTGAGATTCTCCATTGATGACTGGCCTGCACGTCTTGCCTGGTGAACAAGCAGGAAACGCAGTTATCGTCGGCTGGGTTCCACCTTAACCTTGCTGCAGCTCTGTCTAAGATACTGGGACCATCTCTATCCAACCGGGCAGGTGTAGCAGGAACCGGATGATGACGGTGATGAGACTGATAACGATCAGGATTTAGGTGAGCATCGAATTTTCTCCTGTTACATGGTCGTGGACGGAAACAGGAGTCCGGCCGGGATCTGGATTGTGCTGTGTATGCTGTTTGAGTATTATGAAGATGAAGTAAGAACGAATTTGGGCTGCGCGGTTGGGAGTA
>CAZZIV010000355.1:0-2383 GCA_964654385.1 uncultured Acidobacteriota bacterium | reverse complement strand
CCCGATTGGAAGAGGCGATGGAAATGGCGAAGGAGACCGCCACGCTGGTGGAGAATGCCGGCCCGGAGCAGGTTCGCCGGTGGAACGACGCGCTTCCGAAGGTCGCCGCCCGGCTCGAGGCCGGCCGGAAGAAACTGCTTGCCGCCTGCGAATCGCCTCCTCCGAAGCCGGAGGATCTGCCGCCGGCCCTGCGGCATCGCTTCCTGACGCGGAGCGGCCGGTTCCTCGCTTTTCTCCAGCCGGCCGGAGACGTCTTCGACCCGGATTTCCTGCGGCGGTACGTAGAAGAGTGCCGGCAGGTCTCCCCGGAAACCACAGGGTTTCCGCTGGTGTTCCGGCACATGTCCCGGCGGATTACCGGGGGGTTCTACCGGGCGGTGGCGGTCGGCGCACTGCTGGTCTTCCTGATCCTGATGGCCGACTACCGGCGATGGGGGCCGGCGCTTCTGGCGCTGACGCCGCTGGCGATCGGGATGATCTGGATGCTCGGGTGCATGCGGCTCCTGGAGATCCCTTTCAACTTCGCCAACCTGGTGGCGGTTCCGCTGATCATCGGCGTCGGCATCGACAACGGCGTTCACCTGGTGCACCGGCTGCTCCTGGAAGGCGGGGAGGGGATATCGGTGGTGCTCCGCCACACCGGGCGGGCGATCCTGATCGCCTCCTTGACCACGATGATCGGCTTCGGCTCCCTGGCGCTGGCCTCTCACCGGGGGATGTCCAGCCTGGGGATCCTTCTTCTCCTGGGAGTCGGCGCCTGCCTGGTCGCCTCCCTGGTGGTTTTTCCCAACCTGCTGGTGGCGATCGGAAGGTTTCCCCGGTAGCGAATCCCGGCGGAGGTGGTTCCGGTGGGGTACTCTTATGGGGGTATCGCCGGGTCCCGCTGCCGGCTTGCAGGCACCGTGGGAAGCCGGGAACGATTCGGAGGCTGGCGGATGCTCCATTCCTTCCTTTGGATGGCCTGGATCTCGGTTGCCGTGGCGGCGCCGGGCCCCGCCCCGTCTTCCGGGGGACCGGATCTTCTGGTCTTCTGCGCGCCGGGCTACCCTGGAACCGCCGAAGAGGCGCAACCGACCCTGGACACCCTGGCCGCCGGCATCGCCGAGGCGGCGGGCTGGGAGCCGGGCAGCCTGGAGGCGGTCTATGACCGGGACGGAAAGGCCGGCCTGGAACGGCTCCGGGAACCAAGAGCGTCGATCGCCATGGTCTCTTTGCCCTTTTACGTGGAGCACCGGCGGGAACTGGTTCTCGAGCCGCTCCTGGAAGGTGTGCCGGTGGAGGCGGGGGATGGAAAATGGAGCCTGGCGGCGGCCCGGGGGCGATTGAACGGCCCAGGAGACCTGGAGGGGTGGACGGTAACCGGTCTTCCTGGATACTCGCCTTCGCTGGTGACCGGCGTTCTCCTCTCGGGCTGGGGAAGGATTCCTTCCACGACGAAAATCGCATTTTCCTCCCGGGCGCTCTCGTCCTTGAGGAAGGCGTCCCGGGGGGAGAAGATCGCCGTGCTGCTGGACCCGGCGCAGGTCCAGGCGCTTTCCTCCCTCCCTTTCGGCGATAAGCTGGAGGTGGTTCACCGGTCCGCTCCCCTCCCGGTCAGCCTTCTCTGCGCCGTGGACGGAAGGCTCCCCGGTTCCCGGCGGAAAGAACTGGTGAACACCATGCTCGATCTCTCTCGAAACCCGCCTGGAGAGCGGCTCCTGTCCTCGATTCGGATGGAGAGGTTCGAGAGGATCCACCCGGCCCGGCTGGAGGAGATCGTGGAGGCGGCGGATTGAAAACCGCCGTCCTGAGGCTGGGAATCCTGTCGCTGCTGCTGGCAGGCGGCCGGTGCTCTCCTGGCCCGCGGGAAGCGGCTCCCCCCGGCGGAGCCCCCCCGGGTGAGCTACCTTCAGGAGCAGCTCCGCGGTGTCGATGGCCCCTTCGTGGCGGCGTCCGACTACGTCCGGCTCGTGCCCGAGCAAATCGCGCCTTGGGTGCCGGGGGGGCTCGCCGTGCTGGGCCCTCAAAAGTTACTCGATGAGCGACACTCGCTTGTTCACATCACTGTCTGGATACTCTCAGCCGTAGCAATATTGTGGCTGTGGCGCTGGGGACTGGAAACTCCCAACACGATTGGCGGCGTGCTGACGCTTTTCTTCGAATCACCCTGGCACCATATGTACTATTACTTTGCGCTCCTCGGCGCCCGCGCATTCCTGTATGAATCGCGTGGCACCGCCGTAGAGCGCCGCCTGATCCGCGGACACCATCAGCGACGCGCGCGGCACGCCGATCGGGACCGAGAACCAGCGGCGGAGGTCCCCGCAGATGCGGGCTCCGGCGATCAGGCCAGCGATCGACAGCGCCGCGGACACGACCCTCCCGGAGAGCGCCACCCTCCTGA
>CAZZIV010000354.1:0-2416 GCA_964654385.1 uncultured Acidobacteriota bacterium | reverse complement strand
AGCCCCCTCCCGCCCCACCGGGATCCCCAGCGGGGGCGGGCCCCCCCCCCGACGCCCGCCTCTGAAGTCAGACATGGTTTTTCTCCTCATCCGCCGTCACGGCTTCCGGTTCCGGGCCGGCTTCCGGCGTACCTTTCCCCTCTTCGCCCGCCTCTCCGGCTTCGCCGGTCGCGGCCGGTTCATTCACCGGTTCGGCGTTCGCGGGATGCTCGCCATCCGGCGCCTCCGCCGCATCGCCGGCAGCCGCTTCCGCTCCGGAGTTCTGAGACTCGACGGCGGCCGCCTCTTCCTCGGCCTTCCTGGCGTCTTCTTCAGCTTTCTTCGCGGCTTCTTCGGCTTCGATCACGGCACGCTTGGCCGCTTCCGCCCGGTCGACGATCAGTTGCGCCGCCGCCTCCTTGGCGTCCTTCGCCCATTCTTTCTCCAGGGCGACGGTCAGGACACGCAGCACCCTGTCGGAAAGTCGCAGCCGGCGTTCCATTTCGGTCGGAACATCGCTCCCCGAATCATAGAGTAGACGGGTGTAGACCCCTTCTTCCAGCTTGCGGATCGGATAGGCCAGCCTTCTGCGTCCCATCCTGTCGTTGATGTGGAGTTCCCCGTCCCTTTCCTGGAGGATAGAGACCATGGAGTCGACAAGGGCCTTCTCTTCGTCCTCGGGCAACTCCGGTGTTGTGATGATAATCGTCTCGTAGGTCTTCAAGACTCGTGCCTCCTCGCGGCGTTCCGCCCCCGACCGGCCAGGGGCAAGGAGTAATCGTCTAAACTGTAGTTCTGCAGCAACTTGCAAGGATTGCGCCGAAGCGCAACCCCTGCAATGTACCATCTGGCACGCCCGGTTGCCAGTCGGCGGGGAGCCTTTACAGACTCAGGAGCGGAGCGATGACGAGGCTGACCACCGACATCAATTTGATGAGAATGTTCATGGACGGACCGGAAGTGTCCTTGAACGGGTCCCCGACCGTATCGCCGACGATGGCGGCCTTGTGGGCATCGCTTCCTTTCGCCTCCCCTTCGATCTTGCCCTGTTCGATGTCCTTTTTCGCGTTGTCCCAGGCGCCGCCTGCGTTGGCCATCATCAGCGCAAGAAGAACTCCGGTCACCGTGGCTCCCGCCAGCATGCCTCCCAGGGCGGCGGCGCCCAGACCGAAGCCGACCGCTACCGGAGCGACGACGGCGACCAGTCCCGGAAGGATCATCTGCCGGAGGGCGGATCCTGTGGAGATGGAAACGCAGCGCGCGGCGTCAGGCTTGACGCCTTCCGCTCCTTCCAGGAGCCCCTTGATCTCCCGGAACTGCCGCCGGATCTCCTCCACCATCTCCTCCGCCGCCCTCCCGACGGCGGTCATGGTCAAAGCGCCGATGAAGAACGGTAGAATGCCTCCGATGAAGAGGCCGATTACGACCTTCGGCTCGGTCAGAAGAATCATGACCTCCGTGCCGAGGGTCTTGCTGACGGTCTGGGAATAAGCGGAGAAAAGCGCCAATGCGGTCAATGCCGCGGAACCGATGGCGAATCCTTTTCCCATGGCGGCGGTGGTGTTCCCCAGGGCGTCCAGTCCGTCCGTGATCTTCCGAACCTTCGGCCCCAGACCCGCCATCTCCGAGATCCCTCCGGCGTTGTCCGCGATCGGGCCGTAGGCGTCGACGGACATGGTGATTCCGACGGTCGCGAGCATCGCCACGGCGGCGACTCCGATCCCATAGAGTCCGGCGACCTGGTTGCTGACCCAGATTCCGGCGCAGATCGCGAGCACCGGCAGCGCGCACGATTCCAGTCCTACGGCCAACCCGGTGATGATATTGGTGGCAGGACCGGTTTTGCTGGCGATTCCGATCCGGCGGACAGGACCGGCGGCGGTGTAATACTCGGTAATCAGTCCGATGGCGATTCCGACCAGGGTCCCGAGGAGAACGGCGTACCAGATGTCGGTGTTGATCACACCCGAATCGATGACCTGATAAGAGCCGGCCAGGAAAAGTCCGGCGGCGATAAAGGTCGAATACCGCAGCGCGGCCGCAGGGCTGAACGCTTTCAAAATAAACATGGACAGGATGCCCAGAAACGAAGAAACCAGGCCGACCGCCACCAGGATGATCGGCAGGGAGGCGAGAAACGATTTCACCGTCGTCCCGTCCGCGGTTCCACCGGCGGAAAGCTGATTGAAGGCGTCGCCTCCGATCACCAGCGTCGCGGCGATGGCGATGGTGGCGATGATCGACCCGACATACGACTCGAAAATATCGGCTCCCATGCCGGCGACATCTCCCACATTATCCCCGACGTTGTCGGCGATGACCCCCGGGTTCCTTGGATCATCTTCCGGGATGCCGGCCTCCACCTTGCCCACCAGGTCGGCGCCCACATCGGCCGCTTTGGTGTAAATGCCGCCTCCGACCCGGGCGAAAAGGGCGA
>CAZZIV010000353.1:0-2419 GCA_964654385.1 uncultured Acidobacteriota bacterium | reverse complement strand
TTTCCCACTCGGCCTGGATCTTTTTCGAGTAGTTCAGGTACAGCTTTCCTTCCACGATCTTCCAGACCTTCGGATCGATCCCGGCGAAAGATCCCCGGCTGGCCGCCCAAGCGCAATAACCGCCGTATTGGGGCGCATACTTTTCGGGGGCGGCCCGGAAGAGATCCCGGTGCTCGGCCGAAGCGAACCGCCAGACGGCGCCGTTCCATTCGACCTGGAATTCCTTCACCCCTTTCATCGGCTGCCCGTCGGTGAAGTAGGCGACCGTGTCGTACCCCTTGATGGCGACCGCTCCGAAAGCGGATCGGTTGACTGGAGGTTCGGCGCCGCGGGCGCAACCGGAGACGAACAGGCCCAGAAGGAGCAGGAGGGTCCTGGACCCAAAGGCCGGGGAGAAAAATCCTTCTTGACCTGCAGGACGGCGAACCGTCTTTCCCAGAACCGCGCCGGTCTTTGTACCGATAACCTCTTGAGTCTCTCGCATGAGCGGGTTTATACCATTAATCGGCTGAATGTTATAGTTCACTCGGCGCTTTTCGGAACGGGATCGCAGGCGGAAGACGTCCGGTTCTCCCGCCGAAGGGGAAGAAAAATCCTCCGGCCATGTTCGGAGGCTTTTTTGAAAGCATAAAGTACAGGTTGACAGGAACGGTGTAGATCCGTATCTTCCGGCTGTTTTGACCCGGCTGCCTTTGCGCGGCCCGATGGAGGGGATTCCATGAAAGTGAAGAGATGTGCCGGAGCGCTCGCGTGCTCGTTGCTGTTGCTGGCGGGATCGGTCGGCGGCGCGTTCGGAAAAGATTTTGTACCCGAAGATTACAAAACCGACGAGGCGATCGCCAAGGGAGCGAAAAAGCTCTTGCAGCAGAGCGGGCTGAAGAGAATCGGCAAAGGGGATCCGAAGACGGTGGCGATCACCCAGTTTTCGGTGGAATACATCACCAGCAAGAAACAGCTTTCCGGCGCTGGGAACAGCATCAAGAGCGGCAAATTCGGCTTGGGGCACCTGGTGGCCAAGGGAGTGGAAGCGGCCGGTGTGGGGGAAAAGCGGTACGACCTGGGGGAGGATTTCAAAAAGAATCTTCCCAACCACCTCTACGCCCTCCTGGTGGAGACCCTGAATTCGGAAGGGTTCAACGTCCTCACCCTGGAGCAGGTCCGGGACAGCAAGGCGTACAATCGATTCAAGACCAAGGATAAAGCCGAAGGGAAGACGAAGAAGAAACGGCATGGCCGGAGGTTCGGCGGCGGAAGCACGGTCACCAAGGTGGACCGTTTTTCCGCTGAGGGCCTGGTCAAGCTTAAAGCCGGGGTGGTTTCCGGGATCAAGAACGCGAGGGCCGAGGCCCAACTGATGCACGACCTGGACGCCGATATCACCATGCGGGTCAACATCCGTCTCGGTGTTTATAACGACGGCAAACCTTCGGTCGAGCCGGGGTCCATTTTCCAGATCGTGTCCGGCTATACGGAGGGGACGATGCCCGGCGGGAAGGTCATCTACAACCCGAAAATGTCCGGCCAGGTCTCCGTGAAGAAGCAACTGCTGTACGGCCTGGAGGTAGTGGATTCGAAAAATTTCGAGTTCGGGAAAGGGAAAATTTTCAAAATCAACTCGGAACGGTTTACCGAAGCGATGGACGCCATGTTTCCGGCCTTCGCCCGGATGGCCGTCTCCACGTTCCGCTAACCCGATCAGGGTTCAACAGCCGGTCTACCAGGGGATCGGTTCCCGCCCCGGTCCGAGGAACGCGCCGTTGTCGGCCGGCGTGGCGGTCCGAATCGTGTTCAGAAGATCGGCGGCCGCGGTTTCCGGAGAGGTCGGGGCGGCGGAAGTCCCCATCCGGGTCTGTACCCATCCCGGATGAAGGGTCAGGGCGATGAATCCTTCCCATCCGAATTCGTGGGCCAGGTTTTTCACGGCCATGTTGAGGGCGGCTTTGGATACCCGGTACGCGTAGGATCCGCCGGAGGTGTTGTCGGCGATCGATCCCATTTTGGACGTGATCTGCGCCAGGACCTTGTTCTTCCCCTTTCGCAACAGCGGGAGGAACGCGGCGACCACGTGCAGCGGCCCCAGCGCGTTGACCCGGAACGCCCGGACCATCTCCGCCGATTCGATCCCGTCGGCGACGCCGCCGATCTCCGGGTAGATGCCGGCGTTGTTGATCAGGACGTCGATCCGGTCCACCCGCCCGGATACGGTTTCCGCGGTCCGGCGGATCGACGCTTCGTCTCCTACGTCCATCGGAACGATGTGGAGCCGGTTTTCGAACCGTGGAACGAGGGCGGCCAGGTCTCCATGGTCCTCCTTTCTGGGGGCGGCGATGACGGTTTCTCCCGACTCCAGGAGTTGCCGGGTCATTTCCAGCCCCAGCCCCCGGGCGGCACCTGTAATCAGCGTGGTGGAATCGGACAT
>CAZZIV010000352.1:0-2434 GCA_964654385.1 uncultured Acidobacteriota bacterium | reverse complement strand
ACCGCGTCATCAAAGAAAGAGGATGACGGTGCTGGTAGGATGACAGGAGGCGTCGTCCCGAACGATATGGAAGAACTGTCCCGGGCGTTGAACCGGGGCCTGGGAGGGCTGCCGTCCGGCGATGAATACGGGGAGACGAAGAAGGAGAAGAACGGGGCCGAAGGCGGATTCAAGGCGAAGCCGACCGAACCGGGTTTGAGGAAGGAAATCGACCTGGGGAAAGACCAGTCCTGGATCCAGATGGCGTACCTGTTCCCTGCAGCGGAGGAAGACCGGGCGGCGCTGACGGTGGCTGGTTCGCTCCTGTCCGACAAGCTGGCGTTCCAGGTTCGGGAGAAGCAGGGGCTGGCGTACCGGCTCGGTTGCTCCTTCGGGCGCCGGGAAGGGCTCTCCAGTTTCCAGGTCGGCATCGGCACCCGGCCGGACAATATCGAAAAGGCCCAGGCGGCGATCCGGAAAGTCCTGGAAAGCTACCAGGAAGGCGAGGGGATCGAAGAGGCCGACGTGCGCCGAACGGTGAACGCGGTTCGGGGCCGCCTTCTCATGCGTCGGATGAGCCGGGTGAACCAGGCGTATTTCCTGGGGATGGACCGGCTGGCCGGGGAAGAACCGGGGGCCGGTTTGGAACGGACCCGTTCCCTCCTGAACGTGACGGCGGCGGATGTGCAGCGGGTCCTGAAGAAATACCTGGACCCGGACCGGCTGGCGGTGGCGGTGGTCCGGTAAACGGGAAGCAGGCAAAGAAGGAAAGGGGAGCCATTGCGATTTGGAGCGGGAAAGCTGAAGGTGATGCTGGTGGAGACGGCCCACACCTACCTGGAACTGGAGCGCACGTTTCTGAACCGGCAGCATGTGGCGATCCTGGAAGGGCCGGAAGACCTTTCCCTCGTTGAAAAGGTGCGCCGGGCGACCCCCCGTGCGGTGGTGGTCGATGTCCGGCGGCCGGAGAAGGTCGGCTTTGAACTGTGCCGGGCGCTGAAGGCCGACCCGGTGGCCGGCCGGGTGCCGGTGGTGCTCCTGGTGGAAAAAGGCGACGCACGGGAAGGCCTGGATGCCGGGGCCGATGGCCTGGTCGCCAAGCCGATCGAGATGCGGGAATTCCTGGACACGATCTGCCGGTTCATTCATTTGAAGGAGCGGCGTTCTCCCCGGGTGCCCGCCAACCTGAGGTTTACCTGGCGCTGGGACGGGAAAACCGGGCAGGCGTTCAGCCGGGAGCTCTCCGCTTACGGCGTGTTCCTGAAGACCGACCTGCCTGCGCCGGAGGGGGCGGTGCTGGAGCTCGGTTTTTACCTGCCTGGGGAACTGGATGAAATCCATTGCCGGGGAGTGGTCCGCCTGGCGAACCAGGATTTCGACGAGGCGGTGGAAGGGGTGCAGGGGCTGGGCATCGAGTTCGAAAACGTGGAGCCGGAAGATCTACTCCGGTTCCAGAGCTTCATCGACCAGAACAGCGCGCCGGGGCCCGGCCTGTGAGGGGGCGAAGGAAAGTAACCGCTTCCGCCCCGACCCGGATCGACCTGGCCGGGGGGACCTTGGACATCTGGCCGCTCTCGGTCCTAGTGCCGGAAGCGACGACGGTGAACCTGGCGGTCGGCCTTCGGGCGGATGTGACCGTGGAACCGTGGGAGCCGGATCCGAAGACCGGCGCCCCCAGGATGGAACTGATCTCCCGGGACAGAAAAAGGCGGACCGTCCGTCGTCTTCCCCTGGGGCCGGCCGGCATCCGCGGGCCTCTGGCGATGCTCCTCCGGCTGGTGGCGTCTTTCGAGCCGGATCATTCCTTTCGGATGATATGCCGGGCCGACGCCCCGGCAGGGGCCGGCCTGGGCGGCTCCTCCACCCTGGGCATGGCGGCGGGGGCGGCCCTCAACCGGTTCTGCGATGCCGGCCTGAGCCGGAGAGCCCTGCTGGAGCGGGTGATGAACCTGGAGACCGCCGGGCTGGGGGTGCCTACCGGAAACCAGGATTACCTGGCCGCTCTCCACGGCGGCCTGGCCGCGTACCACCACACCGTCGACGGCGTCGTCCGGGAGGCGATCCGGCCGAGCCGGGAACTGCTGGACCGGCTGGTGCTGGTCTATACCGGCCGCCCCCGGAACTCGGGGTACAGCAACTGGGAGATGTTCCGTCGATTCGTAGACGGGGAGAAAGGGACGGTCCGCAGGATGGAGGCGATCGCCGCCATCGCCCGGGAGATGCGCGACGCACTTCAGGCCGGGGCGATCGAGGAGGTCGGACGGCTGATCGGAGAGGAAGGCCGCCTGCGCTTCAGCCTGGCTCCTTCGGTGGCCACCTCGGAACTTCGAGCCGCCGCCCGGACCGCCCGGCGGACAGGTGCCCTGGGCAGCAAGGTTTGCGGCGCCGGCGGCGGCGGCTGCATGACGGCGATGGCGGGCGAGGGGCGCGCCGCCGGACCTGCCGAGGCGGGGAG
>CAZZIV010000351.1:0-2460 GCA_964654385.1 uncultured Acidobacteriota bacterium | reverse complement strand
CAGCCTTCAGCAAGCGCAGCATACCCGATCGTATGGGAGCATTGATGAAGGTGAGTACGGCCAGGAATGCTGTGCTAGGACACGAGCTTCAACGGTTTTCGCCGTGAATGATTGTTCGATCAGGGTTAGTTCACCGTCAGGGTTCCCGCGGACCAGGAGGCCGCGACTGAAGAGCAGGTTTCGGTTACGCTGTCACAGGTCTGCACCTCCTGGTCGGAGATGGTGATGGCGCTCCCGCCGGTGGCGGCGACCGCCTGGAAGGTCAGGGAGATCAGCTCTGCCGGCGCGGTGATATCCACGCCGGGGACGAACGGGTTCGCCTGCACTCTCGTGGCGGTGACGAACAGGACTCCCGGCGATGAAACGGTGGTGGAAAAATCGGTCTGCACACCGGTGCCGATGAGAACCGAACCGGAAGAATCGGATCCGAGGAACGTGGCCACGGCCGGGTCGTAGTGCACTCGGAATCCGGCGCCGAAGAAGTCGGTGATGTTGGCCGCGTTCACTTGCAGGGTGAACGCCGCGCCGGAGGTCGACCCGGCGGCCATGAACACCGCCGCCCCGGCCGGGTTGGTGGTCGTCGGCGTGAACGTGGCGGAGAGGGTCGGCGTCGGAATGCCGGTGCCGGATCCGCCGCCTCCGCCGCACGACAGGGCGGCCAGGGCGAAAAGGATCGCGACGGCCGGGAGGATCCGGAAAAGGGCGCGGGCCCGTCGAGTGTTCATCGTTCTGTTCAGCATCGGTTCCACCATCGTTCGTATCGTTTTCATCTTCGTCTTCTTCGTCATCGCAGGCTCCATCACGGACAGACCAGGCCGAAGTCGGCGCCGACCAGGGCCAGGTCCGGCCCCTCCACGGTACCGTTCTGATCGATGTCGGCGGAAACATCGTACCGGGGATCCCCGGTACCGGAGGCGAACGCCGTGGCCAGGGCCAGGATATCCAGGCCGTCGACGGCGTTGTCGCCGTTGGTGTCCGCCAGGATGGTCACCGCAAGGTTGGTGTTCCCCAACCAGCCGGCGTTGGCCCGGTTGCCGTTCGGCTCGGGTTCGTTGGCGAACGGGTCCGCCGGATCGGCGCCGTCCACCGCCGGGGAGCAGACGTCCGGCGTCCAGGAGGCGTCCAGGAGGGGATCTTCCGAAACGTTGGTGCCTGAGATCACGCCGACCCCGCTGAAATCGGACGGTGTGTTCCCGAACACCACGTTGTAGTCGATGCCGATGGCCAGCGGGCCTTCGGCGTCGTCGGCGTGCAGGCCGACGGCGAACCCGGTGTTGTCGGACAGGATAGAGTTGTCGATCTGGAAGGCGTGGGTACCCAGTTCGTCGTTGAAAGCGTTGGTTCCGGCGGTGAGGGAAACCCCCCCGGCCTCGATGACCGCGGTGTTGTCGGAGATGGTGTTGTATTCCAGGTCGATGGTGCCGGTGGTGTTGAGGGTGGCGGAAACGAACGCGTCCACGCCGCCTCCGAACCCGCCGGTCGAATTCTGGACGATCAGGTTGTTCTCGGCCTTGATGAGGCCGGAGGAACTGCCGCTGTTGGCGAACGGGTACATGACCAACGCCATGCCGCCGCCGCTGGAATCGCCGATGTTGTTCCGGATCGTATTCCTCTGGATGTTGATCCGGCTGCCGCCGGCCTGGTTGATCGGCGTCAGGGTGACCGAGGCGCCTCCTCCCCCCAGGGTGCCCTGGGAAGTGTTGCCGGTGAGCAGGTTCCCCTCGGCGGTGAGATCCTGGCTCACGCCGGAGCCCAGGGTGTCGGCGAAGGCGAACAGGTCGACGCCGCCGCCGCCGCCTGCGGCGGTGTTGCCGCTGACGGTGTTGTCCCGGACGAGCATCTGGTGGTTGTGGGCCACGGTGCTGTCGCCGTACATCCAGGCGCCGATCCCGCCGCCGTCGCCGTTCACCGTGTTTCCGGTGACCAAGTTGTTCTCGACGGTGATCGAGTCGGTGCCGAACCCGTAAGTCTGGGCGAACACCCCGCCTCCGTAGGCGTAATAGGCGGAGCCGAAGTCGGAGTCGTTGGCGCTGATCGTGTTCTGGGTGATGAGAATGCTGGCGGAGGCGTCGGCGGCGGTGCTGGTCCATGCGCTGATCCCGCCTCCGTGGGAAGCGAGGATGGAGGTGTCGGCCGGTGGGCCGGCGACGGTGTTGTTGCTGACCACGTTGTTCCGGAACAGAACGTTGGCGTTGGCGGTTCCGGTGGCGGATGTCCACAGGTAGGCTCCCCCGCCGTCCGCCTTGGCGGTGTTCCCGTCGATGGTGTTGTTCTCGATGGTGATGTCGATGTCACCGTAGCCGAAGTAGCCGCCGTAAGCGATCACGTACATCCCTCCGCCGTAGTCGGGGGAGTTGTTGCCGGTGATCACGTTGTTGGTGATCACCACGCTTCCGATCCCCACGAGGCCGGAGGTGTTTCCGCGCCGCACGGCGCGCGCGCTCAGGGGAGAGGGCGACG
>CAZZIV010000350.1:0-2463 GCA_964654385.1 uncultured Acidobacteriota bacterium | reverse complement strand
GACTTCATCGACAACGACGGCGACAACCTGACAGACGAGGCCGACGAAGCCGCTCGTGTGCTCTACCGCGTTGCCGGCCGGATCAATATCAACACGGCCCCCGTGACGGTTCTGCGTACCGTTCCGTTCATGAGCCTGCTGCCGACGTCACCTGAGTTCGGTGGCTTCGGTACAGGCAATGCGGTCACCGATTTTAACTCTGCACCGAACCAGTTCTGGGATATGGCGTCCGCGATCGTCGCTCGCCGGGAGGAGCGGCTGGTGCCGTTGCGACTGCCGGATGCCACGGGCCAGATGTCGACGGTCGCCGTGGCCGCGCTTGCACCCGGAGCCGGCAGCAACGAAAAGGGAGCATTCCGCAGTGTGGGCGAGTTGGCGACGATCACTTCCACGGCGATGGACAATAGCCTCGGCACCGACACCCCATTCAGCATAGATCGATATGTCTCAAGCACTACGTTGGCTCTGAACAACCACAACATCGGCACCGTGCCGCAGGTGGGCTTGGATGATTCCTTCTCGCCGGACTTTCGCGTGCGTGAGGGCCCGACGGTGGACTATGCCCCAACCGGGACGGGCCAGAACTTCGACGCCGGCGGGCTTCGCGGGCGGGATATTTATCTGGCCCGGTGGGCGGGCCTGCTGACGACGCGGTCGGACGTCTTCACGGCCTACATCGCCCTGATCGATGAGGACGGAAATTATGTCCGGCGGACGCAGGTGACGCTGGATCGGAGCGTGTGCTTCCGGGAGGTGCGGGAGCCGAACAAGCCGGTGATTCCCGTGCTGCCCACGATCCTGGGTCGGACGGACGGCAGCTACGTGGACGACGCGCGGTGAGGGATCAGGGATCAGGGATCAGGGATCGGGGGTTAGGAGCCGTAGGGTCCGCTGTGCGGGCCGGCACGCCAGTGGCGCTCATTGTGTGGGGAGCATCGGCGTCCCGCCGGTGTATCTCCCGTGCTGGACCGAGAATCCGTTCTCGGTCTCAACCGGATGGGAATCCTTCCCCATGTTGCGATCCGGCGCGGACCGCTATCGGGTGCCGCAGGAAGGGATTCCTGTGGGAGAGGGGAACGAGAAGGGATTCTCGTTCCAGCGGGAGCGGCTTTACAGGGGGGTTGTCGGGGGATAGAATAGGGTACGGATGGATGGTGTCCGGGGGGCAAACCTGCACGCGGCCGACCGGCCGGAGGAAAGCTGTCATGGTCCGAGTATTCAGACAGAAGGCGTTTACGCTCATCGAGTTGCTGACGGTGATCGCGATCATCACCCTCC
Organism: uncultured Acidobacteriota bacterium; assembly: GCA_964654385.1. Taxonomy (GTDB): domain Bacteria; phylum Acidobacteriota; class Polarisedimenticolia; order Polarisedimenticolales; family Polarisedimenticolaceae; genus Polarisedimenticola. The sequence continues at coordinate 1,185 of CAZZIV010000350.1, read as the reverse complement.
TGATCGGCATCCTCACCCCGTCGCTCAGTCGCGCCCGGAACGAGGCCAAAAAGGCGGCCGTCAAGGCGCAGCTTGCTGCGATCGGGACCGGCCTGGAGATGTTCCGCAACAACGAGGGCAAGTATCCGCCGTCGAACGCGGCGGAGCTGGGTGGCGATACCGCGCTGGCGATGACGAATTGGATCGTGGGTGATCCGACGAACAAGCTGCAGGGGGCGAACCTGCTGGTGGATGCGATGGTCGGCCGGGACTTCCTGGGCTACGATCCAAAACCGAGCGACACCATCACCAACTACAATCGCTGGGATCAGGACAACTCCCGGCGCGAGCCGTTCATCGATCCAAGCGGGATCAGTTCTTCCACGGAGAACACGCCGATAGAGGACGCCTTCGGAGTGTTGCCGGTGGAAGCGACACCGATGCTGAATTACGCCGGTGGTCAGATCTACAGCCCGGTGTTCCTGGACAAGTTTGAGCGTCCCATCCTGTACTACCGGGCCAATCCGAACGCGACGCAGCGCACGAATATCCTCGCGAGCAGTTACACGGGCAACCTTCCCGACGCGCCAGGTGTATACAATGGTCGTGATAACGAGGTCTTTACCGATCACGCCCTCGGGACGGCCCCCGGCCAGCACCATGAGATCCATGAGGCCAGTATTCCGCTGCCCGATGCCGACAAGGCGAATCCTGCCGCGAACAACTTCGCCGACTTCATTCGATCGTTTCGCTCCAGCAGTCTGAACCCCTCCCTGCCGCTCTCTCAACAGCGGATGCGTCCGGTCAACTCGCGAAAGTTCATCCTGCTGACCCCCGGCAAGGACGGCATCTTCGGCAACCTCGATGATGTGGGGAACTTTGCGGTCAAGTCCGAGGAACGCTAAGCGCGTGCTGGACCGAGAATCCTCTCTCGGTCGCCACCGAATGGGAATCCTTTCCCATGTCGCGATCCGGCGCGGATCGCTGCCGGGTGCGCAGGAAGGGATTCCTGCGGGCGACGGGAACGAGAAGGGATTCTCGTTCCAGCGGGGAGACGGGAACGAGAAGAGATTCTCGTTCCAGCGGGGAGACGGAAGCGAGAAGGGATTCTCGTTCCAGCGGCCCCCACCCCTCGAAGGGGCGGGGCACCCGTGCTTGACCGGCAGTCGCAGGGCCGTACGATCGATGCCATGGGTGGCCGTGCGA
>CAZZIV010000349.1:0-2474 GCA_964654385.1 uncultured Acidobacteriota bacterium | reverse complement strand
CAGGAACTGCGTGATCAACTGCAACCTGCAGCGGCTGGACGGCCCGGTCCGGGGCAACGGCAAGATCATCCAGGAACTGGAACGGAGCTTCCGGGGCGCCGGGTGGAACGTGGTGAAAGTGGTCTGGGGATCTTCGTGGGATCCGCTCCTGGAATCGGATGAAAGCGGCGCACTGGTCCGCCGGATGGAAGAGGCAGTGGACGGCGATTACCAGAAATACACCGTGGAAGGCGGGCCGTACATCCGGGAGCACTTTTTCGGCGCCTACCCGGAGCTTCGGGAAATGGCGGCCCGCCTCACCGACGAAGAGCTCCACAAGCTCGGCCGGGGCGGCCATGACCCGGAGAAAGTGTACGCCGCCTACCGGGCCGCGGTGGAACATGCGGGCTCCCCGACCGTGATCCTGGCCAAAACCGTCAAAGGGTACGGGTTGGGGGAAGCAGGGGAAGGGAAAAACATCACCCACCAGCAGAAGAAACTGAACGAAGAGGAACTGCGCCACTTCCGGTCCCGTTTCGGCATCCCGATTTCCGATGACGACGTCGGCTCCGCCCCGTTCTACCGCCCGGCCGAAACGAGCCATGAGCTCATGTACCTCCGGGAACGCCGGGAGAAGCTGGGAGGGCCGGTGCCGAGCCGGCGAACCGAATCTCCCCCTCTCGGAGAACCGGATTCCTCCGTCTTCGACGAGTTCCGATCCGGATCAGGCGGCCGGGAGGCGTCCACAACCGGGGTCTTCGTCCGCCTCCTCTCCAACCTTCTCGGCGACAAGACGGTCGGCCACCGGATCGTCCCGATCGTTCCGGACGAAGCGCGGACCTTCGGCATGGAGGCGCTGTTCCGAAAGGTCGGCATCTACTCCCACGTCGGTCAGAACTATGAGCCGGTGGACCGGGAAACTTTGCTCTACTACAAGGAAGCGACCGACGGGCAGATCCTGGAGGAAGGGATCACCGAGGCCGGCGCGATGTCGTCGTTCATCGCCGCCGGAACCGCCTACGCGGCCCACGGCGTCGCCACGCTGCCGTTTTTCATCTTTTACTCCATGTTCGGATTCCAAAGGATCGGCGACCTGATCTACGCTGCCGGCGACATGCGCTGCCGGGGCTTCCTGATCGGAGGCACCGCCGGCCGGACTACACTGGCCGGGGAAGGGCTCCAACACCAGGACGGCCAGAGCCATCTCCTGGCCTACACCCATCCCCGGGTGGTGGCCTACGACCCTTCCTTCGCCTTTGAAATCGCCGAGATCGTCCGGGACGGGATTCACCGGATGTACACGAAGAAGGAAGACCTGATCTATTACCTGACGGTGGGGAACGAGCCGTACGCCATGCCGGCCATGCCGGAAGGCTCCCGGGAAGGGATCCTGCAAGGAATGTACCTGCTGCAGCCGTCCTCGATCAAGGAAGAGACCGACCGGGTCGCCCTGCTGGGGAGCGGCTCCCTGACACGGGAAGCGCTGGAGGCCCGGACGATCCTGGAGAACGACTACGGTATCGCCGCCGAGGTCTGGTCGGTGACCAGCTACCAGCAGTTGTACCGGAACGGGACGGAAACCGACCGCTGGAACCGGCTGCATCCCGGGGAAGAGCCGCGGACGCCGTACGTGCGAAGCTGCCTGGACGGCGGGCACGCCGCCGTGGTGGCGGTCAGCGACTACGCCAAGGCGCTCCCCCTTTCCGTTGCCCGATGGGTCGGAGACGGACTGGTGGTTCTGGGAACCGACGGTTTCGGCCGGAGCGAAAGCCGGGCCGCCCTCCGGGACTTTTTCGAGGTGGATCGCCGCTACATCGTCCACGCCGCCCTCCACGAGCTTTCCCGGAAAGGAAAGGTCCCGGTCTCCACGGTGGAGGAAGCGATGAAAAGAATGAATCTCCGGCCCGGGAAAGCCGACCCCGCACACTCCTAGGCGCCGGAAGAAGGAACGAAGCGAGCATGAAACTCCTGCTGCCCGAACTGGGCGAAAACATCGAATCCGTCGAAGTCTCCGGCATCCTGGTGAAGGTCGGCGACACGATCCGGAAAGAACAGCCGGTGGTGGAGGTGGAGACGGAAAAGGCCAGTGCCGAAGTCCCCTCCGACGCCGACGGGGTCGTTCTGAAGATCCTGGTGCAAGTCGGCGATACGGTGGAGGTCGGCCAGCCGATCCTGACCCTGGGAACCGGGGAGGAGGCCGGCGACAGCCGACCCGATTCCGCTCCGGAATCGAAGTCCGAACCTGCCGGTGAAGCCGAGCGGAAACCGGTCCCGGAGACCGAGGACGCGGGACCGGCGGAGGCGGCGCCGTCGATCCGGGAGCAGGCGCCCTGGTCCGGGCAACTCTCCCAGGTCGCTCCCGGCGCGCCGGTAAAAACCGAGCCTTCCGGGAACCCCGCCCCCGCCGCTCCATCGGTCCGCCGCCTGGCCCGACAGCTCGGCGTGGCGATCGCATCGGTGCCCCGCACCGGCACACCGGGGCCGATCGTAGAGGA
>CAZZIV010000348.1:0-2482 GCA_964654385.1 uncultured Acidobacteriota bacterium | reverse complement strand
ACCCGAGCCGGAGACGACTCCTGTTTCTTCGCTCCTGCAAGGGAAGCGGCGGCGCGGAGGGTGCCCTCTTCCGGGACCCGCAGGGACGCGCCGGCCCTCTGCTCCACCACGTCCAGGGCCGCCAGCCGGTAGGCTTCCGCCAGCGTAGGGAAGTTGAAGATGTTCTCGACGAAGGCGTCGATCCCCTTCCCGCCGATCATCGCCATCTGTCCTACGTGGATCAGCTCCGTCGCCCCTTCCCCGATGATCTGGACCCCCAGGATCTGTTCGCCTGCCGGGTCCGAAACCAGTTTCAACAGGCCGTCCTGGTTGTCTCCGATCTGCCCCCGGGCGACTTCTCCGAAGGAGCAGCGGCCCACCAGGGGATCGCCGTACCGCTCCCGGGCCTCTTCCTCGTTCAGGCCGGCCGAGGCGATTTCCGGAACGGTGTAGATCCCGATCGGCAACAGGTCCAGGGAACCGCTCGCTTGGACGCCGAAGGCATGGCATGCAGCCCTCCGTCCCTGTTCCATGGCGGAGGAAGCCAGGCCGGGAGGTCCTGCCACGTCACCGGCGGCGTAGATTTTTTCCACGTTGGTCCGCATGTCGCCGTCCACCGGGATCTGCCCCCGGGCGGTCCGGGCGACGCCGGCCGCCTCCACGTCCAGGCCGTCCAGGTTCGGGACCCGGCCGAGAGCGAACAGCATTTTCTCGGTGCGGATCTCCCTCCCCGAGTCCAGGGTGGTGACCACTTCGGAAACCCCGTCCCAGTAAACGGCTGACGCCCGGCTTTCGCCGATGTACTCGCCTCCTTCCGATTCGAACATCGCCACGAACCGGCGGGTCATCTCTTCGTCCAGGAACCGCAGCGGGCGGGGCGCCGCATCGATGAGGGTCACACGGGAGCCGAGGATGCTGAAGATCGACGCGTATTCGGAGCCGATCACCCCTCCTCCCAGCACCGCCAGCGATTCGGGAACGTAGATCATGGAGAGGATCGAATCGCTGTCCAGGATATGCTCGTGATCGACCGGGATATCCTCGGGAGTCCGGGGCCGGGAGCCGGCGGCGATCAGGAATCGTTCGGCTTCCATCATGGTCAGGTCGCCGGTGATGTGGGTGACGGTCACCGTATCGGCGTCGTCGAAACGGGCGTTCCCGTGGATCACTCGAACGCCGTTCCGTTCCAGTTGTTCCGCCATATAGGTGTTGTGCTGGCGGATCACCTGTTCGGTCCGGCTCATCAGCGACGAAAGCTCGATCTCCCGCTCGGAGGTGAAGCCGTCCCGTTCGGCGTCCTGCCGGAAACGGGCAAGGTGGAGGGCGTTTTCCCGGAGCGTTTTGCTGGGGATGGTTCCCCGGTGGACGCAGGCGCCGCCGACATCCTTTTCCCGCTCCACCAGCGCCACCCGTTTTCCGATCTTGGCCGCCTGGACGGCGGCGTTCTGCCCGGCGGGGCCGCTGCCGATCACCACCAGGTCGTATTGATGATTGTCCCGTGTCATATGAGCATCGCCTCCACCATCTCTGCGACGCCGCCGGCCTTGCCGAGAAGTTCCTGGACGTCGGTGGGATAGAAATTCAGCGCCTGCATGACCGGGTCGGTCCCGATGTCGTCTTCGGAGACGGTGTCCGGGTCCAGGCTCCAGTCGGCCAGGAGATCGGCGCAGTAGGTGATCGTCGCCTCTTCACCGAAAGAGGGAGCCTCTTCATACCGCTGGAAGTAGCCGATCGACGCAGTCACCTGCGCCGGGAGCCCCCATTGCTCCGCCGCTTTCATACCGACCTGGGTGTGAAACTCCTCCAGCAGGGCCAGGATCGAATCGTGGGCCGGTTCCAGGCCGAGGGATCGCCCGAGCCCGGAGAGATCCTGGAGAGCGATCGGCTTGCCGATGTTGTGGAGCAGGCCGCACAGGTAGGCCGATTCCACGTTCCTCCTCCGGAGCCGGGCGATCTCCTTTCCCCAGGTTCCGGAGGCGGCGGCATGGTGCCAGAGCCGGGCGACCGTCTCTTCGAAGCCGGGCGCCGAGAACACTTTTCCCCGGACCGAGACCGCCAGGGCGACTTCGCTGATCAGCGCCATCCCCATTCGTGCCACCGCCTGCTGAAGGGTCCGGATCGGGTGGCGGGCCATGAAGGAGGTGGAGTTGGCGTACCGGAAGACATGCCCGGCCAGGGACTGGTCTTCCTGGATCAACCGGGCCAGTTCGGCGGCGTCCGCCGAGTCGGAAGAGGCCAGGGCCAGCACCTGCTGGGCGACCCGGGGAAGGGGAGGCAGTTCCAGGCCGCCTGCTTCCAGCTTCTTCGCATATTCCTGCCGGAGGGCGGCGGTCTCCGGGGTTTCCTTCTGCTGCAAGGCGGGGTCGGCCATGATGATCGCGCTCCTTCCATGACGTCGTTACCGATTCGAACGGTTCTTCGGCCGGGAAACGATTTTCTTAACCCTGATCGAACAATAATTCGCGAGTGAAAACGTGTCAGAGTGCGCCAGGCCTGGCCGAAC
>CAZZIV010000347.1:0-2483 GCA_964654385.1 uncultured Acidobacteriota bacterium | reverse complement strand
ATATTCGTAAGTTACAGAAAAGGCTGGCAGTTGGTTGTTAACTTACCGGCATTGCGGCTAACCCCAATCGAACACGCATTCACGGCGAAAACCGCTGAAGCTCGTGTCATAGCACCCCATTCCTGGCCGTACTCACCTTCATCCATGCTCCCATACGATCGGGTATGCTGCGCTTGCTGAAGGCTGCGTTCGGCCAGGCCTGGCGCACTCTGACACGTTTTCGCACGCGAATGATTGTTCGATCAGGGCTAACGGGGTTCTTTCCGCCCGGCTTTTCTCCACCGTCATGGGATACACTGCTTCCCCGTCCTCTCCCCGGACGGGGGAAGCGGGTGCGCCGGTTTGAATTCCCCGCTTCCCGGCTTTATGAATGAACAGGAGCCGCGGCGCCGACATCGAGGCGCCGATGCCGGGAAAGGTGGGCAAGGTGAGCAAGAGCAACAAAAAGAGCAAAGCCGGCAGGACGGGAAAGACTCGGAACCGGACCTCGGAGGAGTCGAAAATGCCGGGGAGAATTTCTCGAAAATTCTACGAGCGGGAACTGGTGAAACTCCAGATCGAGCTGGTGAAACTCCAGGAGTGGATCAAGGCGGAAGGTCTGAAGGTGGTGGTGATCTTCGAAGGCCGGGACGCCGCCGGGAAGGGGGGCACCATCAAGCGGATCACCCAGAGCCTGAACCCCAGGATCTGCCGGGTCGTCGCCCTGGCGACGCCGACCGAACGGGAAAAAGGCCAGTGGTACTTCCAGAGGTATGTTCCCCATCTCCCAGCCGCCGGAGAGATGGTCCTGTTCGACCGGAGCTGGTACAACCGGGCCGGCGTGGAAAGGGTCATGGGGTTCTGCACCGACGAGGAATACAAGGAGTTCATGCGCTCTTGCCCCGAGTTCGAACGGATGCTGGTTCGGTCTGGCATCACCGTGATCAAGTACTGGTTCTCGGTGAGCGACGAAGAACAGGAGAGGCGTTTCCAGGCCCGCCTGACCGATCCGACCAAGCAGTGGAAACTGAGCCCGATGGACCTGGAGTCCCGGGCCCGCTGGGAGGAGTATTCCAGGGCCAAGGATGAGATGTTCGCCTACACCGACATCAAGCAGGCGCCCTGGTACGTGGTAGAGGCGGACGTGAAGAAGCGGGCCCGCCTGAACTGCATCCACCACCTGCTGAGCATGATCCCCTACAAAGATCTCACACCGGAACCGATCGAACTTCCTCCGCGGAAGAAGAAAAAAGGGTATATCCGGCCGCCGATGAGCGATCAGACCTTCGTGCCGGAAGTGTACTGACGCGGCGGAGACGGCCTCTGTTGACACGGGGAAACGCGGGAACCATCTTTCCCGCATAGGAACAGAGGAGGTCCGCCGATGAAGAAAACCGTATCGATCCTGATCGCTCTCGTCCTGGCCGCCGGAACGGCAACGGCGGGAGAACTGCAAAAAGAACTGAAGCGGCGCTGGCTCGGCGCCTGGGTCGTCACCCGGGCCGAATCGTATTCCGACTGCTCCGGCCCGTACACCGACAACCGGATCAACGGGAACCTGGTGAAGAGCAAAGGCCGGATCTCTTTCCTGAAAGGGGAACTGGCGAAGCTCCAGAAGGTGGACGCCAAGCGTTCCAGGCTCGACCTGATGCTGGTCTTCCAGGAACCGTTGCGGGTCCCGTACCAGGAGGGGCCGTTCACCCTGTACCGGCAGGATCACTGCAAGGTGGAACTCCAGATCGAGCTTCCCCGGGAACTGGTCAAGAGCCGGGACGTGGAAGGGATCGAGGAGTACGTCGCGCAGATCGTCCAGCGGCACGCCGACCGGGAATCTGCGGAAGCGTCCGCGCTGTGGAACCGCAGGGAAGTAGAGCCGTACCCGGAAGACTACGATTTCACCCTGGCGGAGCACTCGGTCTGGAAAGCCGAACAGGTGAACGCCGCGGTGGAAGCGAAGCTGGACACGGCGGTCCGGGAGACCAGCCGGGTGACCGACCGGGTCAACACCGATCCGGCCTACCTCAGTTCGTTCGCCCGGGGAGTCATGAGCGGACGGAACCACCGGATGCGAAGCTGCCAGGACATGATGGCGTTCCCGTTCGACCGGCAGAACGGCGAGGATCCTGGATACGCGCGCGGAAGGGACCTGACCGTCGGTCTGGCACTGACACCGGCTCCCGGGCATCACGGCGGACCTCGACGGCAAGCCGCCCGTGACCAAGAACGGCTCGCGCGGCAAGCGCAGCTTCGTGGGCGGGGTGTCCGACGGCCAAAGCGGTCTCGCCGCCATGGACTTCGAGCGTGGCCAACTGACAGCAAAGAAGTCGTGGTTCTTCTTCGGCGACGAGATCGTCTGCCTCGGCGCCGGGATCAACTGCCCGACGGACCACGAGACGATCACGTCGGTGAACCAGTGCCTGCTGAAGGGCGAAGTGCGGACAGGTTCGGCTCAGCCCGTCGAGCGCGGCGAGCACCAACTCCGCGGCCCCGCATGGGTCCACCAC
>CAZZIV010000346.1:0-2506 GCA_964654385.1 uncultured Acidobacteriota bacterium | reverse complement strand
GGGCAGCATGCAACCCAGCCCCGTGGTCAGGGCCCCCCGGGCGGATGGCCCTTCTTCCGCCCCCGCCCCCGCCGGCATGTGAATGTGAAAATCGGTGGCTTCGAACAGGTCCGGGTCCACTCCCAGGGAGACGGCGTTCGCCTTGATCCAGGAGACCGCCGCCATGGCGGACTCCTTCATGACGTCGCCCAGCCGCCCGGTGATGATCAGTTTCCCTTTCCCTTTCATCTTTGTGCATTCCACGAACAGGATTTCACCGCCGACCTGGGTCCAGGCCAACCCGGTGGCCACGCCGCTCCGGTCGGTCCACTCGGCCAGCTCCCGGTAGTACCGCACCGGCCCGAGCAGCTCTTGCACCTTGCCCGGGTTCACGACCACTTTTCCCGTTTCTCCTTCCACTACCTTCCGGGCGATCTTCCTGCACAGGTTGGCGATTTCCCGGTCCAGGTTCCGAACGCCGGCTTCCCGGGTGTAGTCGTTCACCACCGTCCGGAGACCCTCGCCGGTGAACTCGATCATTTCGTCGGTCAGACCGTGGGCCTCCATCTGCCGGGTCACGATATGCCCCTTGGCGATCTCCAGCTTTTCTTCCTCGGTGTAGCCCGGAATGGTGAGGACTTCCATTCGATCCCGGAGAGCGGGGGGAATGGTGTCCAGCATGTTGGCGGTGCAAAGGAAGAAGACCTGGCTCAGATCGTAGGAGACCTCCAGGTAATGGTCGGAGAAAGCGTGGTTCTGCTCCGGATCCAGCACCTCCAGAAGCGCCGAGGACGGATCTCCCCGAAAATCATTCCCGAGCTTATCGATCTCGTCCAAAACGAACACCGGGTTGATGGTTCCGGCTTTCTTCATACCCTGGATGATCCTGCCGGGCAGGGAGCCGATGTAGGTTCTGCGATGCCCACGAATCTCCGCCTCGTCCCGAATTCCTCCCAGGGAGGCCCGGATGAACTCCCGGCCCATGGCGTGGGCGATGGAGCGGCCCAGGGAGGTCTTCCCGACCCCTGGAGGGCCCGCCAGGCAGAGAATCGGCCCTTTGAGGTCTTTTTTCAGGGAGCGGACCGCCAGGTACTCGAGAATCCGGTCTTTCACCTTCACAAGATCGTAATGATCGTTGTCCAACACTTCCTTGGCGTGGGCCACGTCCAGGTTGTCTTCGGTTTCCTTCGACCAGGGGATTGTCACCAGCCAGTCCAGGTAGGTCCGGGCGACGGTGTACTCCGCCGCCTGTGGAGGCATCTTCGCCAGCCGGTCCAGTTCCTTCTCGGCCGCCTTCTTCGGCTCCTCGGGCATGCCGGATTCCGCGATCTTCTTCCGGATCTCGTCCAGTTCGGCGGTCTTCTCGTCCCCTTCCCCCAGTTCCTTCTGAATCGCCTTCATCTGTTCCCGGAGGTAGTACTGCCGTTGGGTCTTGCCGACCTCGTCCGCCACCTGGGACTGGATCTTGGTGGAGATCTCCTGGAGTTCCACTTCCCGGGTGATGATCTTCACCAGGTTCTGGATCCGGTCTTTGACGTTGTGCCGCTCCAGGAGGCCGATCTTCTCTTCCACGGAAATATTCAGGACCGACGACGCCAGGTCGGAAAGCCTTTCCGGGTCCCCGGTGCCGGCGGACAGCACCATCTCCCCCAGTTCCTGCGGGATGCTGGAGGTGGTCTGCATCAAGGTCTGGAACTGGTTGACCATCCCCCGGCTGAGCGCCTCGATTTCCACGTCGTCGCCGCCGGCCGGGTACATCTCCCCCAGCCTGGAAATCGACGCGGTGACGTACGGCTCCATGCTGTTGAACTTGTCCACCCGGATCCGGTGAAGCCCCTGGATGATCAGGTTGACGTTGTTGCCGCTGAGCTTCACTACCTTGAGGATCTTCGCCAGGGTGCCGACCCGGTACATCCCGGAAGGATCCGGATCGTCGTCGGCCGGGTTCCTCTGGGAGACCACGGCGATCAGTTCGTTCTTGCGAACCACCTGGTCGAGAAGAGTGAGGGTTTTCCGGCGGCCGACGGAGATCGGCATGATGGCGTGGGGAAAGAGCACGCTGTTTCTCAGGGGAAGGACTCCGATCTCCGAGGGGATGTTGACTGGCTCCATGTTCTTCTATTCTCCCTCCGCGGTCCCCGCGGCTAGATCGAATCATTTTCAACATAGCCCCCCGGCCGGGAAGAATCACGATTTTCCGGGATTTTTCCGGCCGCGGAAAGGCTCGATTGCGGAAGCTATTATAACTGCAAGAGTTATTCCGGCGCACCGGGGGCGTCCGGCCCGCCGGTTTCCGGGTCAGGCGTAGATCGAATCGTGCTGGGAGGCGACCAGGTTGTCCGGAACCGGCCGGAAATCCAGCGGCTCCACCGAGACGGCGCCCCTTCCCTGGCTGGCGGAGCGCAACTCGGTCAGGTAGCCGAACATTTCCGCGATCGGCGCCACCGCCGCGATCTCCACGCCGCTTTTCAGGGAGCTCGTCCTGTGCTGCCAGAGCCCGGGCCGCGGCAACGCGTGCGCCCGGAGG
>CAZZIV010000345.1:0-2508 GCA_964654385.1 uncultured Acidobacteriota bacterium | reverse complement strand
CGGGGGGGAAGTCGCGAAGCGTCGACGCGATATCGACTCGGCTCCGCGTCTCCTCGGCGGGGAGTTCCACCTGCACGGCACCCTCGGCCTTCGTTCCCCCGTAGGTCGCCGAAACGTCCAGGTCGGCCGCCAGGCTCCCGGCGATGATCCCGTTACAGGCGCCGGTCGCCTGGATCACCCCCGGCCCCAGGGCCGCCTCCAGTTGAAGGATCTCCAACCGGTCGCCTTCCAGCCGGGTCTTGAAGTCGGCGTCGATCCCGGCGCCGTTCAGGAAATCGGCCCGCCCGGTGAGATTCCCGTTGAACACGACGATCCCCTGGGAATCCCGCTTCAGGTTTCCCCGCAAGGACAGCTCCGATAAAAGCGGCTGGGATTCCTGGGTTACCTGTCCGCGATCGAACGCCAGGGAGCGGACGTCCACCGTTCCCTTCAGCAGCGGCAGGAGAGCCACCCGGAACCGGACGCCGTCGGCCCGGATCTCCGCCGGCGGCTCTTCTCCTGGTTCCAGGGCCGGGCCGATCCACAGACTCTCCGCCCCCGCCTTCACCCCCCACCCGACCGAGAGGGAGAGTTTCCCCAGCTCTACCTTGCGTTCGAGCATGGCGGACAAGGACGTCTCGGCCTTGCTCCGGATCGTTTCCTCGTCCAGGAAGAACGGCAGGGCGATGACGGCCAATACCAGGAGGCCGACGCAAACCAGGCAGGCGATCCACAGCTTTTTTTTCATGGCCTCTCCCTCGTCGATCGATTCACTCCAGAACCACCCGCATATGATCGTCCGCCAGGTACCGTTCGGCCAGCCGCCGGCCCAGGTGCGGGCGGAACAGGCAGTTCCACTTCGCCTTCCGGAGCTTCTTCCTTATGAACGGAACCGCATCGGTCGCCGCCTTGTCCCCGGCCCGGATGCAATCGTCGAACGAATCGAAGTCGGCCCAGTGGATATGCTTCACACGGGGCTCCAGGACCACGTCGGCCAGCACCCGGGTGAAGCCGACCAGGACCGAATCCTTGATCTCGTCGGCACGGACCATGATGCTGGTCCCTTTCGTGTAATCCTTCACCTTCTCCAGTCCGGCGGAGATATCCACCGCCAGGACCACGTCGGCCCCCATCCGGAACGCCGGCAACACCGGGACCTTGTCGACCCACCCCCCGTCGATCAACGCCCGTCCGTCCTGCCGGACCGGCGGCAACAGGCCCGGGATCGCCCCGCTGGCGAACGCCGCTTTCCGCAGGGAGCCGTGCCGGAGGACGATTTCGTCGCCGGATTCCAGGTCCAGGGCGACGGCGCCGAACGGCAGCCGGCAATCTTCCACCCGGATGTCCGGAAGGACCTCCTTCAGCGTGTCCGCGAACTCCTCGGCGGACACGAACGAAGGACGCATGGTGGAGATGCCGTACACCACCCCTTTTCGGACCAGGTTCCCCACCGAGTAGAGCAGGCCGCCCCTCCGTTCCCGGCTCTCTTTCAGGAAGGATAGGCGGTTGTTCCGGAACGCTTCACTGGTGAGAACCGCCCGAACCCGTTCTTCCAGGCCTGCGATGTCCAGGTCGGCGGCCCAGGCCCCTCCCAGGATCGCTCCCATGGAGGCGCCGGCCACGATGTGGATCGGAATTCCCTCCCGCTGGAAGGCTCGGATCACGCCCAGGTGGGCCATGCCACGGGCGGCGCCTCCGCCCAGCACCAGGCCGACCTTGATGTTCCAGGGCCACTGCATCAGAACCGCCACTCCAGCCGTTCGGTTTTTTCGCTTCCATCCACCACCTCGATGGAATGCACCGCCCAGCCGGCGTCGCAGGTTTCGTTTTTTCCCTGCCTGGCCAGGGTCCAACGCAGTCGCAGCGACTTCAGCACCGTTCGCTCCACCGTCTCCGATCCCCGGGGGATGGTCACCGGGTAGATCTTTCCCGCCGGCGCGCCGCAGACATAGAACGTCGTTCCCGGTTTCAGCGCCGACAGGTCGATCGCCCCGAACCCGAACCGGAGGGTCATGGTGACCTCCAGGATCTTTTCCCCTTCGGCTCGCACCTGGTCGATGGTGTAGTAGGTTCCCTTTCCCAGGGAGAACGCTTTCACCAGGACGATGCCGCCGGATTCGATCGCAACGTTCCCCTCGTCCCGGCCGGACAGGTAGGCGTCGTACTGGGAGCGGACCCACGCATCGAAGGTTTCCCGGCCGGTTTCCTGGGCCCCGGCGGACCGGCAGAAGAGCACGTCCATCTCCTGGTTCTGCACCGCCTGGGCATACCGTTCGATCGCCTGCCTCGCCTCCCGTTCCCCAGGACCACAGCCGGTGCTCAGGAGAACCGCCGCGGCCCCGGAGGCGGCAAGCAGAATGACCCCGGCGATCCGGTTTCGGAACCGTTCCTGGAAACCTTTTCGGCTCATCCGCATCCTCCAGCCGCCTTCCCGGTTTCCGGCGCGGCAAGATTTCCCATGCGACCGGCGGTCCGCGGCCCGGCACCGATGACTGTAACGTGGGATCTGGCCGTCTCTACACTACGGCA
>CAZZIV010000344.1:0-2521 GCA_964654385.1 uncultured Acidobacteriota bacterium | reverse complement strand
GTCGTCTCTGCGGCCCTCGTCAAGTGACAGCGGCGGGCTACAGCGGCGGGCGCCGCCGGTCAGTTCCAGTCCCAGGTGCCTTTCCGGGTCGGGGAGACGTCCGCTGACTTCAAGGGGGATTCCGGATCCGGCCTCCAGCCACAAGAGGATCGGCCCGGTCATGCCGATCAGGCCGTCGCGGTCCGGGTCTTCCGGCCGACCGTCGATTCGCAGAAGCAGTTCCCGGGTCCGGAAAGCGCAAGGGCTGCCGTTTCCCAGGTCCTGAACGGTGCGTTGGCCGGCCCGTTCCTCGGTGACCTGCACCTGTACCTTCCGGGGGCCGCCGGAAGTGGCCAGCCACCTCTCCACCGAATCGCCGACGGAGGAGAGCGGTTCGCCTGGAAGACGGTTCACCAGGGCGGCGAAGTCCAGGATCGGCGCCGGGTCGCCGGTCGCCGGATCGATCGGGTTCCGGCAGGTCCACTGGGAGCGGACTTCCGGCCGGTCCATGACGGCCTCCAGGCTTCTCCCCGGGCTCAGGCTTTCCACCGTGTACCCGTCCTCGGTGTAGAGGAACCGGGTACTTTTCTCTTCCGAGACCTTCCAGCTTTCCAGCACCCGCCCGGTCGCCTGCTCCAGGACCGTCCGGGTTCGATTCTCCCTGGAAACCCGACCGGCCCGTCGGCTGGTGGTGGAGGTGTCCAGGACCAGCAGGCCCGCCCCTTCCCGGCGCCGGATTTCCACGTTCGCGGTGAACATGAAATACGGTCCGGTGGAAAATTGAAGGGAGGTCCAGTTTTGCCGGAACCGGTCTACGGTCCTCGGCGTTCGGCGGAGCGCGTCCCGAAAGGCGGATCCCAGGGATCCGAGTCCCGAGGAAACGATCATCGCATTGGCTGCGTCCCGAAAAGTCATTCCAAACCTCGCGTGAATGGGAGAGCAAGGGAGATGCCATCTTTCGGGAACGAAAACCGGCCCCTCTCTCGTCTTTCCTCCAGCGATGGGGGAGCCGGGCGACAGAATGTGTCACCCTGTGGCCGCACTTTCGCAGGCGCTTGCTTCGGCGGGGACAGGAACCCAGATTGAACGGAGAGCGGGTTCCCCGCTTCGGTCGCCTGGAATCATAGGAGTTGGGTCATGTCCGAGCCGGATTTCCTGGTCTGCATGGAGTGCGACACCCCCTGTTACGTGTTCGAGTGGGATGACGACCGGATGAAACCTCGGGAAGTGCTCTGCGCCGTCTGCGGAAACGATTCCCCGAACCTGTTCCAGACCGAGGAAGAGTATATGGGGGAGGAGTAGGGCTACCGGTACCGGATCCGCACCAGCGCCGAGGTTCGAATTTTTTTCCCGGAAGCGGTCGTGGCTTCCGCCTGCAGGCTCAGGACCGGCCGGTCCGGATGCTTCGGAACCTTCATCCGGATTGGAACCCGCCGGGATGATTTTTTCAATTTCCTGGTAACGGTTTCTCCGTCCGCCCAGCCCAGGGTGACCTCGGTGATCGGTTCGACGGCGTCGACCCGGATCCGGACCCGTTCCCCCGGCCGGGCCGGGTCCGGCTTCACATGCAGATGAAGCCCTTCGATCGCCCCGTGGGCCAGAATCGGTCGGGCCGTCGTCCCGGACAGGATCAAGAGCCAGCCGCAGGCGAGAAGGATCGCCGCCATGGCCGTGGGGAAAGGCCGCCGGAGCACTTCTTACTTCACCAGGTAGTAGTAGGTTTTCCCGTCGTCCAGGACCGGGTCCCCGTGGGCGGTGACGTCCGCCTCGTCCACCAGGAGGGTTTTTCCCAGGGTGAACGGGGCGTCTTCGGCCCGTTCCAGCGTGTAGGGGGTAACGCCGCCCGACCAGGACAGTTCCACCGTTCCCGCGCCGGCGTTCTTGCTCACGGCCAGTTGGATCGGCGCCCAGGAGGCCTGTGCCTGGAACCGGACCGTGGCGGTTTCATAAGGGGCCAGGCCGACCAGGAACCCGTCCAGGTCCATGGAAAGCGGGACGCCCCCTTCCTCGTCGAACTCCACCTTCCAGGGGTCGGACAGCTGAAGCGTCCCGGACGAGAACCGGGCGGTGGCCGCCGAACCGGCCAGCTCGGTCACCCGGGCCACCAGCCCCGGCCCGGACCTGGACGGCTTGACCGAGTAGGGAAGAAGCCCGGGGGGATCGACCTGCAGGAACGACCCGCTGCCGGCAGGCAGGTTGCCGGGCCGCCGGGTGAGGTACCGCGCTTCCACCGGGTTCAGCGCCTCGAACCCGAAACGGCTGGCCGCCTCCGGGTCGAACACCGTTCCCGTGCCCCGGAGGTGGTGGGTGAAATGGAGGATCGGCGATGTACCCGGCTCAATCACGTACGGGCGAACCACATCGTCGCTGAAGGTATACTCGTCGGAGCGATCCAGGAGCCGGGAAAGCAGAAGAGCGTCGCCGGTGGAGTAGGTCGCCGAGGCCAGGCTGGTCAGGTTTTCCAAGTGGTGGGCGCCGGGCCGGTTGACGGGCGAACACAGGCCGCCAGTCGCGTCCCGCACGGCGACAGCAGGGCATAACT
>CAZZIV010000343.1:0-2535 GCA_964654385.1 uncultured Acidobacteriota bacterium | reverse complement strand
ATTCCTGGATGCGTGCGCCCCCGCGTCCTCCCCCCCTCTCGCCCCCCCCCACTCCGCGCTCCTTCCCGCCCCGCCCTCCTTCCCCCCTCCGGCCGCTCTCCGGCGGAAACAACGAGCCGCAGGAGCCGGCCGCCGCCCGTTCCCGCTCTTTCTCCCGGCTCCGATTCCAGGCGGCCAGCTTCCACGCCAGGTCGGCCCGGCTCCCCGTCCCCGTTCCGTTATCGCCGCCGCCGTTACCGTTACCGCCGTGCAGGAAGACGTCGCAAGCTCCAGCCAGGATCAGGGTCCGCACCGCCTCCGGCCCGAGCGATTCCCCTACCCGCGCCAGAAGGTCGCCCATGTTCCTGTACCGGCCGGACCGGTTCCGCTCTTCCAACAGGTGCTTCAGGGCCGCTTCCGGAAACCGCTGCAACTGCATCAGGCCGACCCGCAGGAAACCGTCCTTCCCGGTCCAGTGCTTCTCCGACCGGTTGACGCAGGGGGGCAGCACTCCCAGCCCCAGCCGCTTCGCCTCGGAGACGTACGCGAACGTGGAGTAGTACCCGCCCTGGTTGGAGATGACCGCCGCCAGGAACTCCGCCGGATGATGGGCACGCAGGTAGGCCGACTTGAACGAAACCATGGCGTAGGAGGCGGAGTGGGGCTTGCAGAACGAGTAGCCGGCGAACGACAGGATCATCTCCCAGATCTTCCGGATCGACGCGTCGGGCATCCCTCGCCTCCGGGCGCCGGCGATAAAGCGATCCCGGTAGTCGGCCAGTTTCGCCCCCTTGTGCTTTTTGGAAAGCACCTTCCGCAGGCCGTCGGCGGAGGCGGCGTCGAAGCCGGCCAGGGCGACGGCGGCCCGGGAGACGTCTTCCTGGTAGACCATGATGCCGTAGGTCTCCCGGAGCACATGGTCCAGGGCCGGGTGGAGAGGATCCCAGGCGCCTCCCTTGAGCCGCCGAATGTATTCCTGGATGTAGGTGTTGGCGGCGGGACGGATGATCGACGAATGGATCACCAGGTGCTCGAAGTCTCCCTTGCCGCACTTGGCCTGCAACTGCCGCATGGCCGGCGATTCCACGTAGAACACCCCCATGGTTTCCCCCCGGGACACCATTTCGCAGGTGGCGGGATCGTCGGTCGGATCGAACTTGGCGAAATCGACGGCGCCGCCGCCGTGCTCGCCGACCTCCCGGCAGGCATCCCGGATCACCGCCAGGGAGCGGTTTCCCAGCAGGTCGATCTTCACCAGGCCGGCGTCTTCCGCCTGGTCTTTCTCCCACTGCACCACCGGCACCCCCTTAGGTGTCGGCTGCACCGGCGCCACCTGGTCCACGCCGCCGGGCACGATCACCACCCCGCCGCAGTGCACCGACAGGTTCCGGGGCGTCCCCTGCACCGCCCCGGCCAGGCGGAAGATCTCCGGCCACGGCTCGCCCAGGTCGACGCCTCGAAACCGGGGGTGGGTCCGCACCGTTTCCATCGGATCGTCGGCGTGCCAGGGCATCTTCTTGCAGACCCGGGAGATCTCGGCGTCGGGAAGGCCGAGCACCTTGGCCACCTCCCGCACCGCCGCCCGGGTCCGCAGGGTGCAGTGGTTGGCGATCATGGCGGTCTGCTCTTTCCCGAACCGTTCGAACACCCAATTCAGCACGCCGTCCCGCTCGTCCCAGGGAAAGTCCACATCGATGTCCGGCGGATCGCTCCGGCCCCGGTGCAGAAACCGTTCGAAGTACAGGTCGTGGCGGATCGGATCGACGTGGGTGATCCCCAGCAGGTACGACACCAGGCTGGCCGCCGCCGACCCCCGGCCGCAGGTGCGGGGCGCCTGGGCGACGATCTCCCGGACCACCAGGAAGTACGGCGCAAACCCTTTGGCCCGGATGATCGCCATTTCGTGATCCAGCCGGCGCCGGACCGGTTCGCCCACGCCGCCGTACCGCCTGCGGGCTCCTTCCAGGCATAATTGCTCCAGCAGATCGGCCGGATCGCCGCCGTCCGGCAACTCGTACGTCGGAAAGATCGGCTTCCCCAGGGGCGGCACGTACCGGCAACGGTCGGCGATGACCAGGCTGTTCCGCACCGCTTCCGGCAGGTCCGGGTACCGGTGGGCGATCACCTCCGGCGCCGCCAGCCAGTTGTCCGGAGAAACGGTTCCCGACGGATCCCGCCCCTGGAAAGACGACAGGGTGGAGTTGCCGGCGATCGCCCGGAGAAGACGATGGACGGCGTACCCTTCCCGGTGGGCGAAGTAAGCGGCGGACGTCGCCACCGGCGGAAGGCCGTGCTCCCGCAGGAACCGTTTCAGCCGGCCTCGCTCAAGGGCGGAACGGTCCGGCCGCAACTCGCCGTAGAGATTTACCGTGCCCCGGCTCCGGGCCAGCCGCTCCAGGAGGCGGATGGACGGCGTCAGGATCACCACTTCCCCCGGGAGAGAGGCCAGGGCGCCTCCCAGGTCGAACGGTGCGGCGCCTGCCACGGTTCCGGCCGCTTCCGGGGCGGCTGGAGGTTCCGAGCCGACGGGCGGGACGGCCGGCCCCGGGCCGGTCG
>CAZZIV010000342.1:0-2551 GCA_964654385.1 uncultured Acidobacteriota bacterium | reverse complement strand
ACCACCACCGGCAGCGCCAGCTTGGAGAGCATGAACCGCATCATCCCCTCTTCGCTCATGATGATCATCGGCAGGAACACGACGATCGTCGTTACCGTCGCCATGGTCAGGGCCAGGGCGATTTCCGACGACCCCTCCAGCGCCGCCTTCCTCACCTCGTAGCCTTCCCGGCGCAACCGGTCGATGTTTTCCACCACCACCACCGCGTTGTCCACCAGCATGCCCGCGCAGATGATCAGCCCCATCATCGTCACCAGGTTGATGGAGGATCCCGCGAAGTACATCACGATCAGGCAGACCAGCAGGCTCATCGGAATCGCCAGGGTGATCAGCAGGGTCACCCGGATCCGCCGCAGGAAGAAGTACAGGATCAGCACCGCGAACAACGCCCCGATCAACCCGGTGTCGCGCAATTGCCGAATGGAACTCTGGATCACCTCGCCCTGGTCGAACAACGTGTCGTAGGACTTCACCCCCGCGAGCAGAGGCTCCTCGTCGAACAGTTTCTTCAGCTCAACCCGCACCGCCTTGCTCACCGCCACCGTGTTCGCTTCGCTTTCCTTGAACACCTCCACGATCGCCGCGTCGCCGCCGTCCAGCCGGCTGGCCCGGTCCTGCTCCGGGTGGTCGTACCGGACCCGGGCGATGTCTTTCAGGCGCAGGCCGTCTTCCCGGATCGGCAGGTTCGCGATCTCTTCCAGGCTGGTGAACCGGGCCACCGAGCGGACCAGGAGCTTCCTCTCGCCGTCGAACACATCGCCGGAAGCCATGGCGAAATTCGCCCGGGAAAGAGCGGTGGTTAAATCCCGGGGCGAAACCCGGTGGGACGCCATCGCCTCCCGGTTCGGCTCGATGAAGATCTGCTTCTCCTGGACACCGGACAGGTCGACCTGGGCGACGCCCTCGACCCGCTCCAGCCGGTTGACCACCTTCGCCGTCAGCACCCAGGACGGGTCGTCCATATCCGGCGGCAGGGCGATGCCGATTTTCACCACAGGCTGGCTTTCCGGGTTATGACGCCGGATCCGGACCCGCTCTACATCGTCCGGCCAGGAGGTCGCCTTCAACCGTTCCAGCCGGTCGGCGACGGCGTTGTAGGTCTCTTCCATATCCACGTACGGCTGGAACTCGATCCAGCAGCGGCCCGAATCGGACCTAGCGGAACAATGAACGCCCTTCAACCCCCGAACCGTGTACAGCGCTTCTTCCAGGGGCAGGACGATGTTTTCCTCCACCTCGGTAGGGTTCGCCCCTGCGTACGGCACGTTGATGCTTAAAAACGGAGGGTCGAAGCCGGACGGGTTCATCTGGATCGGCAGGCGGAGAAACGCCACCGCCCCCAGCAGGAGCACGGCACAGAAAATCATCAACACCGTGATCGGACGCCCCACCGAAATCTTCGGCAGGATGCCGTATTTCCTATCCCCCGCTTCCAACCGATCCGACAAACCGTTCTCTCCTTCCCCCCTCGGGCGACTCCCCTATCCGGGAAAGATCCCAGCATTAGTTTACGCCAACCCGGCGGGAAGGTTCTCGATCCGGCCCGATTCCGGGATTTCTGGACATCCGGCGCGCCGGAATCTATGTTGGAACCGGTCCCGCTGCCCCTCCACGCGGGGATTCCCATGACCCGGAAAGCCGATGAGCCGGGGCCCGCCCCCAGACTGCTGGACCAGGTCCGAAACACGATCCGGATGCTCCACTACAGCCGCCGCACCAGCCGGTCGTATACCGGCTGGATCCGCCGATTCATCCTGTTCCACAACAAGCGCCACCCCAAGGAGATGGGAGCGCCGGAGATCGAACAGTTTCTCACCTACCTGGCGGTCAAGCGTTCCGTCAGCCCCTCCACCCAGAACCAGGCGTTCAGCGCGATCCTGTTTCTCTACAGGCAGGTACTCAAGATCGAAGTCGATACCGTCCAGAATGTGCGGCGGGCCAAATCCAAGCCCAAGATCCCCGTGGTGCTGACCCGGGGGGAGGTTTTCGAGGTCATCGACCATCTTCCGCCGAAACAACGGCTCATGGGGATGCTCATGTACGGCTCAGGCCTCCGGCTTCTGGAATGCCTGCGGCTTCGAGTGAAAGACGTGGATTTCGCCAGGCACGAGATCATCGTCCGGCAGGGCAAGGGAGGAAAGGACCGGCGCACGCTGTTGCCCCAGAACCTGGTGGGGCCCCTCCAGGCGCATCTTCGGAAGGTGCGCGTTCAGCACAATCAGGATCGGAAACGAGGAGCCGGTTTCGTCGAAATGCCCGCTGCCCTCGGCCGGAAGTTTCCCAACGCATCCTGTTCCTGGATCTGGCAGTGGGTTTTCCCCGCCACCCGGTTCTATAAGGAGAAACGGACCGGACAAGTACGGCGCCATCATTACCATGAATCCGCCGTCCAGCGGGCCGTAGCCCAGGCGGCGCTCAAAACCGACATCCAAAAGAGGGTGACCTGTCACACCTTCCGCCACTGCTTCGCCACCCACCTCCTGGAAGACGGTTACGACATCCGCACCGTCCAGGAGCTTCTAGGCCATTCCGACGTTTCCACAACCATGAT
>CAZZIV010000341.1:0-2573 GCA_964654385.1 uncultured Acidobacteriota bacterium | reverse complement strand
GACCTGACTGGCATCTTCGGCTCCTCGCTACGGTCCCTCATGCATAAATCGGGCTGGAAGGCCGCACAAGGGATCGGTAGGGGTCCAGTCGCCCCAATCGGTCGGTTTGCCCGATTCGGGCCCGGCCGCGCTTCGAACAGGGGATCCCCCCCTCCCCCCCTCGACCGCACGGGCTCCCGGGCCGGAAATGATACTGTTACGGTTATGGAGGGTTCGTTCGGTTCCGCCCTTTTTTCGGCGATTTGCGGCTTGCTCACGGCGTCCTGGCTGGGGATCCAGGTCATGGCCTGGCGCTCTTTCCGACGTCTGCGCTGGTCCCGGGATTACCATCCTCCGCCACGAACGGAATGGCCTTCCCTGAGCGTCATCATCCCGGCCCGGGACGAGGAATCGACCCTGGCGGAGGCGTTGAAAACCGTCCTGGCCCAGAACTACGAACCGTTGGAAATCATTCTGGTGAACGATCGTTCCACCGACGGAACAGGCCGGATCATGCACGCCGCCGCCGCGTCCGATTCCCGGGTGAAGGTGTTGGACATCCAGGAAATTCCGGACGGGTGGCTGGGAAAGGTCCACGCCCTTCATCGCGGCACCGAGGAGGCGACCGGAGACCTGCTGCTTTTCACCGACGCCGACGTGCATTTCCGGGAAGGTTTCCTTCGGAAGGCGGTTTCCTGGCTCCTGGAGAACAACCTGGATCACCTGGCCGTGGGACCGGAGGTGAAGACCGCCGGATTCTGGCTGGAAACGGCGTGCGACGCGTTCATGGGGATGTTCCTCCTGGGGATGCAGGCGCAGAAGATCGGGCTGCCCGGGAGCGATGCGTACATCGGAATCGGCGCCTTCAACCTGGTCCGGCGAAACGCACTCGCGCGGACGCCCGGGTTCCCCTGGCTCCGGATGGAGGTTCTGGATGATGTCGGGCTCGGCCTGATGCTGAAACAGGCCGGGGGCCGGGCGGGCCTGTTGCTGGGGGTGGGAGAGCTCAGCCTGACCTGGTACGGTTCGCTGCGGGCGATGGCGGACGGCCTGGAAAAGAACATGTTCGGAGCGATCTGCCGTTTCCGATACCGCCGGTTGCCGGTGTTCGTGCTAAGTGCGCTCCTTCTCGCTTTCAGCCCGCCGGCGGCCTTGATCCAACCCTGGGCTCCCTGGCTGCGCTGGCTCGGTGCGGCGGTGTTCCTTCTGCAATGGGGATTGTCGGAATATGCCTGCCGGCATGCCGGGAGGGGGAGGCTCGCCGGTTTCCTGGCGCCCCTGGGCTCGCTCCTCGTGGCATGGATGGTGGTTCGTTCCGCCTGGAAGTGCTTTCGGCGCGGAGGCGTTCGCTGGCGGGACACCGTGTACCCGCTGGAGCAATTGCGGGAAGGCCAGAGGGTGAAGCTCTGACCGGTTCCTCCTCTGCCGGCGCCGCCAGGGCGAGCACCTCGGCCGGCGGTTTCCAGGTCGGCGTGAGAGCGCCGAAGGGTGATCAGGGAGGTTTTCTTCTTGGAAAAAACCCCTTGGAATGGGACAATTCCGCCATCATGCTGGGAAATATTTTCAGGCCGAGAGTCCGGCTCACGGTGGCTTATCCGGCGGATGAGGCGATCCGGGTCCTGGAGGACCGGCTGGATGAGAGCGATCTCCCGCTGGCCGGTATGGTTTCCAGGCGGCTGCTTCACGCGGAGATCCGGATCGATCGGGACCGGCGGCATTTCTGGTCGCCCTGCATGGATATCAGCCTGGAGGAAAAGGAAGGGGAGTGTGTGCTGCGGGGCCGGGTCGGGCCCCACCCCAGCCTCTGGTCGTTTTTCGCCTTCGTTTACATCACGGCATTCAGCGCCGCCGGTTTCGGCGCGATCTTCGGCCTCTCCCAATGGTCCCTGGGAATCTATCCCTGGGCGCTCTGGGTGGCGCCGGTCGCCTTGGCCGTCTGCCTGGGTATGTTCCTGGTCTCGCGAGCCGGACAGAAGCTGGCGGCAGGGGAGATGGAGATGATGGAATCTTTCCTCAGGGAGTCGATGAATCCCCGGACTCCACCTGGATGAAAATCCGGGACGCCGCAGGGACGTGCCGACGGATCGAATCCTTGAGAGCGGCGACCGACCGTTCCACGTCGGCGGCGCCCAGGTCGTCCCGGTAGTCCGCCCGGACCAGGACCAGGATCGACTCGGGGCCCATGTGCAAGGTCAGCAGTTCGTGAACCCTTTCGATGCCCGGGTCGGCCTGGACCGTTTCCAGGACCCGTCTCCGGATCTCCGGCGCGGCGGACTCGCCGATGAGCAGACCTTTGGTTTCCAGGGCCAGCCACGCGGCGACCGTAGCGAGAATCAGGCCGATCAGGACTGAAGCGGTGCCGTCGAAATACGGGATGCCGGTCCAATCCCCCAGGGCGATCCCCAGGAAAGCGACCAGCAGGCCTAGAAGGGCGGCGGAATCTTCGAAAAGGACCACGAAAAGCGGCTGTCGCATCATCTAAAAAGACCGTCTAAGGAAAAGAAGCAATGGTAGATACTGAAAAGACAGACTCTGGCACTCCAAAAACAGGTGCTCCGCAGACCGGCGCTTCAACTACGGAGACGCCTAAGACT
>CAZZIV010000340.1:0-2575 GCA_964654385.1 uncultured Acidobacteriota bacterium | reverse complement strand
GACCCCCGTCTTGCCGCCCGGCCCCCCCACCCACAAGGCGACCCTCTCCGATCCCAAGGGGACCCTCGCGGGCTAGACGATCACGCTGGTGGAGACCGAGGAGGTCCAGGTCGTCACGGTCGCGGGCGATCCGCGCATCCCCGAGGCCAGGATGGGCGCGACGGTCTTCACGGCCGGCGCCAAGAGCGAGATCCGTTTCCGTCCGGTCCCGGCGGAGGAGGGTCAGGAGGCCGGCGCCGAGAAAATCCAACTGAACTACGGCCACCGTCGGCAGGGCTCCGACAACAGCTTCCGGATCTTTACCGGGTACGACCTGCGGGAAGCGGCCGTGAATTACGGCCTGCGTCTGTCGTTTTAACCCTGCCGAACCAGGCTCACATCCTTCCCCCCTCCCTTCCCGTTCGCGCTGGACGCTCGCACCGAACCGATCGAGGACACGATCCGCATGTTCGCCGGTTCCTTCGCCGTTGCTCCGAATCCTGTATCATGCGGACATGAAACATCCAGTTCGTACGATCCTCCCCCTTTCCTTCTTCTTCCTTCTCGCCCTCGCGATCCCTGGTTGCCGCACGCTGCCCGGAGACCCGATCGCAGACGCGGAACATGCCCGGGACCCACAATCGAAGGTCCTGCTTTCGGCGCTGGCCGAGGGGACGCCGCGGGAAAAAGTGCGCGCCGCCGCGGCCATGGGGAGGATCCAGGCGACGCCGTACCTCCCGGCCCTGGCCGGAGCGCTGCAGGATGAAAGCGCGGACGTCCGACACGCCGCCCTCTTCGCCCTGGGACAGTACGGCCTGGTACAAAACCGTCACGTACCGCCGGCGGCTCTTGCCGCGGTGAAGCCGCTTCTCGAATCCGAGGATGAAGACAGCCTGGTCCTGGCCGTACAGGCCACGGGCAAGCTGGCCTCGATGGAGGATGCCCCGCGCCTCGCCTCCTTTCTGTCTCATGCTTCCCCCAGGGTGCGGGAAGAGGCGGCCCACGCCTTGATGCGTTTACGGTTCGCTCCGCTTTGGCGAAAAGAATCGGTCGGCCCCTGGCCGGACGGAGCGGTTCAGGCGTTGGAGCAAGCGCTCACCGACAAGAGCGGACCGGTTCGGGAGGCGGCGGCCCACGCGTTTTCACGATACGGAGAGCCCAGGGCTCTCGACGCCCTGGCCGCCTGTTCCGGCGACGAAGATCCGCTGGTTCGCCTCCACGCGGTCCGGGCCGTGGGGCGCTCCGGGAAGGAAGCGGCGCCGGCCGGCGAGAAGATCCTGTGGGGCCTGTCCGATCCCGACTCCCGTGTCCGGCGGGAAACGGTGACCGCCCTGGCCGCCCTGAGCCGGCAGGACCTGCTGCCCCTCACCCTCGCCGAAGATCCGGCGTTCCACGTCCGGGAAAGCTTCGCGGCGGCCCTGGCCGGCGATACCCGCGACGAAACGATCCACGTCCTTCGCTCCCTGGAAACGGACTCCTCCCGTTCGGTGCGGACGGCGGCGATCGGCGCCCTGGCCGCCCGGCTGGGAGAGGGATACCGCGAAGACCTGGCAGGTCACCTGGGCGACCCCGACTGGGTTCTCCGGGCGGCGGCAGCGGCGGCGGCAGGCTCTCTGGGCGAAAACGGCTTCCCGGTTCTCCTGGCCGGAGCCGGGGATCCGGATCCCCGTGTCGGCGCGGCGGCCCTGGCCGGTATGAAAGAGTTTCTCGACAGGGAGGAAGCCGCAGACGCCGTGCGGGCGGCGCTCACCTCCGACGACCTGGCGATGCGCGGTACCGCCCTGGACCTACTGAAGGAGTGGCCTCACGCCGACCGGTTCACCCTCTTGAGCGATCTACTGGAAAGGTCCCGGGGCGTTCGCTGGGTGGAACTGCGGGAAGGTGTGGCGGACATGCTCGGAAGCGAACTCAATCCGGCGGATCCTTCGAACCTGGAAAGCCCGGCGGCGAGGATCCTGGCAGAGGCCGCCTCGGACCCGGCCCCCTCGGTTCGGAGCAAGGCGCAGGCGGCGCTGGCGAAGATCGATCCGGGCCGGACCTACCCGCAGCCGGCGGAGCAGGAGGCCCCGGCTCCCCTGCCTTCGCGTCGGTTCGAATCCAACCCGGTGGTCGTCCTGGAAACCAGCAAGGGAACCATGGAGATCGAATGCTTTCCCGGGGACGCGCCGGTACACGTGGCCAACTTCGTAAAGCTGGTGGAAAACGGGTTCTACGACCAACGGATCTGGCACCGAGTGGTCCCGAACTTCGTGATCCAGGGCGGCGACCCGGAAGGGAACGGCTGGGGCGGCCCCGGCTACACCATTCCGGACGAGATCAACCGGCGCCGATACCTCACCGGTACCGTCGGGATGCCGAAGGGCGGGAAAGACACCGGCGGCTGCCAGCTGTTCATCACCCACATCCCCACGCCCCACCTGGACGGCAACTACACCGTTTTCGGCCGGGTGGTAAGCGGCCTGGAGGTGATCGACAGGATCGAGGTCGGCGACCGGATCGTTCGGGCATTCCTGAAACGCTGACGTTAACCCGATTTATGTATGAGGGACCGTAGCGAGGAGCCGAGGATGCCAGTCAGGTCGGGCACCCGCAGCGA
>CAZZIV010000339.1:0-2594 GCA_964654385.1 uncultured Acidobacteriota bacterium | reverse complement strand
GGAAGAGGAGGTTACTCGGACAGGAACAACATTCTTCCGTCCACCTTGTGAGGTTTCTTCGTCCAGGCGCACCCTCGAATCGTTAACATAGGTGAGACTGTCGATTCCGGCAGGTGAACGGAGGGAGACGGATTGGATATCCCGGCCGATGAGGAACTTCTGGCTTCGGTGCAAGCCGGCGATACGCGTTCTCTGGGGATCCTGGTAGAGCGATGGGAGCGGCCTCTTTTCAGGTTCGTTTACCGGATGCTCCCCAAAAGAGAGGAAGCCCAGGACATCTGCCAGGAAACGTTTCTGAAAGTCGCATCCAAGTCCGGGTTGTTCCGGAAGGGAAGCCGTTTCTCAACCTGGATGTACCAGATCGCCCTGAACCTGACCCGGGACTACCTCCGGAAAAAGAGCCGATGGTCCAACCTGGTGGTGGAGGCGGCGGACGGCCGGGAAGAACGGGCCCCTGCCCTGGAATCGGGCCGGGCGGTCACCCCCGACCTGGAACTGGAGCGGAAGGATACGAAGGAGACGGTACGAAGAGCCCTGGCCCGTCTTCCGGCGGATCAGCGGGAAGTGCTGGTCCTGAAGGAGTATCAGGGGATGAAATTCCGGGAGATCGCCGAATTGCTTTCCTGCCCGGAGAGTACGGTGAAATCCAGGATGTATTACGGTTTGCAAGGGCTGCGGTCGGCCCTGTCCAAGGAAGGGTTGCCGCTTGCCGGCACTGGACAAGAGAAGGGGCGGAGAAAGGGAGTGAGCGATGGGATGTAAGGCATACGAAGCCGGCCTGATGGAAATCCTCTACGACGAGATCGATCCTGAGCGCAGAAAAATCGTCGAGGACCATCTCTCCAAATGCGCCGATTGTCGAACGGAACTGGAAACCCTGGCCGGAACCCGCGCATCTTTGGCCGGCGGCCGGCCGGAGGTGCCGGAGGCGCCCCGGGTGATTTTCCTGGCTCCAGGCCATTTCACATCCCGAGGTTCCCAATCGTTCTTCGGCCGATACCGGATGTTCGCGGCCGGGTTCGCGGCGGCGTTGGTGATGCTGGCCGCCGGCCTGGCTGCCGGGTTCTACCTGGCGCCGGAACGGACCCTGGCGCTCAAGGACCATCCTGGATTGACCGCCCAGGCCGACCTGGTGGACAGGCAGCAGTTCGAACGGGAATTGGACGCCAGGGACGCCAGGATTCAGCAATGGATCGACCAGCGAACCGGGGAAACCGAGGCCACATTCTCCCGCTTTTCCACGGCCTTGGATTCCCGGAGGAAACAGGATCTTCGGTTCGTTCTGGGGGAGATCATGGCGACTGAAGCCTGGACCGGTCAGGCGATCGGCGAGAACCGCCGGTACCTGAAGAACCTCACCCAAGTCAACCGGCCGGCCGTGACCCGGTTCTGACACTTCGGCGGCCGGAGCGTCAGTCCCCGGCCTGGTCCAGGACGACGCCCAGGTCGGCCAGGTGGTCCATCGCCGCCGGCCCGACCGCCGGCCCGTCGTCGTCGAAGGCGGTGGCGCCGGAACTTGCCGCCTTTCGGAAAGCCCGCGCCGCTTCGTCCTCCTGGTTCAATCGGTCCAGCGCGATCCCCAGGTAGTAGGCCCGGGTGCCTTCTCCGATTCCCCTCCGGGCAGCCCACCGGACCCGCTTCCAGGTTTCCACCGCCGCCTCGAACCGGCTGGTTTCCGCGTACGCCAGAGCCAGGTTCGCCAACGCTGAAGATTCCAGCACCGGATAGGCCGCGGCGGCCACTTGGCTCCATGCGACCAGCCGGCCCGGGATCTCTCCCCGAACGGCAGGACCTGCGAGCCACGGCGAATCAGCCCCGGGAAGTTCCAGGGAAATCGTCTCCCCGGGTCGACCCGGCGCGGCCTCGCAGCGGATCGCCAGCGGTTGATGCTTTTCCGCGCGATCGAGCCGTTTCCCGTACTGGTCGACGGTTTTCACTTCCTCGCCTCCCACCGACAGCACAGCGACGCCCGGAACGATCCCGGCATTCTCCGCCGGGCTGCCCGGGAGTACCTGGACCACCCGCACCACCCCTGCGCGGGCATCGTCGGCAACGGAGATCCCCGGCGCCCATCGGCTCCAGGAGGGAGGCGGCTGTAAAAACCGGTCCAGTTCCTGGGGAGTCAGGGGAAGCGCCTCCCCCAGTTGGGGGCTGTAGAGGACCATTCCCCCTTCTGCGCCGGAGAATTCCGCCGGAAACACCGCCAGAACCAGGTCCGCTTCCGGCGGGAAATCCGAGTGGTTCCAGGTGGAAGGGTCCGCCGGATCCCCTTCCATCGGGGATGGTTCCGGGGACAGGAGGCTGTATTGTCCGGACAGTCGGCCCAGCGCCGCCGGCCAGGTATCGGTTCCCACCAGGAGAACGTTCGGCCGGGGAACGATCCTCTCCTGGAGCGGCCGCCCCTCCTCCACTTCCAGGACCTTGCGATACACAAGCCGGTCGGAGGCGGTGACTTCCAGAACCCGGCTCCCCGGGCAGACGGGGAGGGTCCCGTTCAGGCTTCCCCCGGTCGGTTCGCCGTCGATCCGGATCCGGGCCGCGGGCAGGTCTCCCTCCAGCCTCAAATCCACCCGGGGCGGCTGCAGTCTGACCGT
>CAZZIV010000338.1:0-2636 GCA_964654385.1 uncultured Acidobacteriota bacterium | reverse complement strand
ACGCGCCACTGTGCCGGTGTGGTGCCCTTAAGCGGTGTCATCTTCGACACCAGAGGATTGACGTCCCGCTTGTGCAGATCGACGTCTTTGGCCGACACTGCGGAGAGCGCAGGCGGAGAGAGGGGAGCCGGAGCCGCCCAGGAGGAGAAGGTCGCTCCCAACCTGGCGCCCGATCCGGCCAAGATCGTCGCCACGGTGAACGGCGCTCCGATCAAGGCGGAACAGGTGTACGAGGTCGCTTCCATCAACATGGCCCAGAGCCAGGCCCGGGGAACCACGTTCACCGAGGAGCAGGAGCAGCTTCACAGGCTGCTGGCGCTGGACCTGATCATCGACAACGAACTGCTCTCCCAGGAAGCGGACCGGGTCGGGACCGAACTGTCCCCGGACGCGGTGGACAAGGAAATCCAGGCGCTGAAAGAGCAGCGGGGCACCGAGGCGGAGTTCGAAGCGTTCCTGGCCAAGGCCGGGGTCACCGAAGAATCCCTCCGGGAGGAAATGGCGAAGCGCCTCCGAATGCAGGCCTACATCAAGCAGCTGACGGCGGGAGTGAAGGTCACCGATCAGGAAGCCCGGGCGGCCTACGACGCCGACCCGGATCGATTCAAGGAAGGGGAGCAGGTACGGGCGTCCCAGATCCTCGTCCGATCCTCCGCCTCCGACCCGGAGCCGCTCCGGGAACGGAAGCGAAAGCGGATTGACGAAGCGTACAAGAAGGCGGCGGCCGGGGAGGACTTCGCGGCCCTGGCCCGGGAGTATTCGGAAGCGCCCAACGCCGACAAGGGAGGCGACCTGGGGCTTTTCCCCCGGGGGGTGATGGTGCCCGCTTTCGAGAAGGTCGCCTTCACAACGCCGGTAGGAGAAATCTCCGAAGTGTTCGAGACCAGTTACGGATACAACATCGTGAAAGTGACCGGAAGGCAGGAGGCGACGCCGATCCCGTTCGAGGAGATCCGGCCTAAGCTGAAACTGGAACTAGTGGCCGCCAAGGAAAGCCGGAGGGTCCAGACCAAGCTGGCCGAACTGCGCAAGGCCGCCAAGGTGGAAATCCTGGATCCCGAATTTCTTCCCGCGGAAGAAAAGGAAACCGCGGAGCAGCCCGGCGGGGCCGGGTAGGGCCGCCTATTCGTCGACCTCTCCGCCTATGGTTTCCCGGGTGCCTACGTTGAAGAACCGGTAATCGGTATAGTCCCTGGAGGAGGCTTTCCAGGGGATGGCGCGGCGGCGGGAAACCACGCGAAAGGTATCGTACCGGAGCGCGGTGGGGAAGGTCAGGTTCGCTTTCCGGGTGCGAAAATCGACGGTGCAGCGGAACCCGAACGGCCGCGGGGCGAACCGCAGGCCGACCAGGTTGAACGAGGTCGCCCATCTCCGGTACATGGCCTGGATATGCTCCCGTTGCCCGATCGGCTCGGCCTGGATTTCGATCGGCGTGAAGGTGGCTGCGTCCACCAGGGCGATCCCTTCCCATTCCCGGATATCCTTGCCGTCGGTGAACCGGAGCGAGCCTTTGAACTGGATCTCCCGAACCCAGTCGAACCCGTCGAAATAATCGCCCAGGTCCCGGTAGGCGAAAAATCCCTGGCTCCGTTCGCTGAACAGGAAGGCCCAGGCGTAAGCGGGCGGGAACCTTTCGGCGTCCTGCATCGGTTCCTTCTTGATTTTTCCGTTCTTTCTGAGTTTCTGGCGGACCTCCGTGAACCCGCCGTCCGGCCGGACCGTGAGAAGGTAGGAGTAACGGCGGAGTTCTTCCTTGCCCGCCTCTTCGCCTTTATACTTGGCGGTCCGGGCGGTCTCGGTGCAGGAGAATTTCCGAGTGAACTTCCGGTAGACCACCGCCCGCTCCGCCAGGGTACGGGCGGTTTCCTTCGGCAGTCCCCACGGCCGGTCCGAGTCCCTGTAGAGTTCTTCCCAGATCGGGGGAGTTTCCTCGCCGGTCCGGTCCCGCCCGGACTTTTCCGATCCGGTTGGATTCGGGAGAGGGTCCGGGATCGGATCCGGGGGGCCGATCGGATCTCCGGTCATTTGGGCGGAGGCCGGGAGGAAGAGAAGGGAAAACAGGAACGGCGCCACGCAGATCGTCGCCGGAAAGGCTCGCAGGCAGGTGCGGATTCGTCTCATCCGCTCATTCTACTCTCCGCGGCCGGGTCTCCGCATCGGGATATATTCCTTGACAGGGAGCGGATGGAATTTTATTAGTCACTCATGGCGACCAAACGAGATTACTACGAGATTCTCGGAGTGAAGAAAACCGCCTCCGAGAAGGAGATCAAATCCGCCTACCGGAAGCTGGCGATGAAGTATCATCCCGACCGGAACTCGGACGATCCCGCGGCGGAAGAAAAATTCAAAGAGGTCGCCGAGGCGTTCGCCGTGCTCTCCGACAAGGAAAAGCGCGCCCAGTACGATCGCGGCGGCCATGCCGCCTTCGGCTCCGATTTCAATCCGTTCGCAGGCGGAGGTTTCGATTTCTCCAGCATGAACGTCGGAGGGATGGATTTCAGCGATCTCTTCGACCTGTTCACCGGAGGCGCCGGCCGCCGTTCCGGCCGGTCCCGGCAGGCGGGGCCCCGCCGGGGGAACGATATCCAGTTCGGGGTCTCCCTTTCGGTGCGGACCACCCCGCACGCCGGGGA
>CAZZIV010000337.1:0-2661 GCA_964654385.1 uncultured Acidobacteriota bacterium | reverse complement strand
TGAGGTAGGAGAGCGCGCGAGAAGCTGGCGTGTGGGGGCGACAGGGACTTGACCTTCGTCCTGGAACTGATCCGCCGGCTGCCGGAGTGCTACGTGCCGGTGCCGGATCCTCCGATCCTCCGGCAGGCCCGAAAATAGTCCGTTACTCCCTCTCCCGGATCTTCTCTTCCAGGAATCGCCGGTAGGGATAATCCGGGTGGTGCCGGACCAACTGGGCCAGGCGCGCTTTCGCCTCGTCCAGGTCTCCCATGCGCAAGGCGACCTTGGCCGCGTTGAACAAGGCGTCTCCGTGCTCCGGGTCCAGTTCCAGGACTTTCCGGTAATCGGACCGGGCCTGCTCCAGGTCGCCCATCTTTTCGGCGAGAACCCCCAGGTGGTTCCAGGCGCCGGCCATCCCCGGCGCCATGCGAACCGCCGCCTCCAGGGACTTCCGGCCCGCCGCCAGGTCCCCCGTGTGCCCCTGGACCACGCCCAGGGCCGCCAGGGCTCCCGGCTGCTCAGGCTCCAGCGCCAGGGAACGACGATAGGCGTTTTCCGCTTCCCGGTTCCGACCCAGCCCGGCCAGGACGTTCCCGTACCCGTACCACGGCAAGGCCATCTCCGGCTGCCGTTCCACCGCCACCCGGTAGAGTTCGGCCGCTTCCTCCAGGCGGCCCGCCCCGTGGAGCGCGTTCGCCAGTTGCAGACGGATCTCCAGGTTGTCCGGAGCCCGGTCGAGCGCCTTGACCAGCGCCTCGATCCCCCGGCCCGCATCGCCTCCGGCGGTGGCGAGGACACCGACCAGGGCCAGGGCTCCAGGGTTGTCCGGGTCTTTCTTCAACACGGAAGCGGCCCGGTCCGCCGCAGCCGCCCTCTCTCCCAGGGCCAGGAGGGCGGTACTTTCAAGAAGTTCGTTGTGCAGGCCGACCCGGTCTTTCGGATCAGGCCTCTCAGGCCGCCGCCCGTCCGGAAGGGCGGCGCCGGTGGCGCCTTTCCCTCCACCTATGTAACCCAGGCTCATCAGGCGCTCCGGAGCGCCGGCAGGCGGCCCGGTTTCGGAAACCGGCGGCGGTTCCGGGAACTGTTCCAGGAGAGCATCGAGGCGGCGGTTCCTGTCCCGGGCCTCCTCCGGCCGGATGGCGGCCAGATTCCTTTCTTCCCCCGGATCCTTCGATCGGTTGTACAACTCCAAGCGGGGCGCCCGGACAAACAGGCGGCCGGCGTCCCGCAGGGAAAGAAGCGGCGCCCAACCGTAGGAAAGCAGGGGGAGTTCCGATTCGGCGTAAACCGGGGCCCGCTCCGGGAGTTCCCTTCCATCCAGGAGCGGCGCGAAAGACCTGCCGCCATTGCCCCCGTCGGCGTTCACCTTTCCGAGGGTCGGGAGAGGAGGCGCCCCGGCCAGTTCCAGAAGCGAGGGAGCCAGGTCCACCAGGCTCACCAGCCGCCGGATGACACGCCCCTCCGGTACCCGGCCGGCACCGTTCAGGATCAGCGGCACCCGGATGGTGGCGTCGTAGACGAACAGGCCGTGGGTATTCTCGCCATGCTCCCCCAGGCTCTCCCCATGGTCCGCCGTCACCGCCACCAGGGTATCCCGTTCCCTGCCCATCCGGGCCAGGCCTTCCAGCATCGATCCGATCTCCTGGTCCATGTAGGCGATTTCCCCGTCGTAGGGGTTCGACCGGTACCGGGAGGAAAAAGGCTCGGGAGGCTCATAGGCGGAATGGGGGTCGAAAAAATGCACCCAGAGGAAGAAAGGCCGGTCCGGACCGTCGCCGAACCGTTCCAACAGTTCCAAGGCCCTGGCGGCGGTTTTGCCGGCGGGCCTTTCCAGGATCTGCCGGAACTCCACCTGCCCCGCCGACGGCATCCGCTCCGGCGGCCCTCTGGGTTCATCGTAAAATTCGAACCCTTGACTGGTTCCGAAAACCGAGGAGAGCACGTAGGCGCTGACCGCCGCGCCGGTCCGGTACCCGTTCTGCCGCAGGTGTTCGGCCAGGGTGAGGATCGGCTCCGGGAGGCGCCTCTGGGTGTTCTCCCGGACGCCGTGAGACGGCGGATAGAGACCGGTCAGGATGGAAGCGTGGGAAGGGAGGGTCAGCGGCGCCGTGCTGAACGCGTTTTCAAAGCGGGCTCCGTCCCTGGCGAGCCGGTCCAGGACCGGCGTTTCCACCGGTCCGCCGTAGCAACCGAGCCGGTCGGCCCGGGTGGTGTCCATGGTGATCAGGAGGAGATTCGGCCGGGAGGCAGGAACCGGCGCCTTGTCCCTTTCGCCGCAGCCTGAGACCACCAGGAGAAGAACCACCGCCGGCAGCGTTCTCCCCAGGCGCGATCCGGAACCCCGGCGGCGAAGTTGGTGTCTCCTGCTCAATCGCCGTTGCCGCTCCGGTAAAACCGGACCTCCACTTTTTCCAGGGTGGCCAGGCCTTCGACCACCGCTTCATCCACCACCGGCAGGAAAGATTCGATCTTTTCCCTCGTGTCGACGATTTCCACGACCAACGGCAGGTCCGCGGACAGCCGGAGCACATTGGCGGTGTGGAGACGGCTGCGGGCGCCGAACCCTTCCAGCCCCCGCAAGACGGTGGCTCCGGCCAGGCCGCGGGAACGGGCCGCCTCCACCAACCATTCGCATAACGGCCGGGCGTCGTGGCGGTCGCTTTTCCCGATGAAAATGCGGAG
>CAZZIV010000336.1:0-2664 GCA_964654385.1 uncultured Acidobacteriota bacterium | reverse complement strand
TCGTACTCTCGCGCGCGGGCTCGTGGTGGGGCTGGTGCGGCCGGAATTTCCGGGGTGCGGTGCGGTCCTTTCCCCGCCCGGCCCCTGGTCGTGAAGCCTCACCCGGCCGAGCCGTATTTCGACTGCCACACACTTTACGCCGAAGCGGCCGAAGCCGCGGCGCGGCCACAGGTCCGGGTAGTCGATCCCGGGGAGCCGGTCCCGGAACTGGTTCTGGCTTCGGACCTGGTGGTCTCCTTCTCCAGCAGCCTTCTGCTGGAGTCGTCCCTCCTGGGGCGTCGCTGCTTCTTCCTCGATCCCCAGGGCTGGAAGAGCCGCTGCGTCCGGGACCTGGAAAGGTTCGGCGCCGTGGATGTTCCGGCCGGTCCGGAGCGGTTCCCGGAACAATTGGCCGAAAGCTTGGCCAAGGAAAAGGGATGCGCGGCATGGAAGGTGGAACTGGACGAGGCGACCCTGGCCCGGTATGTCCATCGTTTCGACGGACGTTCGGCGGCCCGGGTCGCGGACGCGTGCGAAGCTCTCCTGGCCGAGCCCTGTCTTCGAACGCTCGCGCGGGAGCGGGCCGAAGCCATTCCGCCCCGGGGGGCGGCCTGATACCGGTTGATCGGTCGAGGGGGATGGCGCAGTATTGGAGTCCGGAACGGCGATGCTCGAAAGCAGGCCGCTCGCCCCGTATTCTTCGAACGGGGAGGAGGAGAACCATGGCGCCGGATCAGCAGGCTTTCTGGCGGGAGGAAAGCTGGAATTATTTCCGCCGCAACTACCAAGGGCGGAACCTGGCGGAACTGGAGCCGAACCGGTTCCTGGAATCGTTCGTCACCCGCCACCGGGCCAGGATCGAAGCGGACAGCATCCTGGATTTCGGTTGCGGTTCCGGTTCCAACTTGTGTTGGCTGAAGAAGCTGCTTAGTGCCCGCCGCGCCGTCGGGATCGAGGCGTCGGATAAAACCGTCAAGGCCTTGCAGGAGGCGTTCCCCGGGGACGAGTTCCTCTCGGCCGACGGCAGGTCTCTTCCTTTTCCGGCCGGCGCCTTCGACCTGGTGGTTGTCCGGGGAGTCCTGATGTACGTGGAACGGGACCAGGTACTCCAGACCCTGGGCGAGCTGACCCGTGTTTGCGGGCAGTACCTCCTGCTGGGCGAGTTTTCCCCTTCGCAGCCGTACAGCACCATCTATCGCCATCAGCCGGAATATCGGACGTACAAAATGAATTACGACTCGATCCTGGCCGGTTCCCGCCTCCTTCTGAAACTGGCGGAAGAACGTTTCCTCGAGTCCGATCCGTGGGAGGCGGTTTCCATCGCTCTGTACAGAAAGGTCGGCCTGGAAGAGGCGTTCCCGGTCCGGAGCCGGGAAGATTTCCGAAGGTCCGATGGCTGACCGGCGGACCGTCCTGTTCCTGGGGTGCAATCACCCCCAGGTTCCCTACCTCCAGGAGATCCTGTCCCGGGGATTCCGTGTGGTCGGAACCGACCGGAACCGGGACGCGCCGGGGGCTCCGCTCTGCCACCGTTTCGTGGAGGCCGGGTATGACGAGATCGATCGGCTCCTGGAACTGGCCCGGGTGGAGCGGGTCGGCCCGGACGACGCCGTCTTCACCGCCTCGGCCCACTTCGCCTGCGTCGCCGCCGCCGCTGTGGCCGCCGCCGCCGGGATCCGATGGCCGTCCAGGAAGACCGTCGAGCTCTCCATGGACAAGATCGCGTTCTATCGTTTTCTCCAGGAGCAGGCCGCGCCGGTTCCTCCGTTCCAGGTGGTGCGGCGACCCGAGGAACTGGAGTCGGCCCTGTCCTGCCGCCTGCCCGGCAAGGCACTCTGGCTTAAGAGCGATCGAAGCAAGAACCCGAACCATGTGTTCCGGATCCCGCCGGACGGCGGCGCCCCCGAACCGCCGTGGGAGAAAGACCGGTACCTGTCCCGGGGATACGTCTTACAGGAAGAGTTCGAAGGCGAGCCGATCCGGGTGAACCTGTTCCCCGGCGGCCGCGCCGTCTACCGGTTCGAACTGCCGCCGGACGGCATCCCGGCGAAAGCCGGCCCGCTCCTGGACAGGACCGAAGGCGAACACGGCCTTCGGAAGATCGTGAAGGCTCTCGGCCTGGAAGAGCGGCTGGTGAAGTTCGACTTGATCGTGCGGGGAGAGGCCTGGGCGGTGCTGGATATCGGTCTCGACCCTCCGGCGCGGATGCTGGCCGACTATCAGGCCCGTTCCCTGGACTTCTACCGGTTCTACGTGGACCTCCACCTGGGGATCCCTGCAGGAGCCGTGCGGTGAGCGGGAGCGGCACCGGCGCCCTGGCGGTGATCCAGGCCCGGACCGGCTCTTCCCGCCTGCCAGGGAAGGTGCTGGCCGACCTTGCGGGGAAGCCGATGCTGGCCTGGGTGGTGGAGCGGACCTGTAGGGCCCGCCGGCTGGGCCAGGTGATGGTCGCCACCTCCCTCCTTCCCGGCGATGATCCGGTGGAGGAACTCTGCAGCGTTCTCGGGGTCGCTTGTTTCCGGGGGAGCGAACAGGACGTCCTGGACCGTTTCTACCGGGCGGCCGAAACGGTGAGGCCGGAACTTGTGGTGCGGATCACCGCCGATTGCCCTTTCGTGGACCCGACGATCCTGGACGACGGCATCCGGTTCTGGAACGAGAGCCGGGAGCCGTGGGATTACCTGG
>CAZZIV010000335.1:0-2667 GCA_964654385.1 uncultured Acidobacteriota bacterium | reverse complement strand
CGTGGATCCTAGACTAGTGTCTTCTTTGCCCGGACCTGTTCAATCCTGCGCGGAGGCGTTTGGAGCCGCGGAACCCTCGGGAGCGACCCCGTCAACCTTCGATTCCGTTTCCCCGCCGCTAGAATCGTTCGCCCCGGCACCGGCCTCTTCCGGAAGTTCCGCCGCGTCGGAAAAATGCTTCGTCAAGGTGCGGAAACCCAGCCCCCGGAACAGCGCCGCGGCCTTGCGGCGGTCCGGCTCACGGACCGCCAGGCTCTCCAATCCGATTCCCAGGGGGGCGTCGTGGGCCAAGGTGGCCAGTTCCAGGCTCATCCGGGCCTGTTCCCGGTGTTCCCAGGTGGAGAACCACTGCTTCCGGCCGCTTCCGGTGTCCAGCCCCTTCAACTGCTTCCTGAAGGCCTGGAGACGCTTTTTCTCCCCTTCCTCCAGGCCGTCCCGCTCTTCCCTGACCGACGCAAGGACGGCGTCGTATCGTTTCCTCAGGCCGCCTTCCGGCTCCACTTCCCGCAATCGCTCCAGGTTCGCCTTGAAAACGTCCAGGCCGGGAGCGGGCAACGGCTCCCCTTTCAATGCCGTGGCGATCGACTCCAGCAGCCGGTCCTTCGATTCCCAGGTCCGGACAAACCGTTCCGCCCGGTCGAGCACCTGCTCCATCCCGCCGTAGGTCCGGATCATTTCCCGGGCCGTCTTCTCCCCCACCCCGGGAACTCCCGGAATGTTGTCCACCGTGTCGCCCATCAGGCCCAGGACGTCCCGGATCAACCCCGGCGGCACACCGAAACTCTCTTTCACCCCTTCCGGGTCCAGTTTTACGTTTTTCCCCGGGTTCAGGAACGTCACATGGTCGGCCACCAGCTGCATCAGGTCTTTGTCCGACGCTACCACCACCACGTGAAGGCCTGCGGCCCTTCCCAGATCGGCCCCGGCGGCGATCAGGTCATCGGCTTCGTAGGATTCAGCCTGTACCACCGGAATATTCAGGACACGGCACACTTCCAGCGCGTACGGAAATTGCCGGTTGAGATCTTCCGGAGGTTCCGGCCGGTTCGCCTTGTACGCCGGAAACCGGTCGTGACGAAAGGTCTTCCCGGGCAGGTCGAACGCCACCAGCAGGTAGTCCGGTTTCTCCTCCCGCAACATTTTCAGGAGCATCGCCGTGAAACCGTACACCGCGTTGGTCGGCAGCCCCTCGTCGTTGGACAGGTTCCGGATGGCGAAATACGCCCGGAACACCTGGGCGGTGCCGTCCACCAGATAAAGAGTTTTGCGCGTTTCTTCCGACATCAGGCCGGAATCGTATCACGCCCGATTCATCCGGACGCTTACGGCTGAATCAGACCGGTTTCGGGGTGAAAGGAGGCCCAGACGAACCAGTAGATCTTCCTGGTCTCCAGCCGGGGGAGCATCGACCCGGACAGTTTCCCGGAGATCGCCTTCCCGGTGGCCGGATCCCATCGACTTCCCGATTCGGTATCCATCAACACGCCGTCTTCTTCCTTGAAATGAAGTCGAGCCTCCCCATGAACCGGCCGGTAGGCATAGCCGTCTCCTCCCGGGGCGCTCACCAGCAGAACCGGATGCTCGTCCAGGTCCACGTTCAGGATCCGTTTTTCTTCCAGCAGACCGAGTGGTATCGCAAGGAACGAGCCGTCCCCTTCGACGCCCAGCACCAGCGTTTTGCCCGGGAGACGGTCATCGGGATTCTTCGTCCCCAGCACACCCATGGTTTCGCTCTTGTTGTAGCCTGCGTACGGGCTGCCGCCCCTGGACCGCTTGTCCGGCTTCAGGACCATCGTGTCCGGGTGCATCTTTTTCCATTGTCCCCAGGTGGTCTGAATGGACGGGAGCTCTTCCAGTTGCTTGCCCTTGTACTTGCCGTTCACCGACCGTCCATCGATCTGGCTCCAGTAGCTTCCGCTCTCCCGGTCGTAGAAAATCAGGGCGTCCCTCCAGAGGGCGCCGCTGACGCCGAACGTGGTTTCCTTCCCCTCAATCTCGCGGACGTACACGACGCCCGTGGACGCGAGCGGTCACCAGGTGGCGGCGATCGGCAACTGCCCCAGCCGGTCGTTGACGATCTCGTGGCCGTCCAGGTACCAGGTCGGATAGGCCCGGGCGTTTTCCCCGTCGAAAACGCCGATCACCGGCTCTTCATCCTTCATGATCTTGTCCGCCTCGGAGGCCGGAATCATTGTCGGCTTGTCGATGGCCGGGATACCGTCTTTCCCCAGGAGGCGAATGAGGGGGTCTCCCTCGATCACCATCTCCACCTTCCCCCGCCCCTGGGCGGCGGCCACAAGACCCGCCGAAGCCAGGGCCAGGAGCCCCGCGGCGATCCTTATCTTTTTCATACCCACTCCTCCCCTCTGTGAACGACCGGAACCTTCCGGCGCCGTCGATTATTCCATGGTTCGGCGAAAATGTTGTTTTCGCTCTCGGGGCAGAAGGATAGCCCCAAAGTTTCCCCTGGAGTGAAAGTCCCCCTGCTCGGCACCCGGTCCAGCCTGCTGTTTATAGAGTTTGAAGCTCGGAGGTCGAATGTGTGCCCTGGGGAGATGGTGTCCGAGGGAGATGGGCTCCGGGGCTCAAGGTTCTCGGAAAGGCGGGCTTCCGGTTTTTCCGACCGGCTACGGGCCGCCTCTGATTCACATCCATGTTCAACAGAGG
>CAZZIV010000334.1:0-2677 GCA_964654385.1 uncultured Acidobacteriota bacterium | reverse complement strand
TCCCAGGCGTGACGCGTGTCCGTTCCAGGGGGAGGTGGGGCCGCGGAGAGGAGACCCGAGGAGCGCCGGTTCCCTCCGGTGGCCGTCGGCGCGAGCGCCCACCCCGCCGGCCGCTGGGCGAAGGCGCCGGCGCCTGGAAAAGCCCCGGTTCTCCTGCTTCCGGAGGCCGGCCTGCCCGGCTCGGCCGGATCCCTGGCCGCCGCGATCCGCGAAGCCTGGAAGGCCGGTCCGGTCGAACCGGCGGTCCCCGCCCGGAAGCGTTCGAACCTGGTGCTCCTGGTCAGCGCGGAGCCGTCCGGCCGGCTGGGAACCCGGTTGAGGGAACTGGCCCGGAACCCGGTTATGAAAGGGAAGGCCCTGGTGGTCTGGGCCCTGGGGAATGAAATCGGGCGGGATCTTCCGGCGGCCGTCCTGGCCGAAGGGCTGGGAGCGTTCGGCCTGGTGCAGGTTCCACCGGTGGAATGGAACAAAGTTCCGTCGGAACTGGAGGAGTTCTCCCGGGCGGTTGCAGGGGGAGGCGTAACCCGCCTCCAGGATCTGCCGGCGCCGATCCTCTGGTTCTACTGAGCCGGCCTATAGGCTGAATACCGCCTTCTCTTCCTGAAGGGAACCCTCCACCTTCTCGGCGATCCGCTCCAGGAGGGCCGGATCGACGCCTGCGACGGTGAAACCTGGCTGAGCCGCCAGGTCCAGGTCCGGCCGTTTTTCAGGTCCGATTCCCATTTTCAGACACAGGTTGTTGGCAAGGGTGACGAGGGCGCAGAGCCGGGGAGCGACGACCGCCTCTTCCGGATCGTGGTGCAGCCGTATCGCCTCTTCCAGCGGGTCGGCCAAGGTCCACTTGCGGGCCACGATCGATCCGACCTGGGTGTGATCGAATCCGAACACGGCCTGCTCGGCGTCCACGAAGCAGGATCCTTCATTGTAGACCTGTTCGATTACCTGCTGGTAGAGGTCCCCCTGGTTGCTGTCCAGGACCACCTTTCCGATATCGTGAAGCAGGCCGGCGGCGAACGCCTCTTCGGCGGCAGGGAAATCGACCTCCCTGGAGAGGGTGCGCGCCGCCAGCCCGACGGCCAGGGAGTGCTCCCAGAGGATCCGCTCCTTGAAGTTGTTGCTCTTGGTGCGGTACATCGCTTCGGTAGAGGCGGTGAGGACGATGGATCGGATCGTGTTGAACCCGAGGATCACCAGGGCCCGGCGCAGTTCGGAGACTTCACCTCGTAAACCGTAAAAGGTGGAGTTGGCGATCCGGAGCACCTTGGCCACCAGCGCCTGATCCTTGGAGATCACCTCCTCCAGGTTCTTGATGGTGGTATCCGGATTTCGGACCAGTTCCATAACCTTCAGAGCGACCTGGGGCAGAGCAGGCAGGTCGCCGGTCTTGGCCGCGATCGCGTCGAGTGTGCTCACCGGTTCTCCTTTCGAGGAGGAAACCTAAGTTCTGGCTTTACGAATTGCAAATATGGAAATGTTTTAAGGAATGGCGGAGAGAAATCGGTTCGCCATATCGCTCTCCGCTGCCTGGAGATCTCGGCAGTTCAAAGCGATCTGAGCCGCGCCCCGGGATAAGCCCGGATCGATTTCCATCGAGATTCGGGCAATTTTCAGGAATACGGAGGCAGGAAAGCGGTCCGTGCCCAGAAGGAGCGCCTGCCGGAAAAGGACCATGCCTTCCTGGGGAGTCCCCGCCTGGATCAAAGCGGTGCCGAGCCGGACCAGAAGGTCCGGGTCCATCCTTGGATGCGGGACCTGCTTCTTCAATTCCATCCAGTGGCGGGCGGCCAGTTCCCCTTCTCCCGCCCTGAGCTCCTGCTCCACCAGGGAGAGAAGGACCGGCGCGGCTTCCCGGGCCTTCTCCAGTTCGGTGGACAAGGTCCAGAGGGCGAGAGAAGCGTCCCGGTTGCCTGGATTCCGCTTGAACTCCTCGGAGAGCAGCCGGTAGGCTCCCTGGACGTCTCCCCGTTCCCGAGCCGCGAGGGCCTGCTCCACCCGGGGATTTCGAATCACGGCAGTCTCCACCTTTGCCTGGAGCGCCGGGTACAGGTAGTTCTCCTCAACCTGGTATCTCTTCATGAGAAGGGCGAACCCGATTCCGAACAGGAAGCCGCCGACATGGGCCCAGTAGGCGACCGCTCCACCGGAACCGTTCGCTTCTTCGCTAATCCCCATCAGGAACTGCTCGAGGAACCAGATCGGCAGCATGGCCCAGGCAGGCGCCATGAAAGTTCCGCGACAGATGAAGAAGAACAGGTAGAAAAACTTGATCCGTGTATTCCAGTACCGAATCAGGAACGCTCCCATGACTCCAGCGATCGCTCCGGAGGCTCCGATCATCGGGATCATCGAGTTTTGATCCGTGAGTACGAAAAACGCAGCCGCCGCCAAGCCGGAGAGGAAATAGAAGCCGCCGAACACCAGGCGGCCCCAGACGTCTTCAATGAACGGTCCGGCCAGGTAGAGGATCAGCATATTCCCCAGGAGATGGAAGAACCCGGCGTGCATGAACATATGGGCGATCCACCCCAGGAGAGTCGGATCCGCAGGCACCAGTCCGAATCGGCGGGACCCGATTTTATTCAGCTCTTCCAGGGCGATTTCCCTCCGGGGGGGCACTTTGGGCCCGTCCTTTTCCCCCCCCCTCCTGGTCCCCTGGGGGGGGGCACGCTCCCCGCAC
>CAZZIV010000333.1:0-2706 GCA_964654385.1 uncultured Acidobacteriota bacterium | reverse complement strand
ACGGCGGGCGCGGCCGGCAGACTTCCAGCTGTTGCGCGGCGTCGTGGAGAAGACCAGTACGGCTCCGCCGCGGAAACTCCCGGGGGTCCCGCTCCCGGGGCGGACCGGCCGGAGGTTCCGCCGCCAGCCGTTCCCGGGCGCTGTCCACCCGCTCGGTCAGCCGTGGATGATTCCCGAAAAAGAAACTCTCGAACTTTCCCGAATCGCCGTGATCGTCCAGCAACAGGGTGTACAGCTTCGGGGATTCCCGCACGTCGTAGCCGGCGCGAAGCATTTTTTCATACCCGCCGGCGTCCGCCTCCCTTTCCAGGTCCCGCCCGTATCCATTGACCGAAGCGAGGAAGGCGAGTTGCAGGCCCAGGCCGAGGAGGAGATCCCCGAACACGTCGATCCGCGCCGCTTTCCCGTAGTGTCCTTCCCGGATGGCGTCTCCCTCTTTTCCGGCCAGAATCAGGGACCCGGCCACGGCGGCGGCGAACAGGCCGATTTGCCGGTTCCGGGCGGCCCGCCGGTAGCGCAGCATGTGCCGGTCTTCCACGTGGGTCATTTCATGACCGAGAACCGTCGCCAACTGGTCTTCATCCTCCATCCGGGCCAGGAGGCCTGTGTGAATGTAAATCGATCCGTGAGGATAGGCGAACGCGTTCAGGGTCGGCTCTTCGATCACCGTTACCCGGTAGGTGATGTCCGGGTTCACGGCCATCCCGGGCGGATTCAGTTCCCGGACCACCTGGTCGAGATAGTCTTCGAGGAGGGGATCGTTGTAGATGCGGGCCTCCTCCCGGAGTTTTTTCTCCTCTTCCCGGGAGGATTCCCAGAGCCTGCGCTCGTCCCTGGCCGGCTGGAAGCTCGCGCCGGAAGCGGAGATCGGTGGAATGCGGGTGGTGGCGCAGGAGGTCAGCAACGCCGCGAGAACGAAAACGGCGGTGAGTCGGAATCGTTGAGGCTGGAGCATGGAACCCTCCATCGGAAACCGGATCGTCCCTTGTTGTCCAGGAACCAGTGTACAACGCGACGCCGCCCGCAGGGAATCCTGCACGGCCAGCCGGGCTCCGGCCGGCGCCCGGCTCTCGGTTCGGGGAAGCCGCCGGAAAACGGCTTCGCTGCCGCTACGCCGTTCCCGCGCCGGAGCGGTCCGCCGGTCCGCCTCAGCGCTTGTCCTTCAGCATCTCCAGCGCTTTGCGTGGACCGTCGGCGGAGGGGTTCAGGGCCAACGCCCTCTGGAACCCGGCGCCCGCCCCTTCCTTGTCCCCGGCCTTGAGGCGGAGAACCGCCAGTTCGGTTTCGATGTCCGGATCCTCCACCCCGCGGCTCCTCGCCTCTTCCAGGATTTTCCCGGCGCCGGCGTCGTCCCCCCGGTCCATGAGAAACGCGGCGTAGTTCAGGTAGGCGTCGGCGTATCGAGGGGCGGCCTTCAGCACCTCCCGGTAGGTTGCCGCCGCCTGTGTTTCCCGGCCTTCCCGGGCGGCCAGGGCGTTGGCCAGGTTGAACAGGACCAGGCTGTCTCCGGGAGAGAGCTCCAGCGC
This sequence comes from uncultured Acidobacteriota bacterium, assembly GCA_964654385.1. Classification (GTDB taxonomy): domain Bacteria; phylum Acidobacteriota; class Polarisedimenticolia; order Polarisedimenticolales; family Polarisedimenticolaceae; genus Polarisedimenticola. The sequence continues at coordinate 1,180 of CAZZIV010000333.1, read as the reverse complement.
CGACCGGCACGCTTTCTCCGCCTTTTCAGGCTCTCCTAGGGCCAGACGGCAGTAGGCCAGGGTCAGGAGGGCGGGAACGTTCTCCGGGTTCCTGGCCAGAAGCCGCCGGAGGGGCGGGATCCCGGCTTCCGGCGTGGGAGAGCGGCAAAGCCTGCGCCCCGCTTCCAGGTCGGCGATCCACCGGATCCCGTCCTTGGGATCCGGCCCGGACCGGTCGCTGCCGCCGCCGCCGGAACCGCCCGCGTATCCCAGGGACTCCAGGGCGGCCCGGCGTTCCGGGGAGAGCGTCGCTTCCCTCTGGAAAGGTTCCGGCGCGGGGAGCCCGGCGCGCATCCTCTCTGCCGCCGCCTGGATCGAAGGGGAAGGAGTCTCGCCGTTCCCCGGCCGGAGCAGGTTCCGGGATTCTCCCGGGTCGGCCCGCAGGTCGTACATTTCCGGCCGTGGAAGCTCGATGTACTTGTACGCCCCGTCCACGAGCGCCCGGGGCGCCACCCAGCCGTAGGAGGTGTGGGGGTACATCGATTCCAACTCGTAGGGCCGTTCGGGCGCCGGTTGCGAGGCGTCGCGGGCCTCCGCCTTTCCGAACAGGGGAAAAAGGCTTCGGCCGGATCCGGCCGCGAAGGTCCGGTTCCGCCGTCCCAGGCCGAGGAGCCGGAGGACGGTAGGAGCCACGTCCACCAGGCCGACGGTCTCTGCGACCGTCCGGCCGGACGGGATATTTACGCCCGCCAGGATCAGGGGAACCTTCACGGCGGCGTCGTAAAGGAACACGCCGTGTCCGGCCTCGCCGTGCTCCCCCAGGCTCTCTCCGTGATCTCCGGCGACCAGGATGGCGAGGGGCTCTCCGGTTTTCCGGATTGCCGCCGTCAGCCGGCCGACCTGGGAGTCCATGTAGGCGATCTCGCCGTCGTAGGGCCGGTCACGGAACCGGGAGCGGAACGGTTCCGGAGGGACATACGGTAGATGAGGATCGTAGAAGTGCACCCACAGGAAGAACGGCCGTTCCAGGTTTCCCAGGTTCCGGAGGACGGCGTCCACCACCTGCCCGCCCGCCCGCTCCCGGTAGTCGAAAGCGGCTCGATCTCCGATCCGGACCGTGTCGTCGTACAGCCGGAAACCCCGGTCGATCCCGGTGCCCCGGTCCAGGACCGCCGAGCCTACGAACGCCGCCGTATCGTAG
>CAZZIV010000332.1:0-2712 GCA_964654385.1 uncultured Acidobacteriota bacterium | reverse complement strand
TCCTCGTGCTCCAGGTAGTACCGGCATTTGTCGATCATCTCGCCGTCGGATTCGAAGAACTCCGCTTCCACGCCTTCCCGGAACAGGGACCGATGCTCCTCGGTCCGTTCGGCCAGCATGAACGCGCCGCAGGCCGGAATCTCAATGCTCCGTGTAGTCTGAAGATCCCGATTGACCTTGCGCAGGAAGCCGAGGTTGATTCGGGTTGCGTTGATGACCTTGGAGTACACAAGACCGGCCAGGAAATCTTCCCCGACCCTCACCCCGGAGGAAAGGTCCCGGCGACGGCTCCACCCGGGACCGTGGACCGTCACCGGGATGCCGGCTTCGGCAGCCCGGCATATGGAGACGGCCCGCTCCCGTTCCCAGGCGCCGACGAAACCGACCTGCGCTCCGTAGCGATCCTGGTCTTCCGCGCCCAGTTCCAGAGGGCGGTGCACCTCGGGGTCGTAGGCGTTGCCGACGAACAGGACATTCCGGGCGCCACACGCATATAACTCAGGGACATTATAGGACTTGGTCGTGACCACGAGATCGTGGAGCGGCAGGTGCTCCAGGTAGCGCCGTGTCTGGTTGCCCGGGTTCATCATGTCGTCGGGGCTGTAGATCACCAGCTTCATCCCGGGACGCAGTTCCCGGGCCCGGACCAGGGCTCTGGGCCGGATCATCAAGCCCTTGTCAACCCACAGGATGTCGAACGGCCGGTCAGCCACGGCCCGGACCAGCCTGCTGCTGGCGCGGAACAGGTCCGGATAGCGGCGGAACTGGTGGGCGATACGGTAAACCTGGTACGACAGGGTCCCGAATTCGGGAGGACCGGAATCAATGAACGTGATCTGGTGCCCCAGTTTTCGCAGGCCATCAGCCCGTTGCAGGCAGGTTCCCGACTCGGTGCCGACGTAAAGGATCGCAAGACTCAATCCGTGGCCTCCTTCACTTCCCCTTCCCCGTGCGCCACGATCAAGGCGATGCTGGAGTCGCTGGTGATGTTCACAGAGGTGCGGCACATATCCAGCACCCGGTCGACGGCCCAGATGATGCCGGTGTATTCGATCGGCAGGCCGACCGCCTGCAAGATGATCACCATCATCACCAGGCCGGCGTGGGGGATCCCGGCGGCGCCGATGCTGACGGCCAGCCCCAGGAAAACGATCAGGAGCTGTTGCCCGAGGCCGATGGAAAACGCCGGGTCGACTCCGGCGTGGACCTGGGCGATGAACAGGACCGTGACGATCTCGTACAGGGCGGTGCCGTCCATGTTGACCGTCGCCCCGAGGGGAAGAACGAAGCTGGCGATCCGGTTGGAGATGCCGGCCCCGTGCTCCGCCCGTTCCAGGGTCACACCCAGGGTACCGCTGCTACTGGCGGTGGAAAATCCGGTCAAAAGGGCGGGGCTCATGATCCGGAAAAACCGGTACGGGTTCCGCCGGGTGAAAAGTCGGATCAGGACCGGCAGCGTGATCAGAACGTGGGTTCCCAGGGCGGCGAACACGGTCAGGACATACCACCGCATCTTCCAGAAAATCTCCCAGCCGGTCACCGCCACCAGCTTGGCGATCAAGGCGGCGATCCCGACCGGAGCCAGGGCGAGGATGAACCGGGTCATGTTCATCATCACTTCGGAGCAGGCGTCCATGAACCGGACCAGCAGGTCTTTTCTCTCCCCCCGCAGGGTCAGCATGAACGCGCCGAACAGGAGGGCGAACAGGATCACGCCGATCAGGTCGAACCGGGCGGCGGCGGCCACGATGTTGTCCGGGACCATGTTGGAAAGTACTTCCCAGAACGAGGAGGGAATCGAGTGCTCCACCGGCGCGGTCGGGATCGGGATGTCGAACCCGACTCCCGGCCGGATCGTGTTCACCAGAACCAGGCCGGTCACAATCGCCAGCAGGCTGGTGCCGATATAAAGGAAGAAGGTCCGCATCCCCAGCCGTCCCAGCCGCGCCAGGTCGCCCATCCCCAGCATCCCCGAGATCAGGGAAAAGAAGACCAGGGGGATGACGATCATCTTCAACAGCTTCAGGAAAATGGTGGAGAGTCCGGCCAGGGCCTGGTAGACACCGGTCGCCTCCAGGGTCCGTACCGCCTGGTTCAGCGACTCCCCCTCCAGCCCGGCCAGGCCGTACGCCCGGTGAAGCCAGAGACCGACCAGGGCGCCGGCGCCCATCCCGATCAGGATCCACCAATGAAGCTTCCCTTTCTTCAAGTATCCTCCCCCCGTGCACCCTGTCCAGCCGCGAATTGCGATGAGCCCGTCTCAACGCGGCTTGCCCAGGAACAGAAGCCAGGTTGTTATCATAACCTGCCTCGTATTCGAAACCTTGGAGAACCTGATGCGAATGATCCCGGCCCTGCTCCTGGCGCTGGCGGTTCTGTCCGGCGTACACCCGGCCCTGGCAGGCGGTAGAACTCTCACCTTCCAGGACCTGATGCAGTTCCGGAAGATCTTCGGTACGGTGATTTCCGAAAACGGTAGCCGTGTAGCGTGCGAGGCCCGGCCGGACAGGGGCGACGGCGAGCTCCTGGTCCTCTCCCCCACCGGCGGGCCGGAATACCGGATCCCCCGGGGAACCTCTCCGGTGGTGGGGGCCGACGGCCGTTTCGTGGCTGCCGCCGTTCTCCCGACCCTGGGAAAGATGGAAGCGGCGAAAAAGAAGGGGGAGAAAGAGGGAGCGGGAAACGGCGAAAGCAAGAGCGGGAATCAACACA
>CAZZIV010000331.1:0-2714 GCA_964654385.1 uncultured Acidobacteriota bacterium | reverse complement strand
GGCTCCGCCGGTGTGGAATTCAGCCGGTAGGCGGAGGCCCCCTCTCGGGGTGGCGGGAAATGGAAGAGGAAGCGGCCGCTCCACGGATCTGCGTCGAAATGGCGGAGTGAACAACAAGATTAATGTTTTCATGTATTTATATTGGATCGGTCATGCCGTTTCGGCTTCAGGGACCTGCTTTTGGGGAATCGGGGGGTATGGGATCAGGCGTTGAATAGTCGAGGAAGGAAAAGAAGGATTGGAATAGGGAAAGAGGGGAGAGCCGGTTGCGGCCCGGCAGGCCCTCCCGGCCGCCGCCTGGTTGACAAAAAGAGTCGACTCCTCTATTTTGCTGGCAGGTCCTGGCCGCAATCTCTCGTACAGAAACGAAGTTTGATGTGCCACGGCACGGTTTTCCTGGCCCGTCGGATCGGGCCGGAGGTCAGGATCTGGTATTGGGCTTCTGAAGAGAAGCCGGTAGGAGTCCGTGAGTTATGGGTCAGAGACTGTATGTAGGCAACCTTCCTTTCAGTGCTGACGAGGAGCAGGTTCGGGAGTTGTTCTCCCAGAACGGCCGCACCGTCAATGAAGTCAGGCTGATCACCGATCGGGACACCGGCCGTCCGCGGGGCTTCGGCTTCGTCGAGATGAGCAGCGAGGAGGAGGCCGACGGCGCCATCCGCGATCTGAACGGTACCGATTTTGGCGGCCGCGCCCTCACCGTGAACGAAGCGCGTGAGCGTACCGGCGGCGGCAACCGGGGTGGCGGCGGCTATCGCAACTTCTGATCGGTCGCGCATCGAAATCGGAAGTCAACTACTTGAAGGGCGCCTCGAACGAGGCGCCCTTTTTTCAGTCGTCAACCTAGTCTTCGACAGGGTTTCGCCGTAAATTCTGGTTCGATCGAGGTCTGAAACCTCTTTCGAAGGGAGAGTGCCGTGATCACCCGATGGATGATTTGCTGGACCGTATGGTTTCTTTGCTTCGCACCGGTTTCGGCCGCCGGACCGCCGGACGGCCGCTATCCGACCCGGGAAGAACGAGACGCTTTCCGGAAAGCGAGCCGGCCCCGGCCGCAGCCCGAAAGCAGCCTGACCGCGGAGCAGGCCGGGGCGATCCTGGCCCAGGAGGATTTCGACGTTCTGCACTATTTCCTGGACCTGGAATTCAGCGGCTCCTCCAAGACGATCCAGGGTTCGGTGACCATCACCGCGCAGAGCCTTGTGACCGGGTTGACCACCCTGACCCTCGATCTTTACGACAACATGGCGGTCTCGTCGGTGAAGATCGGTAACGGGAGCCTGGCCTATACCCATTCGGGGAACATCCTCGCGATCACCCTGGACCGTCCCTACGATCCCGGCGAGACCGTGGAGGTGGCTGTGACCTACAGCGGGAGCCCGTCCAGCAGTTTTTTCGGATGGAATAAGTATTTTGGCCTCGGCAGCGGGACCATGGCCTGGTCCCTGTCCGAACCGGACGGCGCCCGGAGCTGGTGGCCTTGCAAAGATCGTCCCGACGACAAGGCGACGGTGGACGAGTGGTACACCGTTCCCAAGGAATGGGTCGCCACAGGCAACGGCCTCCTGGTCGCCGAAACCGGGAGAGGGAAGACGAAGACCTATCAATGGTCCACCTCCAACCTCTTGACCACCTACCTGGTGAGCGTGGCGGCCACCGATTACGTGAGCTGGTCCGATACCTACATCGACCTTTTAGGCAACCCGATGCCGGTGGACTATTACGTCTACGCGGAGGACCTGGCCGATTCCCAGGAATCGTTCAACCGGACCGTCGACATGATCACCTTCTACGCCCAGACTTTCGGTGAATACCCGTTCGTGAACGAAAAATACGGGATGAGCGCCTTCCCGATGAGCGGCGCCATGGAGCACAGCACCAATACGTCGTACGGGTACACCTTGATCAACGGCGGACACGGCTATGACTACATCGTCGCCCACGAGCTGTCCCACCAGTGGTGGGGCGATTCGGTCAGCCCGGAAACCTGGCCCGACGTCTGGCTGAACGAGGGGTTCGCCACCTACTCGGAGGCGCTCTGGGAGGAGCACGAAACCGGCTCTCAAGGTTACCAGGACTACATGAATTCCCTGTGGCGGGAAATCTTCAGCGGGCCGTTGTACGACCCGGTTGACCTGTTCGGCAGCACCGTCTACGACAAAGGTGCCTGGGTCCAGCACATGCTGCGGGGCGTTCTGGGAGACGCGCCGTTTTTCGACGGGCTCCGGGACTGGTACGCGACACGAAAGGATTCCACAGGGAACACCGCCCAGTACCAGGCGACCATGGAAGCCCGGTACGGCGCTCCCCTGGGCTGGTTTTTCCAGGAATGGGTCTACCTGACCAACTCGCCCCGGTACGAATACGGATGGACCACCGCCGACCTGGGGAACGGCGTCTACAAGAACTGGCTGCGGATCCACCAGGTGCAGACCGACGCCGGCCTGTTCACCATGCCGGTCCAGGTGACCCTGGTGACCGCTTCGGGAACGGAAACACGGACCGTCTGGAATGACAACCTGGACCAGGACTTCACCCTGGATACATCGGAACCGCTGACCGACCTGATCTTCGACGAGAAGGACTGGATCCTGAAAGCTTCGGAGACCGAAATCGTGCTGGATGATCTGGACGCCGACGGTGTGCCGGACCGGAACGACAATTGCGACGCCGTGACCAACCCGAACCAGCTCGATTTCGACGGCGACGGCCTG
>CAZZIV010000330.1:0-2760 GCA_964654385.1 uncultured Acidobacteriota bacterium | reverse complement strand
AACCGCTGACCTGCTGATTACGAATCAGCTGCTCTACCAACTGAGCTACGTCGGCGAAAAGGGATGGAGCTTTATACCAGACGCCCCCGCTCCCGGCAAACCGGTTGCCGCACCCGGCCGAGCCGAAAACCGCCTGTACCGCTCGCTTTTCCTCAACACCCCCCTTCCCAACCCTTCGCCGCCCGGTTGTACCGGTTCGCCGGGGAGGATATCCTCCCACCCTATCGATAGAAAGCTCTGGAGGAGTCTTGTCATGATTCGCAAAATCAACCGTTCCCGCCCTTGGCAGGCCGCCTTGCTTGTCTGTGCGTTCCTGCCGCTTTTCCCGGCTTTCGGTGGCGACGAACCGGCTGCTGCCGATCCGGACGCCCAGTTCGCCGAATGGGCCAAGCTGTCCGCCCCAGGCGAACAGCACAAGCTGCTCGCCCGGCTGGCGGGGGACTGGGACGTGAAATCGTCGTTCTGGTTCCAGCCCGGCGCGGAGCCGACCCATGCCACCGGCGAGTCCAGGAACCAGATGGAGTTGGGCGGGCGCTACCTGATCTCCCGCTACACCAGCGAGGTGATGGGGCAGCCGTTCGAAGGGATCGGAACCTCGGCCTATAACCGGGTGGCCGGAAAGTTCATGGAGACCTGGATCGATTCTCTGGGAACCGGGATCCTGGAGATGACCGGCCACGTCACCGAAGATGGCGCCGCGATCATTACCACCGGCGAATACCTGGAGCCGGCGACCAAGGAACGGATCAAAACCAAGTCGGTCACCACCTTCCTGGACAAGGACCATTACAAGATCGAGATGTTCAACCTTATGCCCGATGGCTCCGAGTTCCGGAGCATGGAACTGATTTACACGAGGAAGTGACACCCCTGGACGCACTGCTTTCCACACTCCGCTCCGCCTTGGAAGCAGGCCTTCCCGGCACACCGGCTCAACTGTCGATGGTCCCCGACCCACGGCCGGGATGGGAAGCCGGGGTGCTGCCGGCCGGTTGCCGGGCCGGAGCGGCGTTGCTCCTGCTCTACCCCTGGAAAGGGGAGCCGCATTTTCTCCTGACGCTGCGGCGGGAGGATCTGCCGGACCATCCAGGGCAGGTCTCCCTGCCGGGCGGGGCGCTGGACGAGGGGGAAACGGTGGAGGCGGCGGCCCTCCGGGAGGCGGCCGAAGAGATCGGAGCCGTACCGTCCGGGATCCTCATCCTGGGGCGGCTCACGCCGATCCATATTCCGGTGAGCAACTTCATCCTCCACCCGGTCCTGGGTTGGAGCGAACAGCGGCACGCCTGGAGAAAGGAAGAACGGGAAGTGGAACGGATCCTGGAAATTCCGCTGGCCGCACTCCAGGCACCGTCGGCCCGCCGCACCGAAGAACGCTCGTTCGCAGGCGGATTCAAGCAGGTTCCGTATTTCGCCCTGGAAGGGGAGAAAATCTGGGGAGCCACCGCCATGGTGCTGGCCGAGTTCCTGGATCTGCTGGACCGCAGGGAATCAGGTGTTCAAGGCGTCCCATGACATCTTCCGCAGTCCCGTCCCACCGGGTGGTTCCGCCCTTGAGGGATCTCTCCCCGGGGGCCGTGGCATCGGAGACAGTTCTCCGCGGTGAGGGAGCCCTGGTGATATTCGTCGTCAGGAAGGACGGGGGCTTGCCGGGTCCGGCAGACCATCAGGACGACGAACAGCATCAGCAACGCCACACCGGCGAGAAAAACTTTCTGGGCTCGGCTCAAGGCAACCCCCTCCCTTCCGAAGATACTTCGTTGTAGCATAGCCGGGCGGTCCGGCAACAGGAACCTGACGGGAGCCGGACCGGGAGGAATCATGAAATCATCCAGCGTCCGCAATTTCCTTTCCGTCGCCGTTCTTGCCGTCGCCCTGTGGGGAGGCACGGTTGCGGCCTCCTCCTCCGGTTACTACGAAGAGACCCTGGACAACGGGATGCGGGTGATCCTGGTGGAGCACCACGCCAACCCGATGGTCTGTTTCTCCACGGTGGTCAGCTCCGGCGTGATCCATGAGCCGCCGGGAATGAACGGGGCCTCCCACTTCCTGGAGCATCTGCTGTTCAACGGCACCACCACCCGGACCCAGCGGGAGCTCTACGACCAGGTCGACCAGTACGGCGCCTACAACAACGCCACCACCCGGGAAGACCACACGGTGTTCATGATGCTGATTCAGAAGGAGTTCGCCGAGCAGGGCCTGGATCTGCAGGCCGATATGCTCCTGAACTCCACCTTGCCCCAGGAAAAGTTCGAAAAGGAGAAGGGGATCGTGCTGGAAGAGCTGGCCCAGGACAAGAGCCGCCCGGGCTACCTGGTGACCCAGGCCTTCCGGGAGTTCGCCTACCAGGGCACCCCGGCGGCCCGGTCGGTGCTGGGAACCGAGGAATCGATCTCCAACCTGCAGCGGGACGACGTCTGGAAATATTACAAAGCGCGCTACACACCCCGAAACATGACCCTGGTGGCGATGGGCGATTTCGAGATCCCCGATATGCTCAAGCGGGTCAAGGCGAAATTCGGCAACGCGGCGGGAGGGCCGCCGTCACCGCCGGTGATGGAGTCCTGGCCTCCGGCACCGTCTCCCAACACGAAGTTGATTCCGACCGGGGAGAGCCGGGTCTACCTGGAGATGGCGCTCCCGCTTCCCTGGACCCGCCACGACCCGCGTACCCTGGCCGCCGACCTGCTGCTGCAGGCGCTTTCGGACGGGGACGATTCGCACCTTAGAAGTGGACTCGGCGGCGGGTAGAGCCCTTCC
>CAZZIV010000329.1:0-2766 GCA_964654385.1 uncultured Acidobacteriota bacterium | reverse complement strand
GAACCCCGGTGGAGAGGCGGGATGGAGAGCGGCTCCGGGCACTACCGATGGATGGTGGCGATGCATACCGCGTTCCTGGCGGCTTGCCCGATGGAGGTGTGGTGGTCCCACCGGCCGTTTCTCCCTTTCCTGGGCTATCCGATGCTTGCGCTGCTCGGTGCTTCCGCAGGATTGAGGGTGTGGACGCTCCGCAGCCTGGGCAAGCGCTGGACGACTCGTGTGATCCCCTTGCCCGGAGAGCCCCGTGTCGTAGACGGACCGTTCCGTTATCTCCGGCATCCCAATTACCTGGCGGTGGTCCTGGAGATGGCCGCCTTGCCGCTGGTCCACACCGCCTGGTTCACGGCGTGCCTGTTCAGCCTTCTCAACGCGCTCATGCTTCGAGTGAGGATACCGGTTGAAAACGCGGCCCTCGCTCGGGCCGAAGAGTCGTCATGACCCGCGGGGACGTTCTGACCGGAATCCAGGAAGTCGCCAGGGAGCACCTGGGCTGGAAGGAGGAGATCCGTGAGGAGATGCACATGGTGAAAACCTTTCGCCTGGATTCTCTTCGACTTTTGACCCTGGTGATGGAAGTGGAAAATCGGTTCTCCATCTGTCTTGCGGAAGGAAGCGAATCCGAGATCGAAACGGTGGGGGATCTCGCGGATCTGATTGAGGAGACTCTGCGTCGTGCCGACCCTGAATAAATGCCTGGAACGGTCCGCGGACGGCTCCACCGGCGGTCTGCGCATCCTGGACCGGAAGGGCCAGGCGACCTGGCTCCCTTGGAGCGAGATTTTTTCCCGGGCCCGGGAGGTCGCCGGGGGCTTGCAGGCCGCGGGAGTCGATCCTGGTGACCGGGTCGCGCTGGTCTACCCGACCGGCTCCGGTTTCTTCGATGCGTTCTTCGGCGCGTTGCTGGCCGGGGCGGTCCCGGTGCCGTTGTATCCCCCGGTTCGAATCGGCCGGTTGGATGAATATCACGGCCGGACCGGTGGAATGCTGACCGCCGCCGGCGCCGCGCTGGTCCTGGCGGACGGGCCGGTGAAGAGGCTGCTCGGTGTCTCCGTAGCCGCCGCGGCGCCTCCTCTCGGTTGCCGGACCTTGGACCGATTGCCCGGCGGAACCTGGACCCCTGCACCGGTGGAGGGAGAGGATCTCGGGCTGATCCAGTTCTCATCAGGAACCAACCGGGAGCCGAAACCTGTGGCGCTGACCCACCGGGCGATCCTCGCCCAGGCGAATACCCTTGACCGGCTCTGGCCTGAAACCCAGGTAACCGGTGTGAGCTGGCTGCCCTTGTATCACGATATGGGGTTGATCGGGTGCGTCATGCCGGCGCTGGTGCGGCCTGCGGTTCTGACGCTGATCCCTCCGGAGCGGTTCATCGCCCGGCCGGCGGTCTGGCTGCAGACGATCTCCCGGTACCAGGCGACAATCTCCCCTGCGCCGAACTTCGCCTACGGGCTGTGCGTGAAGAAGATCCGTGACCATGAAATGGAAGGGGTCGATCTTTCTTCCTGGAAAGTGGCGCTGAACGGCGCCGAAACCGTGGTGCCTTCGACCCTCCGGGCGTTCCGGAAGCGGTTCGCCCGGTGGGGGTTTCAAAGGAGGTCGATGACGCCGGTCTATGGCATGTCCGAGGCGGCGTTGGCGGTGACCTTCAGTTCCTTGAACGCTCCGCCCCGCGTAAAACGGTTTTCCCGGACCGCTCTGGCCCGGGAGCGACGGGCGATTCCCGAGGAAGATGGAGTGGAGCTCGCGTCGGTGGGAACCGCGCTGCCCGGGTTCGATCTGCGGATCCTGGATCCGGAAGGGAAGCGTTTGCCGGACGGGAAGATCGGTGTCGTTCATGTCCGCGGGCCGTCGCTGATGTCCGGCTACTTCGGGATGAAGGATGCGACCGACCAGGTTCTGAAGGACGGCTGGCTGGATACCGGCGATCTCGGGTTCCTCCAGGGCGGCGAGCTGTTCCTGACCGGCAGGGCCAAGGATATGCTCCTGCTGCGAGGCCGGAACCATGCCCCCGAAGAAGTGGAGCAGGCGGTGGAAGCGGTGCAGGGTGTTCGAACCGGTTGCGCGGTGGCGGTGAGCTGGCTGCCGGAAGGAGCGGAAAGGGAGACCCTGCTTCTGTTGGCGGAGACGGTACAGGGGCTGTCCGCCGCCGAGACGGAAGCGATCCCTGCCGCCTGCCGGGAAGCGGTGCTGGAGGCAGCCGGCCTGAACCTGGACGAGGTGGTTCTTCTTCCTCCAGGCGCATTGCCGCGAACCTCCTCCGGGAAAAGGAGGCGGCAGGAGGCGTTGCGGCGGTATCGAGCCGGGGAACTGGATCCGCCGGATCGAGTGACATTGTTCAAGGTGGCCGGTGCGATGGCCCGGTCCGCCTGGGCGTTCGCGAGGAGCCGGTGAGATGACCGACCTCCTGGTCATCGGAGGCGGCCCTGTCGGCTTGGCGACGGCGATCCTGGCCCGGCGGGAGGGGATGACGGTTCGCCTGATCGACGCGAGAGGCCCGATCATCGACAAAGCGTGTGGTGAGGGGTTGATGCCCCGGGCATCACGCCTCCTGAAGAAGCTCGGCGTGGATCCGGACTTGGTGCGGGTTCCCTTTCCGGGGATCCGGTACCTCGAAGGTGAGATCGTCGTCGAAGGGAAGTTCCCGGGGCAGGCCGGGTGGGGAGTGGAACGGCTGGAGCTCCACCGGGCCCTTCGGGCGGCGGCGGGAGCCGCCGGTGTGGGCCTGGAATAGAAATGCGGCGCCCGAGGGATCGGCGCACGGCCGCC
>CAZZIV010000328.1:0-2772 GCA_964654385.1 uncultured Acidobacteriota bacterium | reverse complement strand
CCGGGTCGTGTGCCGCGCGCGTACCTCGTGAGGTTGTTGCCCCATCGGTTCCCGCGCCGGCGGGAGCGCGCGGGCGGGCCGGTCCGGCGCCGCCGGGAACGTCGCGAAGGCAGGGGTCCTGGGCGCCGGCGCCATGGGCGGCGGAATCGCCCGGTTGGCGGCCGACGCCGGCCTGCAGGTCCGGCTCATGGACCGGTCCTGGGATCCGATCCTCGCCTCCCTCCAGGAAAACAGGGAATCCTGGGACCGGGAGGTGCGGGAGGGCTGGATCTCCCGGAGGGAGATGGATCGCCGCTCCGCCCGGATCGCCCCGGCGGTGGACCTCTCCGGTTTTTGCCGGTGCGGCGTGGTGATCGAGGCGGTGGCGGAGGAACTGGAACGAAAGCAGAAGGTCCTGGCCGACCTGGAGCCGCTGATGGCCGACGACGCGGTGTACGCGTCCAATACCGCTTCCCTGCCGATCGGTGAAATCGCCGTCGGGGCGTCACGGCCGGACCGGGTGGTCGGGTTGCATTTCTTCAACCCGGTCCACCGGATGCCGCTGGTGGAAGTGATCGCGGGGCAGGCCAGTTCCTCCGAAGCGCTGGCACGGATCCGGAAGTTCGCCGTGCGGCTGGGCAAGGTTCCGGTGCTGGTGCGGGACCGTCCCGGCTTCCTGGTGAACCGGATCCTGATGTTCTACCTGGGGGAGGCGATCCGCCTCATGTCGGAAGGGATCCGGATCGACGCGGTGGACCGGGCGATGGTCCAGTTCGGGATGCCGGTAGGGCCGTTCGCCCTGATGGACGCCACAGGGCTGGATACCGCCCTGAACGTGGCCCGGGTACTCCAGGCCGCTTTCGGAAAGCGGGCGGAGGGCTCCACCCGGATCCTGGAAGCGATGATCGTGGCCGAGCGGTACGGGAAAAAGAGAGGTGGAGGATTTTACAAGTACAGGCGGGGAAAGAGGATCCTGCCCGATCCGGAGGCCTACCACCTGGCGGAGGCCGGTCCCTCCCGATCGCTGCCGCCGGAAACGCTGCAGGAGCGGATGGTCCTGGCCATGGTGAATGAGGCCGCTTCCTGCCTGGCGGAGGAAGTGGTGGCGAGTCCGGCCGAACTGGATGTGGCGATGGTGACCGGAACCGGGTTCCCGCCGTTCCGGGGCGGTCTGCTCCGATACGTCGACTCCATCGGGATCGCCGTGACGGTCGACCGGTTGAATCGTCTGGCGGACGCCCACGGCGAACGGTTCCGCCCGGTCGGGCTGCTGGGCGAGATGGCGACCCGGGGGCAACGGTTCTATGGAGGGGGCCGTTGATCCGCCTGTACCGGGTCGGAAAGAGCTACCCAGGCGGTGCCCGGGCGCTCTCTCGCGTGGATCTGCATGTCGAGGCCGGCGAGTTCGTCTTCCTGGTAGGGGCTTCCGGAGCGGGAAAGAGTACGCTTCTTCGCCTGCTCCTCCGCCATGAGCTGCCGACGGAAGGGGAAATCCTGGTCGGCGGCCGCAACGTGGCGGCGATCCCTTCCGCGAAGATCCCGGAGCTGCGCCGTTCCATCGGAACGGTGTTCCAGGACTTCAAACTGATCCAGCGGAAAACGGCGCTGGAAAATGTCTCTTACGTTCTCAACGTGGCCGGCCTGGGCCGGACGGAACAGAAACAGAAGGCGTACGAAGCGCTGCGGGGGGTCGGGCTGCATCACCGGCTCGGCACCTACCCCAGGGCGCTGTCCGGGGGAGAGCAACAGCGGGTGGCGATCGCGAGGGCGATCGTGGGAGAGCCGGCCCTGCTCCTGGCCGATGAGCCTACAGGCAACCTGGACCCGGACCTTTCTTACGACATCATGCGGCTGTTTCGAGAGATCAACGCGAGGGGAACCACCGTGGTGGTGGCGACCCACGACCGGGAACTGGTGCACCGGATGAAAAAACGAGTCATCCGGCTGGAACACGGCAGGATCGTCGAAGAATGAGCGGTTGGATCCGACGGTGGAACTATTACCTCCGGGACGCGGTGGAATCGGTCCGGTACAGCCCTGCCGTGACCGTCCTGGCGCTGGGAACCCTGACGGCGGTCCTGGCCGTTTCAGGAGTGCTTCTCCTGGTGATGTCCAACCTGGGAAGCCGCCTGGAGACGGCCCGGGACCAGGTCCGGGTGGACGTCTACCTGAAGGACGGAGTCGAACCGGCGGCCCGGGAGGCTGTCCGCTCGGCCCTGGCCGGTACCCCCGGTGTCTCCCGGGTGGTGTACATCGATAAGGAACGGGCGCTCGCCCTGTTCGAAGAGTATTTCGGGAATACCGATTCCCCGATCGGCGAGTTGCCGGACAACCCGCTCCCGGCGTCGTTCGAAGTGTTCCTGGACAAGGCGGAACAGGCCTCGGCCCTCGCGTCGAAGCTTTCCGACGCACTGGGCTCCATGGAAGGTGTGGAGGAGGTCCGCTACGACCGGCGATGGCTCGACCGGCTGGATGCCCTTCTCACCCTGGCCCGGGCAGGAGGGCTGGCCGGCGGTTTGACCATCCTGGTCGTGGTGGTGTTCGTGATGGCCAGCATGCTGCGGCTGGCGGTGTTCGCCCGGCGGGACGAAATCGAAATCATGCTCCTGGTCGGCGCCACTCCCGGCTTCGTCCGGGGGCCGTTCCTGGCGGCCGGCCTTGCCCTGGGACTGGTCGGATCCTGTATCGCCCTGGGCGTGGTGGAACTGGTCCGGCGGTGGGCGCTGGCCACCGGGGGGGAGACCGCCGGCGCCCTGGTCCCCCTGCCCGCCGGAACCCCCCTGGCAGTTCCCG
>CAZZIV010000327.1:0-2776 GCA_964654385.1 uncultured Acidobacteriota bacterium | reverse complement strand
GGTACAGAATGCCAATCGAAAAGAATGCCTGATTGCCGATTCCATTTTGTTACCCCCGTGTGAATTGCTCACTTAGACACTTCGAATAATGATTGTTTCCTACGCTGTTCGAGTGCAGAAGTCAATAGTGCGTTATAGACGCAGATTGTCCGGAATCTGGGATTTCCGTGTTATCAGGAACCAGCCGCATCGAAAGGCCGATTGCAGCAGGCTCTTTGCAAAGGGAACCTTAGGATCCGCGAAAGAATTACCGTCAGCTTTTCGAAGATTTCCTGGCAATCGTCAGCCTCGTCCACTTCGGGATGGGACAGCCGGATCTCCTCCACAAGAACCGATTCGTCGAATCGAAGCTTCTCCGCATCGACTTCCTCAGCCTGCTTCCGCTCCGGATCTTCGTCCGGGGCATCTCGGTCGACCACTTTGCCTTGGGAGGTTTCGATCTTGTGGGCTGCCTTTAGGTTGCATGCATGGCAATCGTCTCCCCTGGAAGGGAAGAACTTTCCGGCCCAGAGTAGTTCGCAGCTTATGCATTTCCGGCGAGTCGGGGTGTTCAACGGATTGCCACCTGTTTGCGGCGGTCTCTATGGTTGTCCTGGTTGAACCAGCTCTCAGTGGCGCTACTGCTTCTGCTGGACAGTCGCTGAGGATCCTTGCCCGCCCCTACAACAGTTTCTCCCGCCGCTCCGCACGGGTGAACCCCATGGCGATCACCACGGTGATGGCGAAAAGAAAACCGATCCGGTTCTGAATCGTCCAGGCCAGCACGTCCGCCTGGGCGGCGCCGGTTTTGAGAACCGCCGCCGGATTCCAAAACGGGGAGATTCGGATCTGGTTCGCGCCGAAACCGGTGAACAGGCCGTTCAGGAACAGGAGGGCGGCCACTACCAGCGAACCGCTGGCCTCGGACTTGAACAGCGCCGCCAAGCTCATGGAAACCACCGTGTAAAACAGCGCGGCCTGGAAGGCGCCGTACAGCGCGCCCAGGGGGAACCCGGTGTAGAACACCCAGGCGGCGACCGCCAGAAGCGCCTCCGACACAAGCAGGGTCAGCACCGTGACCAGCAGCTTGGAGATCCAGATCCGGTGGGCGCCTCCCGGCACGGTATAGGCGATCTCCAGGGTGCGCCGGTCGATCTCCCCGGCGATGATCTTGCCGCCGAGCAGAATTCCCAGGATCGCCAGGGGCAGGCCGATCAGGCCGGCCTGGGCTCCTTCAGGGAGGAAATCGTTCTGCCGGAATCGGATCAGGAAAAGCAGGTAGATGAATGCGGGCCAGACCAGGGAAAAGAGCGGCGCCACCCAGTACCGTTTTCCCATCAGCAGCCGGGCCGACAGGCGCAGCAACCGCAGCTCGTCCCGCACTCTTCTCATGCCGATCATCCCGCGTTCTCCTGCAACCCTTCTCCGACCAGCCACAGGTAACCGTCCTCCAGGGACGGTTCGATCTCCCGGGCGGCTTCATGGGGTTGAACGGCGCACAGCACCCGGTTCCTGGAAACGCCTCCCGCCTCCGGCACCTGGTCCGCCACCAGGGACTTCGCCGGAAGAGCCGCCTCCTCTTCGGCGAGCAACCGGACCTCCCACACCTTCCCCCGGGCGGTCTCCGCCAGGGCGCCGGGCTCGCCGTCGTAAACCATTCTGCCCCGGGCCATGACGATCACCCGCTCGCAGGCGACCGCCACGTCCTCCACCACGTGGGTAGAAAAAAGGACTACCCGTCCGGCGGAGAGCCGGGCCAGCAGGTTCCGGAACCGGATCCGTTCCCTCGGATCGAGGCCGACGGTCGGCTCGTCCACGATGATCACGGCGGGAAGGCGCAGCAACGTCCGGGCCACGGCGACCCGCTGCCGCTGGCCGCCGGAATAGCTGCCGATCGGCTGGTCCGCTTTCTCCGCCAGGCCGACCTCTTCCAGCAGGCTCCGGACCCGTTTTTCCCGTTTCTCCTCGGGCAGGTCATACAGCAGGGCGTAATACATCAGGTAGCCCCTGGCGGTCATATCTTCGGGCAAGCCGAAATCCTGGGGAAGGTACCCGACCCACCGGGCCAGGTATTTCCGAAGCCGTTCCAAGCGGACGCCTCCCAGCCGGATGGTCCCGGCGGTCGGGTCCAGGATACCGGCCAGCATTCGGAGCAAGGTGGTCTTTCCGGCGCCGTTGGGGCCGAGGATCCCGATCATCCCCTGCCGGGCCACGAAGCCGGCGCCGGTGAGCGCCCGCACCTCTTCCCGGCCCAACCCCAGGCCGAACAGTTTCCGGGAGATCGACCGCCAGACCGCTCGCCACCGGCGGAACTTCCCCTCCACCGCTTTCTCGTCGATCTTCCCGGAAGCCAGGGCGACCGCCGTTCGTCTTCCCAGTTGGCAAAACAACGTCACCAGGGAGAGGAACGCCACGAACCCCCACCCGAACCGTGTGTGCCCGCCGCTCAGTTTCGGAACCAGGTAACCGGTGAACCCCAGGTACCCGGTGACGATCCACGGGGTCAAGGCGGAGAGAACGCCCTCCCCCCCACCGGGGAGCGCACGGCCGATCTTGTCGGTCTTCCCCCTGGCCCGGCGGATCCCCAGGAAGAACCTGGAGGCCAGCCCGCCGACGATATACGCGTACACCACCTGCCAGAACAACGACCGCACGGTCAGGGCCAGGTAAACGGCGCCGGCGGCCACCAGGAAGGTCGGCGCCAGCCCGGTCAATGCCTCCCGGGGATCGAACGGCGTTTCGCCCCGGTCCCGCGCGTCGCGCGACGACCGCTCAGCGAGTCTCCACGGCGATGGGT
>CAZZIV010000326.1:0-2779 GCA_964654385.1 uncultured Acidobacteriota bacterium | reverse complement strand
CCAACAGTCACGCCGCCGGACACCGTCGCCGCTATCACGGTCTTGTACAAGCTGCTGACCTACGTGCAGACGCCGCCGACCGGAAACTGGCGCCGTCACTCTCTCTTCATCTCCGACCAGGGGAAGAACAACAGCGCGAACGAGGCGCTCGCCTTCGAAGACATCAACAACAGCGCCATCGCCCGGATCAAGGCGCCGCCTCACACGATCCGGAATCTCCGTTACTGGAGCGACTACGGGAACGGTACCCAGCCCGACGCCATTCGGGCCGACATCAAGGCGTCGGTGAACGGCACCGATGGCTTCAGCGACGGGGCGGCGGTGATCCAGTACACCGGCCACGGCAACTTCGTGGTCTGGTCCGACGACGCCTTCTTCGACGAGCGATTCACCAACAACCTGGATACCGACGACCTGGTGAACGGCGACCGTCTTCCGTTCATGATCAATCACAACTGCCTCACCGGCGGGTTCCACACGCTCCAGGACAACAGCATGGGCGAGGACTGGATGAAACGGGTCGGAGGCGGCGCCATGTCGGTCTACGCCCCCTCGGGTCTCGGCTCCCGCTTCATCGGCGAGGTGGTGACCGACAGCCTGTTCGACGACATGTTCGGCGGGCCGAAGCTCCGGCAGCTCGGCCCGATCGCCCTGAACGCCCAGGTCGGCCTCTGCGGGCAGGGTTCCTTCGAAGCCTGTGAGTATTACACGCTCCTGGGAGATCCGACCGCCCGGTTGATTCTCCGGGACGTCCGTCCGGCCACGAACGAAGCAGCGGTGAGCGGCCACCAGCAGGTGGAACTGTCCTGGACCGCCAGCGTCACCCCCGGCGTGACGTACGATGTTTACCGCACGGAGAATCTGAACACCGGCTACGGGACGATCAACAGTTCCCCGGTGACCGGCACCACCTACCTGGACACCGGCCTGATCAACACCCACACCTACTATTACTACATCGTCGCCGTGGACACCGAAGGGTTCGAGTCGGCCTGGTCCAACTTCAACAGCGACTGCGATGTGAACGGGCCCGACTGCCTGGTCGGCAACCCGCTGAACCCGAATCCTCCGTCGGCGCCGACCGGCGTCACGGCGACAGACGCGGAAACCGGCGGACGGCTGAACGTCTCCTGGAATCTTAACCCGGAGAGCGACATCAAGTCGTACGAAGTCCGGTACGGCACCTCTCCCGGCGTCTACACCGACACCCAGGGCGCAGGACCGAACACCTCGGCGGTTCTCACCGGCCTGACCGACGGCGTCCGGTATTACATCGCCGTCGTCGCGGAGAACACTTCCGGGAAAATCTCCGCTCCTTCGGCGGAGGTCAGCGAGGTCCCCCACTTCATCCTCGGCCTCCGGCCTCCGGCGTTCATCGACACCCTGGTGATGGAGAAGCAGGGGAGCGACCTGCGGATCAGCTGGGCGGCGGTGACCACCGACATCTACGGCAAGGACGAGACCGTGGCCGATTACGAAGTCTACCGGGACCTGGATAAAGCGTTCATCCCGGGGCCGGGCAACCTGGTGGCCACGGTGACCGTTCCGGAGTTCATCGACACGAACGCCTTGTCCGTCTCGGCGCCGGACTACTATTACGTGGTCCGGGCGGTGGATGTGGACGGCAACGCCGGAGGCGCCGGAAGGCAGTTACCCGACGGGATCCAGGATCTCAGCATAGGGAAATCGACGGTGACCCCCGGCAACCTGGATCTCTCCTGGGCCGAGGTGACCACCGATTTCGACGGCGGCCCCACCATCATCGACCACTACGAAATCTATGCCGCCGATTCGCCGTTCAGCCGGCAGGATATCGCCGACGGCCTGGTGCCGTTGCTCAAGTCGGTCACGACCCCCTCCACCGAGTTGACCCCCGCCGAACAGCACGGGTATCTCTCGGTGATCGTTGTGGACCGGCGGGGACAGGACAGCCCGTTTTAGCCGGTTCCCTCCGTGGTACCCTGCCGCCGAAATGAAAGACCATGACCGGAAACCTCTCTCCGGGGAGGAGGACGAGGAGCTGGTGGCCCGGGCCCAGGAGGGGGATGTTCGGGCGCTGGAGGCCCTCCTGGACCGGCACCAGCGGCAGGTGCTCCGGCTCGCCGCCGCCCTGGGGGTTCCTGACGGCGACCGGCAGGACGTGGCCCAGGAAATCTTCATTCGCGTGTTCCGCCATCTTCGATCGGTAAAGAAAGGGAAACCGTTCCGGGCCTGGCTTTACCGGGTTTCGGTAAACGCCGTCCATGACTACCGCTCCCGGCGTCGAAGCCGTCTCCAGGGGGAAGGCCCTTGGGAAGAGCGCATGGAAAGCGCGCCGGATCCGTCCCCAGGGCCGGATGGGCGCCTGGACCAGGCGGAACTGGCGGACCGCCTGGACCGGGCGATGGATCGGCTCACCGAGCGGGAGCGGGCGGCGTTCGTGCTCCACGAGATCGAAGGGCTGGATACACGGGAGATCGCCCGGTTCTTGGGGATCACACGGATCACCGTCCGGCGGCACCTGGGATTGGCCCGGAAAAGAATTCAAGATTTTTTCCGAAACGATTGATCGTTCCGGGCCTCTCTCCGGTAGTTACAGGTATGCGGTACCCCGCATACTCGGAAAGGTGGCGAACAATGCCGAAGGGAAAACACACAACCCCCGATCCAACGGATCCAAACGGCGGCATTCCGATCGAAAAGGCTGTCTCCGCCTGGCTGGGCCGGCGGGGATCCGGGGGTCGTCTCCCAAACGAGCGACAGAGCGGCATTCTACGCGACACCCTCTCCGCGGATCGCC
>CAZZIV010000325.1:0-2810 GCA_964654385.1 uncultured Acidobacteriota bacterium | reverse complement strand
GCCTGGACGCCCATCTGCTCCAGCACCGGGATCTGGAAGGTCAGGAGTCCGGGGGCGCATCGGCCGGGTTGTACAGCCTGGCGGAGAGCGGTGGGAAACCGGCCGGCTTCGCCGGCCTCACCATCTCCAGGGTTCGATCCTTCGGCCCGAAGGTAGCGCGGATCAGCCGGGGACCCGTCGTGGAGAACCCTGCCGTCCTGGAAAGGATGATGGGGGACCTGGAACCGGTACTCCGACGGATCGGTGTGGCCGCATTGAGGATCAACCCCTACATCCGGGAACGTGACGCCGCCGAATTCGCCCGCGCCCTCGACCGGCGCGGGTTTCGAATCGCGGAAGATGATGAAGCGTATGACCGCACCCTGGAAGTCGATCTGACCCGGGAACCGGAGGAGATCCTGGCCGGATTCCACCGGAGAACCAGGGCCGACGTCCGGAAGGCGATCCGGGAAAACGTGGAATGCGTGAACGATGCGACCGGGGAGGCGATCGATGCTTTCATCCGGAACTACCGGGCCATGGTGGTTCGGAAGGGAGCAACACCGAGGCCGGACGAAGCGTTCCGGCGAATGGGAGCCTGGTTGGCACGGAATCCGACAGGCGGGTTCATGTTGAATTCCAAGTTCCAGGGAAGGATCGTCGGCGGCATCATTGTGTTTCGTCATGGGCGGCGGGCGATCTATGCCTATGGAGCCTCGGAATCTTCCAGGGACAAGGTTCCGAAGACTCATTTACTTCATTACAATGCGATGCTGCACGCCCGGAATCTTGGGTGCGCCGTCTATGATTTCGGCGGCTTTTCGGCAGGGATCGGTGAAGCGGGGAACCGTTCGGTGGTTCAGAAAATCAATTTTTTCAAGAGCGGTTTCTCCTCCGAAATCGTACCCCTGATGAAATGTCGTGAACAGGTTTACCGCCCGCTGGTTCACTGGGTCGTCGGCAGGGCCCGAACTCTGCAACGCCGGATCCAGGATCTCCGCCGGCCATGAAGGACCACTCCGGCGGGGGAAGCCTTCGGAACCGCTTTCTGGGAGGGATCGCGTGGACCGGCCTGAGCCGATCGGCCACGAACCTGTTGAGCATCGGGGTTACCGTCATCCTGGCCCGGTTGCTGACACCCCAGGATTACGGCCTGATGGCGATGGTCGCCGTGTTCACCGGACTGGCACAGCAGGCTCAGGAGATGGGCGTCGGTCAGGCGTTGATCCAACGCGAGGTGGTGACCCGGGAGAATCAGCAGGTCGCGTTCACCCTCGCGTTCTGCGCTTCTTCCCTCATGTACCTGGTTCTCTTCGCTTCCGCCGGCCTGATCGCCTGGTACTACGAGGACCGGGAGGTGATCCCGGTACTGCGGGTCGTCGCGCTCACATTTCCGATCAGCGCGTTCATCGTGGTTCCCAAGGCGATGCTTCGCCGGGGACTGACCGTGAGGGGAGAATCGATCGTCGCCTTTCTGGCGATGGTGCTGGATGCTTCCAGCACCATTCTACTGGCATGGGCCGGACTGGGTGTATGGGCTCTGGTGGCGGGGAAGCTGGTGTCGGTATCGACCAATGCCCTGGGGCTCGCTTTCGTCTTCCCGTGGTCCGCTCGACTCCGGCTCCGGGGAGGTGAAGTGCGCTCCATTTTCCGCTTCGGCAGTGGAGTCACCATGAGCAGCCTGCTCTGGTACGGATATTCCAATGCCGACTTCCTGATCATCGGAAGATTCCTGGGAGTTGGAGCGCTCGGTGCGTACAACATGGCCTGGAACCTGGCGAAAATGCCATGGGACCGGCTTTGGATGGTGATCAACCCCCTGGTTTTGCCGCTGTTCTCCCGGGCAAGGGGAAATCCGGGAGAACTGGGACGGGTATTGACCCGGATGAGCCATTACTCGGCTTTAATCATTATGCCGGCGGTGGCCGGTCTCGGGATGGTGGCCGATGACGCGGTTCCGCTGGTTCTGGGAGAGAAATGGGCCGCCGCCGCAGGACCGCTCCGCTGGCTGTGCGCCTACGGCCTGGCCAGGGGTGTGCTGGTCCTGTTGCCGCCGGTCCTGGTGGCTACCGGCCGGATCCGACAGGAGGTGATGTTCAACCTGTTGTGTTTTATCTTTCTCCCTACCGCCTTTGTTTTCGCGGTGAGACAGGGGCCTTCAGGGCCTGCGGCGGCTTGGGCGGTTCTCTATCCGTTGTTGGCCCTGGTCTGGCTGTTGCCGAAAGCGGTCCGCGCGGCGGACCTCTCATTTTGGGCCTATGTTCGGGCCTTGATCCGTCCGCTCCTGGCCACCGCGGGGATGGTTGCAGCCGTCCTCCTGGCCGGTGAAGTGGTGGCCGATCAAGGCTGGATCCGGCTCAGCGTCCGCGTGGCGGTCGGTGTGGTGGCCTATCTTGGAGCGGTACGCGTCCTGGAAGGGCCGGTGACCAAGACCCTGTTCGGGATCTTCGGCGATGCCAGGAGGGGAATGCGGGGATGAAAGTGTCGGTGGTGATCCCGGCCTGGAACGCGGAAGCGGTCATCGGCCGCGCCATTGAAAGTGTCCTGGCTCAGACCCTGCCTGTTCATGAAATCGTCGTTGTGGACGATGGTTCCGGAGACCGGACTTCCCGGCGAGCCGCTCGGTACGGGGAGAGGGTGAAGTGTATTCGCCGGAAAAACGGCGGCGTGGCCGCCGCGAGGAACGATGGAATTTCCCGGGCGGTAGGAGACTGGATCGCGTTTTTGGATTCGGATGATACCTGGGATGCGGGGAAGAACGAAGCCCAGTGCGGCATCCTGGAAAAGGATTGCGCGCTCAAATGGTGCTGTACCGGGTATGAAAAACCCGG
>CAZZIV010000324.1:0-2814 GCA_964654385.1 uncultured Acidobacteriota bacterium | reverse complement strand
AGGTCCAATTACTCATTACGGAAAACGGATGCTAGCATCCTCGGCAAGAATGGAAAGAGCGTTTGGATCGACGCCAGGTCCACTTTGACCGGTTGTCAAGAA
This sequence comes from uncultured Acidobacteriota bacterium, assembly GCA_964654385.1. Taxonomy (GTDB): domain Bacteria; phylum Acidobacteriota; class Polarisedimenticolia; order Polarisedimenticolales; family Polarisedimenticolaceae; genus Polarisedimenticola. Next base: position 2,712 of record CAZZIV010000324.1, on the reverse strand, counting down.
CCCCGGTCGCTCGAATCGAGCGGCCGGGGTCCGAAAACGGTAAAGACCTTAATGTAACCTATAGCAAATGCGTATCTTGTCCGGCATGGACAAAAACCCAGCGAAGGATGTAGCCGCCGACCAGGATCATCATCGGTGCGGAAAAATGGAGGAAACGAGTCAACATTGCAGGTGCCTTTTTGCCGAGACCGATCGCATCGATCATTTCCATGAAGGCCGGAACCAGGATTCCAATCAGGACCACTCCGATCCAGAAAGATCCTGTGTACGGCCCGCCCAGAATCATGTGGAGGGATTCCCTGGCCGAGCGCACGCTCAGTTCCCCGTGAATGATGAACGGAATAATGATGAACAGCTCCAGGAAGATGAACACCAGGTCCGCCCGCAACAGGGACCGGTGCATCAGCGCCATCTGGGATGCATCTCCTTTCCACAGCCTGGGAGCGACCAACATCAACAATGCGCTGGCGGTGGAGAGGGCGGAGAACAGGAACAGTTGGGCGACCATCGGCGTGTTCCAGAACGGCCTGGCGGGAATCGCCCCGAGCAGCACACCGGTGTAGATCCCGACGCCGAGACCGACCGGGATGCCGACCCCGGCCAGGCCGGATCTCAGCCTCCGAACCCAAAGCGGACTGCCGGGATAGTTCACGTCGATCTGGTCCCGCTCCAGGCTTTTCCCTTCGGCGATGGTCACCTTCGCCGGTTGGTTCCAGGCGGCGAGAGTGCCCAGGGGAGCATGGATCCGGGTGAATCGCCGCCCCAGCGCCCGCAACCAGCTCGGAGGAAGGTGAAGGATCGCGTAGAGAGACGTCAGGCCGGTGAAGAGAATCAGCAGCCAGGATCCGATCGACATCGGGCTGACCGGGTTGATGGTGACAAACAGCCTCCAGAACCGGAGCGGGCTGCCCAGGTCGAAGATCAGGAGACCGGAACCGGCACCCACCAGCACCGGCGCCAGGAGCGCGCCGGCCCGGGCGATCCCCTGGTAGCGGCCCCGCCTGCCCAGGTGCCCCATGCCGCTGAGAACCATCGATCCTGCTCCCAGCCCGCCCAGGAAGAGGTAAACAACGATCATCCAGCCCCATTCATGATGTTCCATGGCGTCGTCTCCCCGTCAATCGGTGATGTAGTTGAGGTTGGGAGAGGTACCGGCGTACGCCAGTTTCTTCTCCGTGTTCCGGGTGCGCATCAAGCGGGAAACCTCCGATTCGGGGTCGTTCAGATCGCCGAACACCCGCACCTTGGTCGGGCAGGTTTCCACGCAGGCCGGCTCCTTCCCTACCGCCAGGCGGTGGGCGCAGAACGTGCACTTGTCCACCACGCCCGCTTCTTCATCGAAGTACCGGGCGTCATATGGACAGGCCAGCATGCAGTACCGGCAGCCGATACACTTGGTATTGTCCACCTCGACGATCCCGCCGATTTCATTGATGTAAGACGCGCCGGTGGGACAGACCCGCACACAGGGAGGATCATCGCAGTGCATGCACTGTCCGGCGACGATCTGCATGGAAAGCTCCGGGAAGGTTCCCTTCAGCTCCCGCTTCACCCAGTTCCGATGATACCCGACCTTCACTTTGTTCTCGGCGGTGCAGGCGATCATGCAGGCGTCGCAGCCGACGCAGCGGGCCGGGTCCAGGACCATTCCGTACCGTTTCATGACCTCACCTCCCGCTCTCCGTCGACCCGTTCGACGGTGACCAGGGTTTCATGGAGAGCGGCGTTTCCGGAGATACGGTCTTCCCTTGAGATCAACAGGTCCGAATCGCACCCGCCCACGCCGCAGACCCGGGTCATCATCTTGCTGATGTGATCGAATCCGTGGGGGATGTGCACACAGTCCGGCCGGATCTTCTCGGTCACCATCGCCTGCATCGTCACCTCGCCCACCGGGCTTTTGATGCGAACGGTATCGCCGTCCCGGATCCCCCGGGCCGCCGCCGGCTTCGGGTTCAGCCAGATCGCGTTGGTCGGCATCAATTCATGAAGCCAAGGATTGTTCTGGTTCGAGGCGTGGGTGAAAAAGGCGTTCTTTCCGATCAACAGGCGGAACTGGTCCGAGGGGATCGTTTCCGGCCTCCGGTACTCGGGAATCGTCTTGTACCCTCGCCGCCGGAACCGTTCCGACGCCAGCTCGATTTTTCCGCTGGGGGTGCGGAACCGGTAGCCGTCCTTCAAGGTGGTTCCGTAGGTCCTCTCCTGGCGGTCGGTCCAGATCCCGGTGGCGTCCAGGGACTCGGGCTCCAGGTCGAACGGTTTCAACTGGGCCCGCTGCATCGCCTTCATCTTGTAGTCGAAGAACTCGGGGAAACCGAGCCGCTCGGCAAGTTCCCGCATGATTTCGAAATTCGGTTTGGTGTCGTACAGGGGGTCCACCACCGGCCGGCGCAGGGAGAGGAACGGGTACGGATCCTGGAAACCGATCACAGGGTCGTCCCGCTCCAGGTAGGTCGATTCGGGAAGAATCACGTCGGCCAGCCAAGCGGTGTCGGTCGGCATGATGTCGCAGACCACGACGAACTCCATTTTCTCGATCATCCTGCGGGTCAGCCCCCGGTCCGGAAGGGAGTGCATCGGGTTCTGCTTGTAGATGTACCAGCCTCGGATCGGGTACGGCTCCGCCCGCCACAACCTCTCCCCGCAATCCACGGAAGCGGCCGCGGCCGGGCTCGGGCGGGGGGGGCGCTCTCGCGCTCGCACTGCGAAACA
>CAZZIV010000323.1:0-2827 GCA_964654385.1 uncultured Acidobacteriota bacterium | reverse complement strand
GGGCTGTGTCGCGTGTGCGGACACCGGGCGGTCCGCCGCGGCCGGTTCGGCAGGTCCGGCAGGTCCGGCAGGTCCGGCAGGTCCGGCAGGTCCGGTAGGTCCGGTAGGTCCGGTAGATTCGGAAGCATCGGCCAGGGCGGCCACCTCCCGGTAGGAAGCGGCGACCTTGTATTCGAAGTTCTGCTCCAGGTCGAAGGAAAGACCGGCGATCTGTTCCGGATCGATCTGCAGGTTTTGGGCCTGCCGGAACGCCTCGCCCAGGTTCCCGCCGTAGAAGGTGTTGGAAAGGTCGGCGGTTCGGGAAACCAGGTCCTGGATCGCCGCCTGTTCCTCCTGGTTGAGGTCGCCGTTCACCTCGAAGGTGAGGTTCTGGGAAAGGAAGGTGGAACTTTCCTTGTGAATCGTCAACGACCCCGGCTCCGCCGTCACGTCCAGCGACGACGCCTGCCGGGCCTCGCTTTCCACCTGCAGGGTGACCACGTCCCCCTCCTGGGTCGTGATCTCCAACTCGAAGCTCCGCCGGGCGGAGCCCTCCACCTTCGCCGAACCCTGGAAGGAAACCAGGTCCACCGAGCCGTCCTGTCCATCGCCGGCTTCGCTCAACCGGTCCAGCCCTTCCTGGAGCTGCTTCTGGATCTCTTCCAGGGAACGGTTCCCCTGGTCATGGAGGACGCCGACCTTCTTGAGCAGCTTGAACGATTTTTTGAACGCGTCTTCCAACGCGCCCCCCAGCTCCTTGAACAGTTCCTTGATTTTCACGTCCCGGCCGGCGCCGTCATCCTCCCCGGCGTGTTCGGCCAGTTTTTCCTGGATCCTGGCCAGGACGGCGTCGGCCACCTCCCGAACCTGCTCCACCGGCCGGAATTCAGGGAGGCTCCCGTTCTCCAGCCTATCCTTGAAACGCTCCACCACCTTATCGGCGTCTTTCACCAGGACGGCTTTCACGTATTCTTCACTGACCTTGACTTCGTCCCCCCCGGGTACGCCGCCTCCGGAACCGGTCTCCTGCACCGCGGGAGCGGTGGCCGGATCCTGTACGTCCCGGGGCGTTCCCACAGGATCCAGGTAGGTCTTCAACGGGCTCAGTTCGGATACCTTCAGGCCGTCTTCCAGGTTCATCGCTTCTCCTCCCGGCCGCGGACGGGATCCGCCTGCGGTTCCATTCATCCGTATCGTACCGGGGGGAGCGGACTCAATTACATTTTCGTAAGACAGGCCGGAGCATGAATCATGCCGGCGAAACAAGGCGAACCGTCAGGCGCATCGACGACTCACCCTGCTCCGCCGGCATGGGGGGATCTACCTCCTGGGATCCTGTGTTCGGATCGATACTGGAAAGGGTGAAGTCCGCGAACCAGCCGAACCGGTCGCCGAACAACACCGCGCCTCGCACGCCGTACAGAGCCTCGATCTCGTCCGCCCCGTCCAGGACGTTGTCGGCCTGGACGACTCCTCCCAGGATCCCGATCTCTTTCTCACCGGCCGTCGCGGTCGACGTGAAAAAACCGAGAACCGCGAGTCCCCCCACCAGCGCCAGGACGGCACCGTACCGTTTCTTGTTCATGTCGTACTCCTTCTCAACGAAAGACCGTTCCGTGAAATGATGTTTTATTCTGGAGGGTTGAAGACCGCCTGCAAAGCGAGAAGTCACATGAAACAGAAAAAAAGCCCGGCGTTTTCACGCCGGGCTTTCCTGGGAAGGCAGAATACGGCTGATAATCCAGCCTTTTTCCGGCCCCTACTGACAGGTCTTGTTGCCGCCTCTCCCTTTGCACCGGTTGGAGCAGCACGCGCTGTTGGAACTGCAGACCGCGCCTCTATCCAGGCAGGCGGGAGCCTGGCATGCCGGATCGGCGGCGCAGGCGGAATCGGAACAGTCGGTGCCGTTGGGCCCGGCGTCGGCGACCCCCGTGTTGGAGACCCCCGGGCCCCGCGCGCCACCCCCCGCGCAGGTGCCGCACGGCGGATCGCACCCGGCGTCGGCCTGCCGGGTGCCCGCGCCGGTGACGTTCACCGCGCGCTCGTACTTGACCGCGCCACCGCGAATGCCGCGGATCACGAAACTGGCGATCCCGGCGCCGAAGGTGTCGAAGCGACCGCTGACCGGAAACTCGAGCGGCACCAGCGCACCGTCCACCGGGGCGTCGATGCTCACCGTGGCCGGCGGCGCCACCACTTGCACCACGAAGTTCGAAGTCGCGGTGGCGACCGCGCCACCCGCGGTGACCACCTGCGCCACGACCAGGTAGTTGCCCGCCGGCAGGGTCATCGGCTGGGCGAACAACCCGCTACCGGCGGGGGCCCGGGGGGCCGCGCACTCAGTGGGGCCCGCCACCGCCATCACAGCTTTCACTTTGGAGTCAAACTGCTTGTATGTTTGGGACTTGAATTGTGTTTCTGGGCTTATCCCCACCATGAGAGCAAGATGTACACCAGTATGATAACACACAGTAGATTCACTACCATCTTCTGCATGATATGTTTCTATTACGCTAGATGTTTTTGTTAAATCATAAGAGTGACTAGAAGTGTCATCTGAAAAATTAACACCAAAACCTTTTCCATTTGTTTCTGGGTGCATATTGATAAAAACAAATTTATAAATTGGATATGTGCCATCTAAAACTACACTTGAAGAACCATTAACAAATGATAGAGTTGCGCTAGAACTAGCAGTTAAAGTTTTGATAAGAACCATTGAACCTAAACTTGCAGAAAAGGCACCAGCGTCAGCAATCGTTGTTCCGTTAGATACAAACGCCATTATTAAATCTCCGTCAGATTGAACTTATATTTTTTACCTGAATTGTTATTGATTAGGAATAAA
>CAZZIV010000322.1:0-2876 GCA_964654385.1 uncultured Acidobacteriota bacterium | reverse complement strand
AGCTGGCCCCCCCGGAAGAAAGAGAAGGGCGAACAGTTGAGCAGTTCTCCGATGTAGGATGTCCGCGTCACCGGCGTTCTCTTCATGGCTCGGTTTCAAGGTACGCCCTTGCCCTAACCGCGGAGGCATCCGCCGTATAGACACCATCGGATCGCCGCTGCCGGCACGGCCGGCCGAAGAGTCGTCCACCGGTCACGCCGTTTCCGCTCTTTGGCTCTAGAACAACGTATAGATAAACGGGGCGGCGGCGGTGCTGGAGAGAACGACCAGGACAGCCACCAGGAGAAGCACGACGATGATCGGGATGAGCCACCACTTTTTGTTGTGCTTCAGGAAGTCGATGAATTCCCGGACGATGCCGGTGGAAGGCTGCTCCGCCCGGGCGGCGAACCGATCGGCCCGGCTTTCGCTTTCTTTGTCCAGGCTCTCGCTCATCGTTTCCATGCCCCCAGCATCCCCTGTCTAGAACTGCCGGAAGTACCGCTCGGGCTTCCCGTGGGGATCGTGTTCCACCCAGTCGCTCGACCGGTCCCGGGACAGGCTTCGATTCATCGGATCTTTCCCCACCAGGCGAAATATAAGGCCGATGGGCAGAAAGACAAGGTAAAAGACGATTCCGAGAACCAGATGGGAGAGGACCCATCCGATCGGGAAAGCGGCGTACATCCAGGCCAGGTACATCGGGCGGCGGATCGGAGGAACGGCGTAATAGAGGGCCGTCGCCACGCCGGCCACGATCCAGATCGTGCCGGCGGCGGCAAACGCTTCGGCTTTGAACCAGAGGCCGGCCCCGACCAGGGCGAGAAACGCCAGGAAGATCAGGCCGAACCAGTTCAACTCCCCTTTCCCGGGATTCTTGTTGACCTCGATGACCGACATCAGCCTCCTCCTTCCGGAACTGCTATTAGTCGAGGTTGAACCTGGAGAGGTATTCTTCCGCCCGCTCGCCGGACCAAGCCGTCTGCTCTTCCTTGAGCAGAACGAACTCGTCGATCACAAGCACATCCATGTGGGTGGACATGAAACAGCGGTAGGCGTCCTCCGGCGTGCAGACGATCGGCTCGCCACGAACATTAAAGCTGGTGTTGATGATCACCGGGCAGCCGGTCCGCTTCTCAAAAGCGGAGATCAGCTTGTGATACCGGGGATTCCGTTCCGGATCCACGGTCTGCACACGGGCTGAATAGTCCACGTGGGTTACCGCAGGGATGTCCGAACGGACTTCCTTCAACTTCTCCAGCCCCTCCCTCGCCCTGCCGCCGTGTTCTTTCCCGGCGCGGATCCTTCGTTCCTCCCTCACCGGCGCCACCAGGAGCATGTACGGGCTGTCCTCGTTTTCCCGCATTTCGAAATACTCGTGGACCCGGCTTCGGAGAACAGAAGGGGCGAACGGCCGGAACGACTCCCGGAACTTGATCTTCAGGTTCATCACCGACTGCATGGTCTCGCTGCGAGGATCCCCGAGGATGCTCCGGTTCCCCAGGGCCCGGGGACCGAACTCCATCCTCCCATGCATCCAGCCAACCACCTTTTCTGCGGCCAGGAAACCGGCCACCTGGTCGCAAATCTCCTCTTCGTCCTCGATCCGCCGGTAGGCCGCCTGTACCGAATCCAAGTACGCCCGGGTGGAGGCCGGTTCCGGCTTCGGTCCCAGCAGCGACCCTTTCTGGCTGTCCGGTTTCCCGGGGATCCTGGGATGGTCCAATAGCTGGTGCCACAGGAACAGGGCGACGCCCAGCGCCCCTCCCGCGTCGCCGGCCGCCGGCTGGATCCAGACATTCTCGAACGGGGACTCCCGGAGGACCCTTCCGTTCCCGACACAGTTCAGGGCGACGCCTCCGGCCAGGCAGAGGTTTTTCATGCCGGTCGTTCTGTGCAGGTGGGAAGCGCACCGGAGAACGATCTCCTCGGTCACCGCCTGGATCGAGGCTGCGATATCCATCTCCCGGGTGGAGATCGGCGTTTCCGGCCGGCGGGGAGGTCCCTCGAACAGCTTGTGAAACTTCTTCGAGGTCATGGTCAGTCCCTGGCAGTAGTTGAAATAGGACATGTCCATCCGGAACGAGCCGTCTTCCTTCAGGTCCAGGAGATGGTTCAGGATCCGGTCGGCGTACACCGGCTTTCCGTACGGTGCCAACCCCATCAACTTGTACTCTCCGGAATTCACCCGGAAGCCGCAGTAGTAGGTGAACGCGGAATAGAGAAGGCCCAGCGAATGGGGGAAACGGAGTTCGTGGGTCAGCCGGATCCGGTTCCCCCGCCCGGTTCCATAGCTGGCGGTGGCCCACTCCCCGACGCCGTCCAGGGTCAGGATCGCCGCTTCCTCGAACGGGGAAGGGAAGAAGGCGCTGGCCGCGTGGGATTCGTGATGCTCGGTGAAGACGTATCGCTTCTTAAACCGGCCCTGAAGCCCCTTGTTCATCTCCCGGGGCAGGTGCAGCTTCTGCCGGAGCCAGAGCGGCATCGCCCGCAGGAACGACCGGAACCCGGCGGGGGCATAGCTCAGGTAGGTTTCCAGGAGCCGCTCGAATTTCAGAAGCGGCTTGTCGTAGAACCCGACGAAGTCGAGATCTTCCGGCCCCAGGCCGGCCTCCTGCAGGCAGTACTCGATGGCATGGACCGGGAAGGCGAAGTCGTGCTTGATCCGGGTGAAGCGCTCCTCCTGCGCGGCGGCCGCGATTTCACCGTCCACCACCAGGGCGGCGGCGGAATCGTGGTAGAACGCGGAGATTCCCAGGATGGCGGTCATACGGCGTACCTCTTCCGGCGCGTCACGGTCGGACAGTATACGGGATGAAATTGAATTCAACCCTGGGGAACCCCAAGGTGGAAGGAAGAATGTGGGTGGCCCCTCTTAACCGGCCCTGATCTCTTGG
>CAZZIV010000321.1:0-2889 GCA_964654385.1 uncultured Acidobacteriota bacterium | reverse complement strand
CGGGCCTGACTCGACGTCCTCGCAACCGGGATGTTCACCGAGTGCGCTTCCGTCCGGCAGGCCGGCAGCCGAAGCGTCCTGGCGGCACCGGTCGGTTGGGACCGGGATTCCCCGGCTGCCCTGGTTCTGGATACCCGGATGGAAAAGATGCCGCGCTCCGACTGGACCCCGGACCTGCTCGGCCTGTTCGCGACCCTTCTCGGATTGGCGGTCCATCGTTTTCCCTTCACTTCCATCCAGAAGGATACCCGGGAACCGGCCGCCCCGCAGCCGCCCCTGGTCGGCAGGTCGAAGCCGTTCCAGGCGATGATCGCGAAAATCCGGAAATACGCCCGGTGCCGCTTGCCGGTCCTGATCCGCGGCGAAACCGGAAGCGGCAAGGAAGGAGCCGCCCGGATGATCCACGACCTGGGTCCCCGTCGCCACGGTCCTTTCCTGGCCGTGAACTGCGCCTCGATCCCCGAGCCGCTGCTGGAGGCGGAACTGTTTGGTGCGAGAAGAGGCGCCTACACCGGGGCCGATTCGGACCGGACCGGCATTTTCAGGCAGGCCGAAGGAGGCACCCTTCTCCTGGACGAGATCGGAGATATGCCGATGGCGATGCAGTCCAAGCTTCTCCGGGTTCTCCAGGAAGAAAAAGTCCGTCCCCTGGGGGGCGAGAGAGAAACCCGGATCGACGTCCGGGTCCTGTCCGCCACTCACCGGAACCTTTTCCGCAGGGTGGAGGAGGGGCTCTTTCGGGAGGACCTGTACTACCGCCTGGCGGTGCTGAAGATGGAGCTCCCTCCGCTCCGAGACAGGCTCGAGGACCTGCCGCTCCTGATCCGCCGTATCTCTCCCAGACTGCAGGAAGCCGCCTCCGTTCCGCCGGTGAACCTGTCGGCCTCCGGCCTGCTGGCGCTTCACAATCATTCCTGGCCGGGGAACATTCGGGAACTGGAGTCGGTCCTGGCCCGGGCGATGGTGAAGGCCCAGGGCCGGAAGATCACTCCCGGGCTCCTGGAGTTCGATCCGGTCCTGTCGTCCCGGGGGAGACGCGGCCCCCGGCTGCCGGACGACTGGCCCTGCCCCCTGGAGGTGTCGTTCATCCGTGCGGTCGTCGCCGATGCCGGGGGAAACCTGCTCCAGGCCGCCGCCAGGATTGGATGGAGCCGGCAAAAGTTGTACCGGAGGATGAAATCCCTTGAAATGGAAGAAGCGGAACGGCCGCCTCAACCTTAAGGGCCGGCGCTCTTCCGCCGCAGCGCCAGTTCCACCAGCCGGGTCAGCAAGGCCGGGTACGGAAGGCCGGAGGCTTCCCACATCTTCGGATACATACTGATCGGCGTGAAACCGGGAAGCGAATTCGCTTCATTGAAATACACCCGGTCCGGACCCCGCTCCAACAGGAAATCGATCCGGGCCATCCCGGCCAGGTCCAGCAGCGTGAAGATCCGCACCGCCGATTCCTGCAGGGAGCCGGCGAGCCCCGGGGGAAGATCGGCAGGGATCCGGAGTTCAGCCAGGCCGTTCTCGTACTTGTCCTCGTAGGTGTAGAACCGAGTTCCCGGTACGATTTCGCCGGGGACCGCCGTAGTTGGAGGATCTCCGCCCAGGACGGCCACTTCGATCTCCCGGGCGTCCAAGGCTTTCTCCACCACGACCCTGTGATCATGGGCCAGGGCCAGGTTCAGCGCCTCATCCAGGTCCTCGGGCCTGTCCACCTGGCTGATCCCGACGGAGGACCCGCCGTTGGCCGGTTTCACGAACATCGGGAAACCCGGCGTCTCCGCCGCCTTTTGACAGGCCGCGCTCCGGTCCGTCCGGATCTCATCGCGTGTCAGCAGGGTCCAGGGGGGAACCAGGATTCCATCGGAGTGAACGATCCCCTTGGCCATCGCCTTGTCCATCGCCGCAGCCGAGCCGGCCACACCGGCGCCGACCCAGGGCAGACCGGACAGTTCCAGGACTCCCTGCAGCCGTCCGTCTTCACCCCCGTACCCGTGAATGATCGGGAATACCGCGTCCAGGACCAGCGCCCGGGAGAAACGGTCGGCTCGGCGCACGAACAAGCCGCCGCCGCCGGGATCGACGTGGATCCGGCTCTCCCCCGGCTCTTCCCCCGCCTCGGGGACCACGGTCCCGCCGCCGTGGAGGATCCTGGCGGATCGCTCCGGACCGAGCCAGACCCCTTTCGGCGTCACCGCCAGCGGGACGCATTCGATCCGGTCCGGATCGAAGCCCGCGGAGATCCCCCGGGCGGAAACCACCGAGACTTCATGTTCCACCGACCGGCCGCCGAACAGCAGGCCGACCTTGTAGCGGTCACCTTTTCCGGATCGTTTCATGACCCTCCCAGCCGCTTTTCCACCGCCGCCGCCGCCTGCTCCAGGGAACCGCCGGAGAGAACCGGTTCGCCGTTCCGGCCCAGCAGGAGATGGAGGGGCAGAGATTCGGCATGGAACCGGTTTTGAAGCGCGCCTCCGGCGTCATAGAGAACCGTACCGGGCAGCCGGTTCGTTTCCAGGAACCTGCGCAAACGATCCAGCGTCTGACGCCGGTCCACGGCGATCCAGACCTGCCGGTACCCTTCCGATTCCCAGCGGGCGGCCAGATCGGTCAGGACCGGGATTTCCTTTTTACAGGGCGGGCACCAGGCGGCGAAAAAAATCAGGTGGGTGAGGGGATGGTCCAGCCGGACCACCGTCTTTCCCCCGGAATCCGGATCCAGACCGGTCAAACTGTTGTCAGGCGCCGCGCCGGCCGGCGGAGAGAAGAGAAGCAACCCGCCCCAGAGGCAACATGCGAGAACAGGACGGAACCGTGGCTTCATCGGTCTCCTCCCTAACGGTCCGATCTAGGAGTCTGTGCGGTAGAAAGGTAGTACCGCGTTCGGAGCGCCGCAGGGCC
>CAZZIV010000320.1:0-2900 GCA_964654385.1 uncultured Acidobacteriota bacterium | reverse complement strand
TCCTGACCGCGCGCTCGCGGCGCGAGCGCTGGCGGCGGAGGGCGCGCGCCGGAGCGTGGCGCGCGCGGCCCGGCGCGGCCGGCCGCTTCCCGGACCTGTCGGACCAGTTCCCTCTGAACCGGCAAGGTGTCGTCGGTATCGGCGGGAGAGATGAACAGGAACAGGGCCGAACCATCCCGGCTGGAAAGGTAGCCGCCGCCCCGCGGGCCCTGCGGCTCGCCTGACCGGTCCTCCAACAGGGCCGCCCATCCGGTAAGCCCGGAATGCTCCAGGAATCGGACCAGGCTTTCAGGATCCTCCAGGAACCGTTCCTGCGCCTTCAAGACGGAGGCCAACCGGCCCGCGCCCGCGGCCGCGTCCCCCTGGATCGGCCGGCCCCCTCCTCCCGGCGCCAGCAAGGCCTGGAGGAACCGGGTCAGCGATTCCGGCCCGAATCCATCCAGCTCGGTTGCGAGGAGATCGGCCCGCTCCTCGATCGCGCCGGCGGCGGACTCCAGGGTCGAGGGCGGAAGGGACCAGAGCAGGCCCGGTAGCAACTCTTCCGGGTCCAGCTTGTAGAAAACCGAATCCACTGCCGGGAGGCGGTCCAGGCGGGAAGCCAGCGCGTCGGCGAAACGTTCCAGGCCGGCCGGTGGGAGTTCGGCTCCCTGCCCGGCCTCCACCACCGCCACCAGCGCTTCGGATCCGTGGAAGTCCCGGATCAACCGTGCGAAACGGGCCTGCTCCGGATCCGCCGGCGATGCCAGGTCCGAGCGGGAGTCGCGCATCTCGATCCGGGAGCCGAGGAGAACGGCGATCGCCGCCAAGGCGAGGAACGCCGCTGTCACTTTGAGAGGGGAGCCGATCATCCAGCGGAGGATCTTCAACTACGAATCGATTCCTGCATCGAGAAGTTCCGATAAACCGGCTGGAACATCTCCTCCCGAACCCTGCTCTCCAGGTCCTCCGGCTCCGGCGCACGCGCCAGGCCCTGGTCATACGCCACCTGGGCGACCGCCGTCGCGATCCCCACGGAAACCTCCCGGATCCGCTGGAGGGACGGGAAGATCCGTCCCATGGCAAGGTCCGCCTCCGAGGCCTGGGCCGCCAGCGCCCGGGCCGCCGCCGAGAACATCTCATCGGTCACGTGCCGGGCCTGGGAAACCACGATGCCGAGGCCGATTCCCGGGAAGATGTACGCGTTATTTCCCTGCCCCGGAACCAGGGTCTTCCCCTGGTACTCCACCGGGTCGAACGGACTTCCGCTGGCGAACACCGCTTTCCCTCTGGACCAAGTGTACGCCTGTTCGGCAGTACATTCCGCCTTCGACGTCGGATTGGAAAGCGCGAAAACGATCGGCCGCTCGTTGATCCGGGTCATTTCTTCCACGCTTTCCCGCGTGAACGAACCGAAGCGGCCGGAAACTCCGACGATGGCGGTCGGCTTCAGTTCCCGGATCGCCGTGATGAAGTCGGGGATCGGATCGGCGTCATGAGCGAACACCAGCTTGTGCTCCTGCAGGTCGGTACGACTCTTCACCACCAGCCCCTTGGAATCCATGAACCAGCAGCGCTTCCGGGCTTCCCCGGCGGAAAGGCCTTCCTCCTCCATGGCGGCGGCGATCAACTTGCCGATCCCGACACCGGCGCCTCCGGCGCCCAGGAACAACAGGCGTTGCTGGGCCAGCTTCCCGCCGGTGATCCGCAACGCGGAATAAAGACCGGACAAGACGACCGCCGCCGTCCCCTGGATATCGTCGTTGAACGTGCAAATCCGGTTCCGGTATCGTTCCAGCAACCGGAACGAATTGATGTTGGCGAAATCCTCGAACTGCACCAGCACTTTCGGCCACCGGGCGGTCACCGCCTGGATAAACTCCTCGATGAAATCATCGTAGGCCTGCCCGCGCAGACGGGGTTCCAGGATCCCCAGGTAAAGCGGATCTTTCAGCAACTCCTCGTTGTTCGTGCCGACGTCCAGTGTGATCGGCAGAGTCTTCGCCGGATCGATCCCGGCGCACGCCGAATAAAGAGCCAGCTTCCCTACCGGAATCCCCATCCCGTTGGCGCCCAGGTCGCCCAGGCCGAGGATCCGTTCTCCATCGGTCACCACGATGGCGCGGACGTCTTCGGAGGGCCAGTTTTCAAGATGCTTGGCGATGTTGCCGCGATCCTTCACCGAAAAAAACATTCCCCGGCCCCGGCGGAAAAGGTGACCGTACTTCTGACACGCCTCTCCTACCGTCGGCGTGTAGACGATCGGCATCATTTCTTCCATGTGATCGAGAAGAAGCCGGTAGTAAAGGGTTTCGTTCCGGTCGTGCAGGCTGGAAAGGAAAATATATTTCTCCAGGTCGTTCGGCTTGGCATGGTAGTTTTCCATCGCACGGCCGACCTGGTCTTCGATGGTGGTCACACGGGGCGGCAGGAGGCTGTGGAGACCGCACCGGTCCCGCTCTTCCATCGTGAATGCGGTCCCTTTGTTCAGCAGAGGGTCATGAAGCAGTTCCGGCCCGCGCTTCCGGCAATTTCCGTCGCTTTCCTTTTCGGCCATGTTCATCACCTCGAGGGAGCCCGGTCCCCGATTATTCCATGGTTCAGAATAACAGTTCCAGAGGCAGCTTAGTACCCACGCAGCTTCTCCGCCTCCCTTCTGGCGGCAGATTCTGGAGTTTAACGGGGGCGATTACGGAGAGAGAGTCACCGATTCCCCTCCGGCCGGGGCCGTTCCGGCCGATGATCGATCACCCTGCCGATGAAGACTTCCCACAACAACGGCAGCCCCCCCTGTATCAGGATCGTTGCCGCCTGAGTTGAGCGCCCAGCCTCGTAAGCACCGCCGACCGGATTCAAACGTTGCCTCAACACCAGGGCAGCTGTGGAGCTGGGACATCACGTACCTGAAGTCGCCGATCCGCGGC
>CAZZIV010000319.1:0-2916 GCA_964654385.1 uncultured Acidobacteriota bacterium | reverse complement strand
TGGATGCGCTCCGTCGGTTGCGGGACGAGCAGTGGAAGGAGTAAGTCCGCCGACTCGGATCTTGCGACAATTCCGCGACAGTTGGCACGGTAGAAGAGGGCAACTGGTGGGAGAAGTCGGTAGCAGGCGGTAACGCGTAACCTTATGATATTAATAATAAAACACACTGAACCTGTTGTTTCGCTTGAAATTCCCGAGGGGTCTTGAAAACCGTTGAACCGCGAGGTTCCGGGGGTTCGAATCCCTCCCTCTCTGCCAATAATTTCAGGCCGTGTCAGCGCTCACGCACCCGCGATGTCAGCCCGTGCCGATGGCCGTAGACCTGCCAGGCGTTGCCTGCGGCACGGCGCCCCCGTCCCGGTTCCGGATTCGGCATTCGTGAGTGAATTGCGACTCCGTTCTCCAAATCGCCCTACACCATCAGTGCGAAAATTCCCGGAAATCCCGAGATAACGTGACTTTGGTATAGCGATTCAGTATCTTATGGCGCATAAATTTCACGAATGTCGAGAAAATGTGTAGTAGTAATATAGTAATGAATCGTCCGCTCCATCAGTCCGGGAAATCAAGGCTGGCCGCCATTATCAATGCGGCGGGAGACGTCATTCATATCGAGGATGTCGAGACGACGCTGACGGTTTCCCGGACCAAGGCGGCGAAGCTACTTTCCCGCTGGGCCGGGCAGGGATGGCTTCGGCGCGTCGGGCCGGGGGCCTACGTCCCTGTCCAGCTTGCCCTTCGCGAATCCGAGCAGGTCATCCAAGACCCCTGGGTGCTCGTTCCGGCACTCTTCGACCCAGCCTATGTCGGCGGACGAACCGCCGCGGAGCACTGGGACCTTACCGAACAAATCTTTCGGGACATTCTCGTGTGTACCGCCCGACCGGTGCGGCAGAGAACGATCGAAAGCCAGGGCGCAGTGTTCTCCCTCAAGCACGTCAAGAAAGATCTTATCTTCGGGACCAAGACCGTCTGGCGCGGCCAGAGTCGGGGTGAGGGTTCAGATATTCACCGCACGATCATCGACATGCTTGATGATCCCGCGACCGGCGGCGGCATCCAGCATGTCGCCGATTGCTTCGCGCAATTCATGCAGCGTAAGGACGGCGATCCGCGCCTGCTAATAGAGTATGCCGAGCAGCTCGGTAACGGAGCGGTGTTCAAGCGGCTCGGCTTTCTTGCCGAACGCCACCTGCGCAGCGATGTCCTGATCGACGCCGCAAAGCTCCGGCTTACCAAAGGTTACGCAAAGCTAGATCCGGTGCTCGATTGCTCCCGACTCATCACGCGTTGGAGGCTTCGCGTTCCGGTGACGTGGGCTGAGAAGAGGCGCGGATGATCGGTAAACTTGAAGTTATTCGTATCGCGGGGCAGCTTAATCTCAACCCGCATGTCGTTGAGAAAGACTATGCACTCGGCTGGCTGCTTGCTGGCATCGTCGCCAATGAGAAGATCGCCAACAGCTGGGTGTTCAAAGGCGGTACCTGCCTCAAGAAATGTTTCTTCGAGACCTACCGCTTCTCCGAAGACCTCGACTTCACGCTCAAGGATGAACTCCATCTCGATGAAGCATTCCTGAAAGAAGTTTTCGCCGAGATCGGGGAATGGGTCTATGAGCAAAGCGGCCTCGAAATTCCCGCCGACCGCCAAGACTTCGATATCTACGACAATCCGCGCGGCCACAAGAACTGCCAGGGCAAGATTAGCTATCGCGGTCCTGTCTCGCCCACAACCGGCGGCTGGCCACGGATCAAGCTCGATCTGACGGCGGACGAGCGACTCGTCCTGCCACCGGTGCCCATCCCGATATTCCATCCTTACAGCGATGCGCCGGATCAGGACATCATCGTGCTGGCTTATGCCTATGAAGAAGCGTTCGGTGAAAAGGTGCGTGCGCTTGCCGAGCGAACAAGGCCGCGCGATCTCTACGACGTGATCAACCTTTACCGCAACACCGAGGCGCGGCCTAGGCCGTCCGTCTTGCTCGACGTTCTCCGCCAGAAATGCGAATTCAAGGGCATCGCGATCCCCAAGGCCGCCGACCTCAATCCGTTCAGGAACGAACTCGAAGCAGGGTGGGAGAGCATGCTGCGCCACCAGCTACGGGCACTGCCGCCCCTCGAGTCCTTCTGGGACGCCCTGCCGGAGTTCTTCGCCTGGCTCGAAGGCGGCCTCGCCCCGGAGATCCCGGCGTCCTTTGCCGCCGCTCCCGGCGAGACCATCCTGCGCGAGCGTACCTTGCGCCTGCCGGTCCGGCCGGACCTGCAGTCCCATATTGAAGTTATCCGCTTTGCCGCTGCGAATCGGCTTTGCGTCGATCTCGACTATCAGGGCAGTACGCGGCGCATCGAACCGTATTCTTTGCGGCGCACGCAGGATGACAACATCATCCTTCACGCCTGGAATATCGATAGCGACGCCCACCGCAGCTATCGGGTTGACCGTATCCAGGGCGCGCGCACGACTAATCAAGTGTTCACCCCGCGTTATGCGGTCGAGCTGACACCGTCCGGACCAATTGTTATTCCACCGACCGAACGCTCGTCCTCGTCCTCAGGAGGAGGCGGTTTCGGAGGCTTCGCCGCATTCGGGACGCCGCGCGCACCGAAAAGACCCGCCCGGCGCAAAAAACCGCGCGGGTTTGGTTCTTCACTGATGGCAGGCCCAACCTATATCTATGAATGCATGTACTGCAGCAAGAAGTTCCGGCGCAAGAAGCAGTCAAGCACTCTCAACCCTCACAAAACGCCGGATGGTTGGCCGTGTCCCGGCCGGACCGGCTATCTCGCTGACACGAAGTACTGACCCTTCTCCCGCTGCTTCCTTGGTTCGGCTGTCTCAGTGCGCTGCTCTACCTCTAGGCGGAACTTCCCGCCGATATTCGTCTGATTTTCCCGTAAGTGATTGAAGTAAGTT
>CAZZIV010000318.1:0-2947 GCA_964654385.1 uncultured Acidobacteriota bacterium | reverse complement strand
GTTTTCGAGCGCGTGGGTCGCACTGAGAGAACGGCGCGTGTCGCGCGTGGGGGTGTGGGGGGGGGCCGGTGTGGGCTGCGGGCACAACGCCCACCCCCGCCTATACGGCCGGAAAGAGATCGTCGAAGTGGTGGAAACCGGCGAACTGAACCGGGCCCGGACCCTCCTGTACCAGGCGGATGGGACGGTGCGGGCCAGCCTGTATTATCCCGACGCCATGATCCGCCAGCTGGAAAAGCACCCCCCCCGCTGCGGACTCCGGGATGAGAACGTGGAGCCGTTCTCCGTCCTGGTGGAGGAGTTGGATCACCTGCTGGTGATGGCCCAGCGGATCGCCGAGGAAAGGCCTGCTTCCCTGTTCGAACTGGAGTTGCACGCCAACGTCAGCAAGCACCTGGTCCTGACCCGTTTCCTCTCCCGGCACGGTGGCCGGCCCGCTCCCGCCCGGGCGGCGTGGCTCCGGGACCGGCTGTTTCACCGGCCGGTGTTCGACGACGAACGGGAACCGGTCCGGAACCGGTACAGGGACGCCGCCCGGTACGGCTTCCAGTTCCTGCGGAGGCTGGAGCGCACTCCGTCCAGCGATCGCTTATCGGTGCTTCGGCGGTTCCATCAGCATTCTGTCGCCGGAAAGCTGGAATTGATCCGGAGCCTGGCCGCCGCCTGACCCGGATCGACTTCCTCGGCCATGCCTCAGGAGGGATCTTCCTTGCGGAGGTCGGCCAGGTGAGTGGCCTCTCCCTCCGGGCTCCCGGTCCCGTCCATGTTCCGCGCGGCCTCCGCCAGCCGGGCCGCTTCGTCGAACAGGGTAAGCGCTTTCTGCAGCTGGGGGTCCAGGGCGGCCAGGACCCTGCTTTCCGCGACCTTGTCCCAGGCGACGAACGAGATCCGGGCCTTCAGCCGGAGAGCGATCAGGTCCCGGTGCTTCTCGAACGCCTCTTCGTCGACTTCGAACCGGTGCTCTTGCAAATGCTTCCGGAAGGAGTCGATCAGTGCGTCGTCCACCGGGAAATCAGGCTTCAGCTCCGGATGAGCAGCGACGTAGTCCACCGCGAACTCGAAGATATGATTCTCCCGGATCATCCGCGAAACCAGCAGCGGCATCCGGTCGACTTCGACGATGTAGTCGGGGGTGATGCCGCCTCCGCCGTAGACCTTTCGCCCGGAGGCGGTGTGGAACACCTCCCGTTCTTCCACCGGCTTCTCCTGCAGGGCCGGAGATGCATCGCCCGACGGTTCCTGGGCCTCGCCCTCTTGCGGGCGGGAAGCCTCCGGCGCCTGATGGTTGCCCCGGGTGAAGAAATACTCTTCCAGGTCGGAGAAGTCCCGCTGGATCAGCCGTCCGGACGGCGTGTAGTACTTGGCGGTGGTGACCGCCAGGGCGCCACGGTTGCGGAGGGGGATGACCCGCTGCACCAGGCCCTTCCCGAAGGTGGTTTCGCCGACCACCAGGCCCCGATCCTGGTCCTGGATCGCGCCCGATACGATTTCGCTGGCGGAAGCCGAACCGTTGTCAACCAGGACCACCAGGGGGAAGTCCACCCGTTCCGGCGCTTCCCCGGCGCGAAACTCCTGGTCGGCGCCTGGGATGCGGCCCCGGGTGTAAACGATCATCTGGCCTTCGGCCAGGAACCGCTCGGATACCTGCACCGCCTGGTCCAGGAGACCGCCGGGATTTCCCCGCAGGTCCAGGATCAAATTGTGCATTCCCTGCTCTTCCAGGTGGGCGATCGCCCGATCCAGTTCCCGGGTCGTTGTGGAAGTGAAATTGATGATCTGAACGTACCCGACCTCCGGGGCGATCATGTAGGCGAGGCGCAGGCTTTCGGTCTTGATTTTCGCCCGGATGATCGACACATCGAAACTCTCGGAATTGCCCGGGCGGTTGATCGTGATGGTGACCTTGGTTCCTTCCGGCCCCTTGAGAAGCTTCACCGCTTCCTGCACCGTCATATCGATGGTTTCCCGGCCTTCGATCCGGGCGATGATGTCGCCGGAGATCAGGCCGGCCCGCTGGGCCGGTGTGTCTTCGATCGGCGCGATGATCGTGAGAGGCTTGTCCGGGCCCCGTTTCGCGATCTGGATTCCCAGGCCGGAAAACTCCCCGCGCTGTTCATCCCGCATCTCGGCGAAGGTCTCCGGAGGAAGGTAATTGCTGTGAGGGTCCAGGGTCTGAAGCATCCCCGAGATCGCGTTGGAGACCAGTTCCTTGGTGGAAACGTCGCCGACCGCCTCGCTTTCCACCAGGGAGAGAACCTGCCCGAAATCCTCCAGTTGGTCTTCAGCCTTCCTGGAGTCGGCCCGGGCCGGATCGATCAGGATCCCGCCGGCGAGACAGGCGCCGCCGATGATGATGACGGCCAGGATCGATACCCGGATATTGGATCGGTTCATTGTGTCGTCCTCAACTGCTTAGGTCCCCTCACGGATGCTGCCTTGAAAGTATAAGGTTCGGACGGGAGACCGGCAATAGATGTCCCGTTTTCTTGACACCCTCCAACCCCCGCAGTAGTCTTCGGTGCGTCCTGGGAGGAGAGGAGGATAGGTTCCGCCATGTTCCTGGCATTCGGTTCGATCGGCAGCGGCGAGGTCGTGCTGATCCTCGTCCTGGCGCTTCTGCTGTTCGGGCCGAGAAAAATCCCGGAAATCGGAAGGACCCTCGGGAAGACCATGGCCGAGTTCCGGAAAGCGACCCGGGACTTCAAGCTGAATCTGGAGCGGGAAGTGGACATGGAGGATCTGAAAAAGGCGGGGAAGGAACTCCGGGAGGTACGAAACGATCTGAGTTCCATCGCCCGGGATTCTTTGACGCTCACGCCGGTGGCCTCCGACCCGCCCGAGGCCGCGCGGCCGGCGCCGGCCGCCCCCCCTGCTCCGGCGGAGCGGGGCGAAGACGGCGACGCCGCCGGCGAGGACCGGGAGAACGACGGCGGCAGGGGCCCGAACC
>CAZZIV010000317.1:0-2972 GCA_964654385.1 uncultured Acidobacteriota bacterium | reverse complement strand
CAGCGGTGGGCGGGGGGTCCAGGGGGTGAGTCGTCCCACCGCGCGGTTCGTATCGGCGTCCCCCGGGAGGGAGGTGTAGGAGCCTCCTCCGATCTCCGCCATCCTGCGGAGCAGGGAATGGTTGACGGCGGAGCCGATTCCCAGGGTGAAGATCCGGGTGGAATCGGGAATCCTCGAAATTTCCGCCAGGATCCTGTTGTCGTCTCCGATATACCCGTCGGTCAGCACGACGATCATCCGTAAACGATCCGGATCGGCCGGCCGGCGCAACGCCTTTTGAAGGCCGAGCATGAGATCGGTGTTCCCTTTCCCTTTCAAGCGGCTCACCCAGCGGAGTCCTGCCTGGATGTTCTCCCGCCGGTTTTCCCGGGAGCTGGGTGCGAAGATCGAAGCGGTTCCTGCGAACTGAACCATGTTGAACGTATCCCGGGGCCCCAAGGTTTTGAGAGCGGACCGCATGAAAGCCTGGGATCGTTCCAGGGGAACACCGTACATGCTTCCGGACGTGTCCAGGACCATGATGATCTCTTTCGGTGCGGCTTCCTCGATGGCAACCTCTTCTTTCGGCTGCAGCAGCAACGTGAAAAACCCTTCCAGATCGGTCCTGTGGGCCAGGAGGCCGACCGCCGGTTTCTCGGAGGCGACGTTCCAACGCAGGATGAAGTCTTTGTTGGGGAGCCGGTCGTCTTCGGCAAGGGAAACCCGGGCGAGTTCCGGCGCCGGTTGTTCGACGCGAATCCGGTGACTCGGGCTGCTCAGGGCATGGATCGGGATCCCGGCATCCAGGCGGACGCGGATTTCGACATCGTTCCCGGTGCGTCCCGTGTGTTCCGGTCGCTCCGTCCTGGGAACGTTCCAGGCGGGAACGCCTCCCGGGTACGGCCCCGCATCACCGGTCGACCTGGGGCCGACCACCAGCGGGAACAGGTATTCGTAAACGCCGGCGGTGCACTCCAGGGTTTCCACCGTCCGGATCCGGACGGTGATCTCCTTTGCCGGTTCGATGTTCGCCACCGACTGAGTGAAAATGTTCGGCCGATTCTGTTCCAGGAGAGCGGCCTGGTGTCCATCCCTCACCCCCTTCTCATACGTTTCCCTGGCTTCCTCCTTCTCCATGACGATCCCTTCGATCACCCGTTCGCCGGCGATCATCTCGAACCGGTCCACCGCCGCGGTATCGCCCAGGGGAAAGGTGTAGATCGCTTCGATCGGAACATCGAAACGGTTTTCGAAAACCTGCTCGACGGTTGTGCGGGCGATGAACGCGGTGATTTCCGTGGTGACCCGGGTGTGTTTCAGCGGCATGGCGGTAAGGGTCCTGTCCTCCCCCTGGACGATCAACGATCCTGCCGTGGAGAAGGCCGGGATTTCGGAAGGCGGCTCGGCAGAACCCGCGGAGAGAACGGCAGGAGGCGCCGGAAGGAAGAAGAGAAAAAGGAATGTGCAAAGGGTTGTTTTCCGTGTCCTCATCGGCGCCTCCTGGTTCAGCGGTGTTGTTTCGCTGAACAACAGATACAGGAACCGAAGGGGGAGTGGAAGGCGCGGAAACCGTTCCTAGCTGCAGGAGGTGCGCGGCAGGTGCGGACCGGCGAGCGCGGAGAGTATGCCGCGGGCCGGACGGGGAGGCACGGGAGACCGGAAGGGTTCGGAAGACGCTGCCGGTCTATCCAGCAGAACTCCGGAGAGCGTTCAGAACCGTTCGATGAAGCAGGCCGTTGGTGGCGACGATCCCCTTGTTCGCCTCCAGGCCGACACCGTGATGAAATTCCAGGGGGCTCCCGGTGATGTCGGTGACCTTTCCGCCCGCTTCCTCGATGACGATCGAACCGGCGGCGTGGTCCCAGATCCGTTCCACATAGTCGGGCCGGGTCGGAAGGCGGAGGTAGAGATCCGCGTCCCCCCGGGCCAGGGCGCCGTACTTGGCCTGGCTGTCCATCCGGACCGGCGGAAGGGCGATGCCGAGTTCGTGGGCGATGCGCGCCGAATCCGAATGGGAACTGTGTCCTGATTCCACCGACTCGACGAATCTCGACCGGGCAGGATCGGCCGTGTCGCTGACGCGGATCCTCCGGAACCGGCCTGCCGGGTTGAGGGAGGAAACGAAGGTCCCTTCTCCGCGTACGGCGACGAAAAGAGAGCCGCCCGGACCCAGGTTGGGACAGCCCAGGACCCCCGCCGCCACCTTCCCTTCGGCGACCAGTGCCAGCGCGATGGCGTACTGCTCCCCCCGAAGAAATCCTTTGGTTCCGTCGATCGGATCCAGGGTCCAGAACCGGTCCGAAAATTCCCGGGCGGCGCCATGATCGATCCAGCCGAAGATTTCGCCGGCGGAGGCGCCGGGGACGATCGCCTCCACCTCCTTCTGTACCCGGTCCGCCAGTCCGGCGTTCTCATTCTCGCGAAGCGCCGCGGAGTCTTCCTCGGCGATCACCGGATCCCCTGGGAACCCCGCTTCCAGGCGGCGGCAAACCAGTGCCTGGCTTCCGAAATCGGCCACGGTCACAGGGCTCCGGTCGGGTTTTTCGCGGACCCCGTCGCCGAGCGCCGCCTGCACCTTTCCGCAGAGAAGGGACGCCTCCCTTGTCGCTTCGAGGGCGGTGGTAATTTCTTTCTCGTAGGAATCGAACGGTGGGGTTTTCATCGTTTCCCTCCGGGCCGGTACAGGATGAATGTCAGGTCGTCCGGTTTGTGGGGCTCGCCGCTTCTTCGGTCGACCATGCGCCGTGTGCAGGCGGCGGCCAGGTCTCCGGCGACGAGGCCCAGGTCGCCTTTCCGGATCCGCTCCACGATTTCTTCTTCGAACAAGTTGTCGTACAGGCCGTCGCTGGCCAGGAGAACCGTATCTCTCGGAGCCAGTTCCAGGCCGGGACCGATTTCGATCCGCATATCGGTAGACCCGACCACATTGGAAACTTCGTTCCGCTGTCGATGGCGCATCGCCTCGCCTTCGTCCATCAAGCCGGCTTCCACCG
>CAZZIV010000316.1:0-2983 GCA_964654385.1 uncultured Acidobacteriota bacterium | reverse complement strand
GAGCAGGAAGGGGCGGCCCCGCCGCGCGCAGAGCGCCGGGCGCAGGCGCGGGGGCGCGCGGCCGCGCACCCAGTGCCCCCAGCCGGCACGGAGCGCGAAAGCGGACGACTGTTTCACGGTGGAAGAACTGTACGCGCGAAAAGACGAACTGGCCGGGAAGGAAGTCCTGGTCCGGGGCGTGGTGGTGAAGTCCCTCAGCGGCATCATGGGCAAAAACTGGCTCCACCTCCAGGACGGCAGCGGACAGGACGGAACCAAGGACCTGACCGTGACCACCGACGCTACCGCCAACGTGGGTGACCTGGTCCTGGTCCGGGGTTCCCTGACTCGGGACAAGGATTTCGGAGCCGGCTATTCCTACGACCTGATCATAGAAAACGCCCGGGTTACGAAAGAGTAACCGGCGGACTTGCCTCCGGCGGACCCGGCCCTATATTCCCCATGGAACGGTTTTCAAAACCCGCCATGAGGGAATGCCATGCGAATCTTCGCCCGAGCCGGGAAGCGAGAAACCGGTGAAACCGGCTTCACCATCCTGGAGGTCTTGATTGTCCTGGTGATCATCTCGCTGATCGCCGCCATCGCCATTCCGATCTACGCCAACGCCCTGACCAAGAGCCGGAGGGCGGCGCTGGTTTCGGATCTGCGCGTTCTCAAGGACGCCATGAAGCGGTACTACTCGGACAAGGGACGGTTCCCGGTGGCCGGGGGCGACCCGAGCGAAACCCTCGACCTGGCCACGCTGGCTCCGTTGTCCACAGGGGAGTATTTCAGCGGCGTGGAAGGACTCAACAGCAAGCTGGCGGGAAACCGGATCGCGGGCTACGCCGCATTCAACAATGGCGGAACCGCCACCGAGTATCTGGCCGTCATGGTTCCCAGGTACGAGACCGATATCGTGGTCGCCTTGCTCTACAGGAACAACGGCGGAGTTTTCCAGGACGGCATCTTCTTTAATATAGGCGGCACCTGGATCCCCGCTGAAGAGGCGATCTGATCCATGGAGACCTCACCCGTCACCCCTGAACTGAGCCGTAACCTGGAAACCATGAACCAACTCCTGGACGGGCTGCCCCCGGGAATGGTGGAAGCCAAGCGCTATATCGCAGAGGCCGCCCGGTGGGAACCGGCGCCGCAGGTGCTGCAATGCATGGTGAAGATCGCCGACGACGAAGCGGAGGGCGGCCCCCGGCGGGAAATCCCCCGGAATCTCCTGGCCCTGCGCACCCTGGCCGACAAGCGCTTCACGATGATCCTGGACGGCGATCCGCCGGACACGGAAACGCTCCTGTCCTCCGCGCGGATCCTGAGCCGACTGCACCATGATTTGAACCGGATCGAGAAGGAACTGAAATCCTCCCTTCCGGAGCTTTCCGAAGAAGACCGGCGGTATTTATCGACCATCCACAAAGCACTGGCCCCTCCAAGGGAGAAGTTCCTGGTGGCCGGAACCCTCGCCCGGGCCGCCCGGCTGCCTGGAGATCCCGAGACCGATGGCACCGACGACCTCTGCAGGGAGGGACGGCACGCCACCGCCCTTCTTCGGCTGATCCGGTCCGACCTGGCCTCGTGGGAAGAGTGTGACGGAGACGAGAGCCGGCGTAACCGGATCTGGGCGGCCCTCGAACTGGACAGGAACGGGTATAAACCGCTCTCCGCTTCCTTGTCGGAGGCGAAGGACCGGGCGTTCGCCGAGCAGCGCCGGGCCGACCATGTAGCCCTGGACAACCTGCAGAGAGAGCTGTTCGCGGAATACAGCAGACTGTCCCGGACTCTCGCCACCGGGAAACACCCTGTCGAAGAACGCGCCCCCGACCTGTCCGGCCTGGAAAGCAGCATCGCCGAGGCGGAAGCGGCGGCCGACGCGATGAACGAAGAGAGACGGCACAAACGGGAATTGGTGGAAAACGCCGTTCACGGCTTAAAAACCACCGAAGCCACCCGACCGGTTCCGCCGGATTTCGCCGCCCGGGACGAACGGACCCGGGCGAACCGCCTCCGGATCCTGGTGTCGCTCCTGTGCCTGCTCGCGGTGGCGGCGGTGGCGGTGAACCTGGCCCTGGCGCCGAAGAAAATCGTCAGCCCCCAACTTTCGCCGGAAGAGTTCCACACCGCGATTCCACTTCAGGAGACCGTCTCGGCGGGCACGTTGATGACCGCGCGCACAAGCGACTCCCTCTGGTCCGGATGGTCGGAACGGGAGCGAGCCGATCTGCTGGATGACCTGGTGCGCCAGGCGGAGGCGAAAGGGTTCACCAGCCTGGTCCTTACCAGCGACACCGGCCGCCAACTGGCGTTCTGGCAGAAGGGTACCGAACCGCAGGTCTATTGACCGGCCGTTCCGGCTGGGATCAGGACAGCGCCGTCTTCCGGCGAGGGAAACCGGTCTGCACAGGGATGCCCGATCGGCCCGCCCAGTCGCCGGATCAGATCGAGCAGCCAGGTTTCCTCCATTTTTCTGGCCCAGTGGCGCTTGCGGCCGCCGTTCCTGTAGGCGACACAGAACACCACCTTCCCCTCCCGGGTGTCGGCCATGCCGGCCAGGACCGAAACCCCTCCATCGGTGTAGATCAAGGTGCCCGTTTTTCCCACCACCGACCCCTGGAATCCGCCCCCTCTCAGCCTGGGGAACATGGCGTCCAGGGTCCCCGGCCTGCAACCGGAGGAGGGGAGAATCAACCGGGGATCCACGCCCAATTCCCGGCAGCGGAATAGCAGGTCCCGGATGATCCGAACTACATTTCGAGGGGACATCCGGTTCACACCCAGTCCGGAACTGGTTTCGAGGCGGATCGGCCCTCCCTTTTCTTCGACCCTTCCTTCCCGGTTCAACCAGTCGGCGAGTTCCGCCGGCGTTCCGATCAGCGCCTCCAGCCGTTCGATGTCATTGTTGGAATAGGCGTTGAACCTTCGTAGGAGGTCGACCAACGGTTTGGAGCGATGGGTCACCAAACGGACTCCGGAAGCCCGCCGGTCTACGCGG
>CAZZIV010000315.1:0-2994 GCA_964654385.1 uncultured Acidobacteriota bacterium | reverse complement strand
GCCGCCGCTCAGAGAAGATCAACAGCGAGCGGGACAACCCCGGATCTCGGCATTCCATACGCCACGCTGCTCGATCTGGACCTCGGGCGCGCCCACGGAGGCGTCAATCTCGTAACACGGGTCTTCGAGACCTTGCGAGGGGCTGGCAAAGATCTGTCGAAAAACTCGTACGTTGCCCGTGACCTTGTGGATCCGGAAGACGCGGCGGGGATGGCGGGGACCCCCGCCGACCCGGTCCCGGTCTTCGGGCCGGGTAGGTTCGGGTCGTCCAGAACGGTGGTCAGTTCATAGTCCCCCGGCGGGAGAGTGAAGGTCCAGTGTTTCTCTCCGCCGTCGCCGGGACGCAGCGTCGATTCGAACCGCCGGATCGCTTTTCGATTCTTCGAAACCAGGAACACCAACCGGCCGGCCGGCGCCGCCATATCGCCTACAGGTTCCAGCCGGACCGCACCCCGCACCTTCCACTTCCGACGGTTCTTCGGCTTCAAAAGGTCCAGGCCGGCCTGGAGGGAACAGTCCCGGAACCGCTCCGGATCGTACTCGGCCGCGGTCACAGCGGCCTCCCGCAGATCCGCTTCGCTCCATGCCCGGATCCGCTCCGGGTGGCGGACGGACAGGCCCCGCCCCTGGACCCGAACGACCACGTTTCGCGTGTCTTCCACCTGGTTCTTCCCGTTCCGGTCCAGGTAGAAACCGAGGGTGTACCGGCAGGATAGATCCGCCCGGGCCCGCCGGTACCCGACGGTCAAATCGTTGGTGAGACGGGTGAACCTTCCCCCGGACTCGTTGGCCAGCCGGGCCAGCGCCCGGGAACCGCCGGCAGGTTCGGTCCGCCGCCCTCCATCGGGCGGTTCGAGACCCCGGGCGTACACCGGGTAGAACATCGCCCGGGCCTCCGCCGCCCGGTGGGCCACGTCCAAGTACCACAGGTCCTCCCGGTCGGCTTTCCCCAGGAAAGATGAAAACATCACCACCGCCTTGGAACCGTCGTACCCGCTCAAAACGCTCATCAGCCGGCCCAGGTCCTCGAAGAATCCCTTTTCGGTCAACGGCCGGAACGGAGGCTCGAAAAGCCGGGCCCAGAGGGTGACGTCGTTCCGCATGGAGTCCAGGGCGCAGGACAACCGGTCTTTGTCCCCGGTGAACGGTTGGAGAACCCGGAGACCGTCGGACAGCACCGCCACCATCGCTTCTTCACCTCCCTCCTCCGGGAGGGAGCCGACGATCTTCCTGGCGGCCTTGAGGGCTTCGATCCGGTCACCCATGTCCATGTGGTAGTCGTCGAACAGCAGAACCGTTCGCCCGGGCGCCGGGGCGGTGTCGGAACCGGCCTCAGGGGAGTTCCGGTCCTCCTGCCGGCAGGCCTGGTCCAGGGTATCGATCGGCACCGGCCGATTCTGCACCAACAGGGTGAAGTCTTCCTTCTTCAGGCCGTGGACCGGATCCCCCCGCCGATCCAGCACCACCAGGTCGACCAGCACCAACCGGACCTCCACCTTCTCTTCCTGCCCTGCAGGCAGGGGAGCCCCGGGCGCGCCGGCCCAGGCGGCGGCGGAGAAGAGGCAAGCGGAGAGACAGGCGATCCGGAAAAAGAAGGGGCCGGTGGGGCGGCGAGCCGGCCCGGCGCCGGTCATACGAACTCCGCGATCTCTTCCAGGCTCTTCCGGTGTATCTCGGGCACCCGGGCGCCGTCGGCAGGGTAGCCGGCCGCCAGCAGCAGGAACGGGCGCTCGTTTTCCGGCCGCTCCAGGATCCGGTTCAGGAACTTCATCGGGCTGGGCGTGTGGGTCAGGGAGACCAGCCCGGCATGGTGCAACGCCGCGATCAGGAGACCGACGGCCAGGCCGACCGATTCCTGGGCGTAATAGATCTTCCCCTTCCCCCCGTCTTCGGTCTTCCGGTAGGACTCGGCGAAAACGGCGATCAGGACCGGCGCGATCTCCAGGAACGGTTTCTCAGAATCGGTGCCCAGCGGCTCCAGCGCCTTCAACCATTCGGCAGGAGCCCGGTGCCGGTAGAACTCCCGCTCTTCCTCCTCCGCCGCCGCCCGGATCTCTTTCCGCCTGGCGGGATCGTTCACGACCACGAACTTCCAGGGTTGCAGGTTCGCGCCGCTGGGAGCCGATCCGGCGGCCAGGATGCATTCCTCGATCACTCCCGGAGGGACCGGACGGTCGGAGAACTCCCGCACGGTGCGGCGACGCCCCATCTCCTCGCGAAAACGAGCCGCGCGCGCCTGCATCTCCTCCTCCGGATATTCCCGGTACCCCGGCAAAGGGATGAACCGGGGACGGCTCACGCCGTCTCGCTCAGGCGGGCCCGGATCTCCAGGATCGCGTTGGCCGCCGTCAGACGCAGGTAGCCGTTGTCACCCTCGAGGAGAGGCGCGATGGCGTCGGCCGCTTCGGCGTCACCCCAGGCGCCCAGGCAGTCCAGCGCCGCCATCACCCGGTCCGGGTTGGAATCAGACAGTATCTCCAGGACCATCGGCTGCAGGCTCTCGTCCCCGTCGTTTTCCAGGGCCAGAAGGGCGGGGCGGACCACCGCCGTGCTCGGATCCGCGGCCAGGGTCGTCAGAAGCTCCCGGGCGGCGTCTCCAGGCACGCCGTTCAACTGGGTCGCCAGGTTCACGCGGACCGTTTCGTCCGAAGAGGCCGCCTGTTTCTTCAGGATCGGAAGGGCGGTCTCCTCGTCTCCCAGGCGGAGAAGAGCGACCCCGGCGATCACCTGCACCAGCGGATCTTCGTGGCCGGCGATCTCCTGCAGCTTCGGGACCACCTCCTGGTTGCCCAGCAAACCTAAGGTTTCGATGGAGGCCAACACCAGCCCCTGGGTGTTCACGAACCTGGCCACCTCCGACGCCAGTTCCGGCCGGCCCGTCATCCCCATGGAGATGATCGCCTGTTTCCGGCGCGGACCGACCTCCCGGGCCAACCCGTTCTTGAGCAGTTCCGCCGCCCAATCCTCGTGGATCTGCCCCATGGCCACGAACGC
>CAZZIV010000314.1:0-2994 GCA_964654385.1 uncultured Acidobacteriota bacterium | reverse complement strand
TGCCCGTGCCCCGCTCTGTTTCGGACGCGACTTCAATCATGCCGCCCAGATCCTCAACGATTCCATGCACCAGAGACATTCCCAGTCCTGTTCCCTGTCCTCGAGGTTTGGTCGTGAAGAACGGTTCGAAGACACGCGCCCTGACCTCCTCGTTCATCCCGCTACCCGTGTCGTGAACGGTGATGACGGCGGAACGAGCCGGATGCTCCACTTTGCTGCTGGACGTCGGTGCATCATTGGATTCGACCGCGCCAAGGCCATGCTGGACGAGAACCCATACACGGTCGTCGTCGTTGACGTGCGGAGCGGTGAGCCGGCCGGCAAACGGGCGGGGGAGGCCGGCCTGCGCCTTCCGCCGGACAGCCTGGAATCGGCGGAGAAGGGAGGCCCCGCCGGAGGGCGGGATCGGGTGAGGGCCGGGGGAGGCGGAGGATTCCAGTTTCTCAAGTTCCGTCCGGATCCTTTCCAGTTCTTCCAGGCCGTAGCGATGCTGTTGTTCCGGGGTCATGGTTCGTTCCTTGCGGCCGCGATCAACGATTCCATGTGAGCCAGGTACCGGTTCAACGCCCTGCGCCCGGATTCGGTGAGGGAGTAGGTGGTCAGCGGCTTCCGGCCTTCGAACCGTTTTCGGCAGGCGATGTAGCCGGCCTCTTCCAGCTTCCGGGCGTGGGAGCTGAGGTTCCCGTCGGAAACGCCGAGCATCGCCTTGAGGTCCTGGAATCGGATCTCTTCCGCCGCCGCCAGGGAACTGACGATCCCCAGCCGGGTCCTTTCGTGGATCATGCGCTCCAGGATCCGGACCGGTCGCCCGGGAGCGATTCCGGCTGCACGGGGCCGTTGGGAACGAACCGGTTTTCCGCCCTGTTTTTCAGCCGCCATGGCGCCTCGCGATCTGGATTCCGAAGAGAATGTGCAGGCCGCCGAATCCAAGGGCCAGGAAACCGTCGGACCAGCCGGCCGGGGAGAGAAGGGTGAAGAGAGCGCAGATCATGAAGGATACGCCCATCACCGGCACGATCCGGACCGAGGACACCCCGCCGGAGGTGACGCCTGCGCCGTACAGAAGCAGCCAGGTGCCGGGGAGGCCGGACAGCTCTCCGGAGCGGAAGGCGGTCAGCGTCAGGACGGCGCCGGCGGCCAGGGGAGGTGCCAGGGCCAGGAAGGTCTTCCGGGCGGGAGCGGAGGAGAGGGAGCGCCCGGTTCTGCGGGACTTGGCCACCAGGGCCCAGGCGAGGATTCCGGCGGCGACCAGGAACTCCAGGAGCCAGACGGTCAACCAGGCCCTGGACGACGGCTGGACATGGGCCACCGCGGCGGCGAGCAGGGCGGTGCAGCCTGTGGCGATCTGCCCTTTCCCCGGGATGCCGGTGAACGAGGAAGCCCCCTCCATCGCCTTCCGGATATACCCCAGGTTCTTCGCCGCTTCCCGGCGAAGATCGGCCGGTTTTTCAGGATCGCGGTTTGGGCGCAGGTTGTTCACGGGAGGGAACATACCTCCGTGCCGTTACTGTGTCAAGTACTTTGTATTGCAAAGTAAATGGGGAACACTCCATCCAAGGTGGAAGGGAGAATGTTGGCCGATCGGAGAAAGCTCTATGCTAGTCAGGTACTTGCAAGGATTTTTGGTGCACGGCACCGTTCCGGTTTAGAAAGGTTTGGAACCAGGGGAGAATGCCGGATTCCACCAACATTCTTCCTTCCACCTTGGGGGGCAAGCGGGGACCGAAGCGGGGAAGGGGAGAATCAGCCGAAGGAAATCAGGGAATCAACTCGTAGGGGGCCTGGAAAGAGAGAACCCGGCTTGGAGTCGTCACCACGATGCTGATCTTGCGGTTTTTCAGGAAAGTGCAGGCCACAGGATGGGTGCGGCCGTCTTCCCGGCTGCTGGCGGATCCGGTGAGGGTTTTGCCGGAGGTGACCGCGGACTCGAGGGGCTGGTCCAGCGTGATGTGGATGCTGCCCCGGTCGTCCATGAACGGCGCCATTGGGATCCGGATGAAATAGTCGCCGTCCAGGGAATGGTTCGAAACGGTCAGCCGGTCGATCTGGAGGATGACTTTGGCGATGCCGATCCGGGTTCTCGCCGGCTGGATAGAGAGGCCGGGGGAGAGGAACCCGGCGGAAACCGGCCCCGCCAGGGCCAGGAGAACGGCGGCCAGGGCTAGAGATATCGTTTTTCTTGTTTTTCCGGTTGTCGGCAAGGCGTCGTCCTGTTTCCCCTGAGTCAAATATGCAGCGTAGCAGATTGTTCCGCAAGTTCAAGTTTTGGATCGGGCCGATCCTGGAAAGGCGCTGTAGATTCTCAGCTTCCCAGGAACCGTGCGGCCTCGTCGGCGATCCCCGAGGCCTCCTCCACGCAGTGGTTAACGGAAATGCCGTCGTAGGAATTCCCGCAGACCAGCAGCCCGGGGTGCGCCTCGAGACGGGCCCGAATGGTCCGAAGCCGGTCCTGGTGGCCGACGGTGTATTGAGGAATCCCGAATCGATGCCGGATCACCTCGACAAATTCCGGCGCCACCTGGAGATCCATGGCGGATTGAAGGTCTTTCCGGACCGTCCGAACGATCGCTTCGTCCGATTCCTCCACGATTTCGGGATCCTGGGCACCGCCGATCATGGCGGTCATGAGAATCTTCCCTTCCGGCGCCCGCCCGGGGAAGATATTCGAAGACCAGAGGCAGCCCAGGCTGCGGATCCCCTGGCCCCGGGGAGCAAGGAATCCGAACCCCCGGGGGCGGCTCCCCAGGGCGCCGGCGCTGTAGCCGAGATGCACCACGGCCAGGGAGGCGCCGGGGATGCCGGCCATCGCCCGGGAAAGAACCGGGTCGGCCTCCTGCACCAGAGGAGCGGATCTCCAGGCGGGGCAGGCCAGGACGACGGCGTGCACATCGATCGGCGCGCCGGTTTCCATCTGCAGCCGAAATCCTCTTTCCCCCCTGTCCGCCCCCGCCCGGAACGGGCCGCTCCGGCGCAGCGCCGCGCCCGCGCTCCTTC
>CAZZIV010000313.1:0-3040 GCA_964654385.1 uncultured Acidobacteriota bacterium | reverse complement strand
TCCATGGCGAGCGCGAGCTCTCCCTGGCCGTGACCACCCATCATCACCACAATGGCGCACCCGCTGAAGATGGCGCCCGCCACGAAATACGGCGGGAAGATGGTGGAATGCCACCCGGGGAGCTGGGCCACGGCGAAATCCATGGAAACCACCGAGTGCACCGAAAGCACCAGGGGGGTCGCCAGGGCGGCCAGGAGAAGATAGGCTTTCTCGTAATGCTGCCAATGCCGGTTGGAGCCGCGCCATCCCATGGCGAGAACGCCGTAGACGATCTGCCGGACCCGGGTGGTCGCCCGGTCCCGCAGGCTGGCCAGGTCGGGGATCATCCCCACGTACCAGAACATCAGCGAAACGCTGAAATAGGTGCTGACGGCGAACACGTCCCAAAGGAGGGGGCTGCGGAAGTTGGGCCACATGTCCATCTGGTTCGGCAACGGGAACATCCAATACGCGAACCAGACCCGTCCCACGTGAATCCCCGGGAACAGTCCGGCGCAGATGACGGCGAAGATGGTCATCGCCTCGGCGAACCGGTTGATGCTGGTCCGCCACTTCTGCCGGAACAGGAACAGGATCGCCGAAATCAAGGTGCCGGCATGGCCGATACCGACCCAGAACACGAAATTGACGATGGCGAAGCCCCAGCCGACCGGGATCTGCAGACCCCAGACGCCGGTCCCGACGGCGATCAGGTATCCGATCAAGCCGAAGAGCATCGCCGTCAGGGCGCCGGAGATCCCCAGCGCCACGTACCAGCCGGTCGGCGGCTTGGGCCGTTCCACGATCCCGCACACTTTCTCGGTGATGCTCGCGAAATCATGGCCGCCGACAATCAGCGGGGCCCGGCGTCCCGGTTCCTCGGCCGTGTTGTCCAGGCCGATTCTCTCCTTGGCGGTTGTCACGCTCATCGCTTACGAATGCTCCCCCGGTTCGGGCCCTTCCCCGTGATTGGTGTTCTGCAGCCGCGCCAGGTAGTTGACGCGGGGCTTGACTTTCAACTCGTCCAGGATCGTGTACGCCCGGGGGTCGGTCTTCTGTTCCACCACCCGGCTGTTTCCGTCGGAAAGATCCCCGAAACGGATCGCCCGGGCCGGACAGACCTGCTGACAGGCCGGGATCACGTCTCCATCCCGAAGATCCCGCCTTTCATTCTTCGCCGCGATCTTCGCCTGGTTGATCCGCTGCAGGCAGAACGTGCATTTTTCCATCACGCCCCGGGACCGGACGGTCACCTCCGGGTTGTAGACCATGGCGGCGACTTCGTAATCCGCCGCCGGAACGGCCGAATCCTTCCGATGGAAGTTGTAGAAGTTGAACCGCCTCACCTTGTACGGGCAGTTGTTGGAGCAGTACCGGGTGCCGATGCACCGGTTGTAGACCATCACGTTCAGGCCTTCGTGATCATGGGTGGTGGCCGCCACCGGACAGACCTGTTCGCACGGGGCGTTCTCGCAATGGTGGCAGGTCACCGGCTGGAATCGCACTTCCGGGCTTTCCACATCTCCGGTGAAATACCGGTCCACCCGGATCCAGTGCATGTCCCGGCCCCGGCCGACCTGGTCTTTGCCGACCACCGGGATATTGTTTTCGGCCTGGCAGGCGATGGTGCAGGCGCCGCAGCCGACGCACGCGTTCAGATCGATGCTCATGGCCCAGGCGTGGTCGCCGTCGTACTTGAGGGGAGTCCACAGATCGGCGTCGGGGAACCCGTGGCCCTGTTCGTGCATGGCGTGTTCCGGATCGGAAAGATACTCGGCCGCATCCACCTCCTGAATCAACTCCTCCGCCCGGCTCCGCATGGTTTCCCGCCCCAGAGGGTCCATGGCGTGGAAATCCTGGGTGGAAGAGAGCGGGTAGGTCCCCGAGCTCTTCCGGATCGCGACCTGCGCCGTATGCATGCCGTCCCCGGTTCGCAGCCGATAGGTGTTGAACCCGGCTCCTCCGGCCACCGGGTGGGAAAGAGTCCGCCCGTATCCCAGCGCCAGGCCGACCGCGTCGATCGCCTGCCCGGGCATCTGGTACACCGGCATCTCCATCTCGGCGCCGTCGACGGACAAGACCACCAGGTCTCCGTCACTGGCCCCGATCCGGGCCGCCGTCACCGGGGAGAGCACCGCGGCGTTGTCCCAGGTCAGCTTGGTCAGCGGATCCGGGAGTTCCTGCAGCCAGCCGTTCGGGGCGAACCGGCCGTCATGGAGTTTCGTGTCCGGGAGGAACACCGCTTCCAGGCGATCCACGGTCTTTCCCTGCACCGAAGCGATGTCCGCCAGGCTTCCCTCGGCCCATTCCCCCCGGACCGCCGGGGCGGCGTCGTTCCAGGCGCTTCCCTCCAGCAGGCCGTCGTGGAGGGTCCTCCTCCATCGGTCTCCGTATCCTTCCCGAACCAGGTCGTACCCCGATCGAACGCCTTCTCCGGCGAAAGCCGCCGCCAGTTCCACACCGCTTCGACCACCCCACATCGGGGCGATCAAAGGCTGGACCGCGCTGACGGTTCCGTCCCAGGCGGTGGCGTCCCCCCAGGACTCCAGGAAGTGGGCCCTGGGGAGGTGCCAGGAACAGAGGGCGGAGGTTTCGTCTTCGTACAGCCCCAGTCGAACGCTGTTGGGTACTTTCTCGAGGGCGGCACCGAAAGAGAGGTCGGCAGGGGCGTTATAGACCGGGTTCCCACCCAGGACCAGCAGGGTATCGATTCCGCCGCCGTTCATCGCTTCCACCAGGGATCGCAGGTCATCCAACCGGTCGGATTCCGGGAGGCCTTCCTCCTTGACGTAACGGACGGTCCGCCCCCCGTTCTCCAGCGCCTGGTTGAGCAGGTGAACCAGCGCGTGCAGTTCCGCCGGCTGTCTCTCCCCGGCGGAAAGGAACCCGTGCCCACGGTTCGCGGCCAGGTCGGCGGCGATTCTCCGGATCAGGCCGGCATGGACCGGGTGATCCGCCACCCCTTCCAGGGTTCGTCGC
Organism: uncultured Acidobacteriota bacterium; assembly: GCA_964654385.1. Classification (GTDB taxonomy): domain Bacteria; phylum Acidobacteriota; class Polarisedimenticolia; order Polarisedimenticolales; family Polarisedimenticolaceae; genus Polarisedimenticola. Next base: position 82 of record CAZZIV010000313.1, on the reverse strand, counting down.
AGCCCGTCGAACCCGGCGGGCAGAGCGACGCCCTGCCGGGGGAACAGTTCCGCCGCCACCCCGGAGGCGACGGCCGGGGCAG
>CAZZIV010000312.1:0-3106 GCA_964654385.1 uncultured Acidobacteriota bacterium | reverse complement strand
CAGGGTCGGCCGCAACGACCCGTGCCCGTGTGGCAGCGGCCGGAAGTACAAGAAGTGTCACCTGCCCGCGGACCAGGCCGAACGAGCTGCGCAGAGCGAGAGAGCCAGGGATCACGATCTCGACGGGCAGCTGGTTCGCGAGCTCAGCGAGTACGCGACGTTGCGCTTCGGCAGCCACTGGCAGCGCTTTTCGAGGGACTTCATCGACGCCTCAGAGGCCCTGCAGCTCGCGGTCCCGTGGTCGGTCTACCAGTACCGGGTGAAGGGCCGGAGCGTGGTCGAGTGGTATCTCGAGGAGGGCGGCCGTCGCCTGTCCCGGCGCGAGCGCAGCTGGCTCGCGGCCCAGCAGGCCGCATGGCTCTCGGTGTGGGAGGTGACCCATGTCGAGCCCGGCCAGAGCATCACCCTCCGGGATCTGCTGTCTCACGAGGAGCGTTGCGTGCGCGAGGAGAGCGGCTCGCGCGACCGGGTGCTTCTTCTCCATGCTGTGAAAGACACGCCGCCCGGCCCTCGCCAGGAAGGCGGGCGCCGGAAGGGAAGGGATCCGGAGGTTCAGCGCCAGCAGCAGGGACCAGACTCCCCAGGCGATCATCAGGACCGCCGCCGCGAGATAGGCCAGCCGTCCCACGCCGGCCATGGAACCGGCCCGGTCCACCGCCTTCCCCAGCCAGCCGAACAGGACGCCGAGGACCGTGTAGGTGACCAGCCGGCCGCCGTTGTAGGCGAGATGGCTGAACGACCGGCGGATGCCCCGGCTGGTGTCGGCTCCAGCGTAAAACGATACGAACCCGCCGCACATCCCGGCACAGTGGAGGCTGCCCAGCAGGCTGGCCGCGAATACCGTTGCAACCATGACGGCCATCAGAACTCCCTGGACAACACCGCGGTGAACCTGTCCTGGTCTCTCTCGGCCAGAAGACGGAATTCCCAGATACCGGTCCTGCGCAGGGGCATCCGAGCCGAATAGACTCCCGGCCCGGTCTCAGAGAGGACCTGCCGGAACACGTCGCCGGAACGGGCCAGGTGAAACGCCGAAACCGCCACGGAAGCCCCCTTCACCGGGTGCCCGTCCCGATCCAGCAGCTTCACGGCGACCTGGACGTTCCGGGCGCCTGCGACCGGCAGCCTCCGGACCTCGAGGGAAGGGCTCCAGCCCAGATCCTCGTTCGCCTGGAGTTGCGCCTTGTAATCGTCGTAGTGAACCGCCCGGTCGTAGTAGTTCTCGTCCACCTGGAGGGAAGGATGGTTCGAGGCGATCACAATCATGATTCCCCCGGCAACCAGGCCGAAAACCAGGAGGGCCGCGGAAAGAACCGGCCAGATCCATCCGGAGCCCTTCGGATTACTTCGACCCATCGCCCTGCCCCCCGCTCCCGGCGTCCATGGGACCCAGGAGACGGTATGGATGCTCCTGGACGAACTCTTCGCCGTCGGTGAGCCGGAGCACGATCTGCAGCACACCGTCCTGGAACACCGACCTGGGACCCTGGATGAAGAGAGTCGCGATCTCCCGTTCGCCCCCGGCCACCGGAACAGGGTTCAGAGGGGCGACCAGTTCCAGGGAGGGATCGCCCTCGACCTCGATCCGGTAGGCATGATCCTCGTTCGACCTGTTGACCACCTTGACCCGGATCTGGTTGGAAATCCGCCCGTCGGGCAGTTCCACGAACGGAGCGCCGATCCCGCGAAGGATCGTCACGTCGGCGCTCTGCTTTTCCAGCAAAGCGCCGATCAGCAGCCCGAAGACCAGCACCATGATCAGAGGGTACAGGATCACCCGCGGGCGAAGGATCCTTCTCTCCGCCTTTTCCAGCTCCTCCTGGGAGGTATACCGGATCAACCCCCGCGGTTTTCCGATCCTGTCCATGATGGCGTCACAGGCGTCCACGCACTGGGTGCATCCGATGCATTCCATTTGCAGTCCGTTCCGGATATCGATGCCGGTAGGACAGGTGACGACGCAGGCGGAGCAGTCGATGCAGTCCCCCGCCTCCGCCAGGGCCTCCGCGCCCGCCTTCTTCCGTTCCTTGGGAAAGAGCCGCCGTTCCCCCCGGTTGAAATCGTAACCGACGATCATGGACCGCCGGTCCAGGAGGACCGACTGGAACCTGCCGTACGGACAGGCGACGATGCAGACCTGTTCCCGGAAGTAACCGAAATCCGCCAGCATCAGGATCGTCGTCCCCGCCATGACCAGGAAGGCCGCCGGATGCTGCATGGGAGACCGGCCGATCCAGTGGCGAAGCTGGTCGATCCCGACGAAATAGGCCAGGAAGGTATGAGCCAGGTACATCGAAAACAGAAGATAGAGAGCGTACCGGATCGCTTTTCTGCCGCCGGACCCGATCCGGTTCAGGCCGAGCTTCCGCCCCCACTTGCTCTTCCCGTCGGTCAACCGTTCCACCGGCCGGTACAGGAACTCCATGTAGACCGTCTGGGGGCAGGCCCAACCGCACCAGACCCTTCCGAACAGGGCGGTCAGAAGAAAAATCGTTACCGCCAGGCCGAGCAGCAGCAACATCAGCATCAGGGAGTCGGTAGGCAGGAATGTGGTTCCGAAGAGAGTGAACTCCCTCTTCGGAATATCCAGGAGAACCAGGGGCTTGCCGCCGAGCCGGAGATACGGTGTGGCGGTGAACACCACGATCAGGAGCCAGGCGGTCCATCGCCGCCGGGAGTAAAACTTTCCCTTGGACAGCCGCGGCTTCAACCAGCGCCGGGAGCCGTCCTTGTTCATGGTCGTCAGGACCTGTTCCTGCGCCTCGGGGGCGCTATGTACGTTCATCGGTCTCGAATCTCACGTCCCCCCGTCAAGGTCCGCTTCAACTCGCTCCAGCGTTCTCTTCCCCGGCCTCGGCAGTCTCCGTCCGCTCCTCGGCTGCGGGGGCTTCGGCCGCCTCTTCGGCCAGGATCGCCTGCAGGTCATAGGTAAACTGCTTTCCCTGGGGCGCCTTGGCGTTGGGAGGATCGCTCCCTCGGATCGTCCCGACATACGCGGCAAGGGTAAGGATATCACCAAGGCCCAGCTGTTTCTTCCAGGCCAGCATCCCCTTGGACGGAACGCCTTCGCTGATGGTGTGGTAGATCTCGGTCAATCGCCCGCCGT
>CAZZIV010000311.1:0-3123 GCA_964654385.1 uncultured Acidobacteriota bacterium | reverse complement strand
CGTACTGTCCCAAAAGTCGGTCGACCGTAAACTATTAGTGTTCAACATTTTGAGGTTTCATCGTCGCACCATTTACGGTCGTCAATTGCGGTATTATGGTACCTATGAAATGGAAATCATGGTGTGCCCCAGGGCGGCTTGCGTTGCTGATGTTTGCGGGATGGATAAATCGACATCAGGAAGCTGTAATCTCGTACCAGAAAGAGGAAATTAAAGTTCTGCGAGAGATGCTTGGTGATAAGCGCCTGCTGTTTATGGATGGCCAGCGTCGTCGTCTGGCATTAAAGTCGCGAGCTCTTTCCCGTTCTGCGTTGAAGGAACTTGGTCCTCTCGTTACTCCAGATACTTTATGTCGATGGTTTCGAAAATATGCGGGCGCTAAATACGATAGCAGTGGACAACGCCGACCAGGTCGTCCGCCGAAGCCGCAATATATTCGAGACTTGGTTGTGCGGCTTGCCAAGGAGAACACCAACTGGGGATACACAAAGCTCCGGGATGTCATGTATTCCCTGGGGCATGAGATCGGGCGATCGACGGTTCAACGTATTCTTACGGAAGACGGTATTGAACCTGCCCCAGAACGCCGCAAGGACATGCCATGGGCCACGTTCCTGAAAGCCCATTGGGGAGCCATTGCGGCCATGGATTTCTTCCATGTGGAAGTGATGACTGTGACCGGGCCAGTGCGGTACTCGGTTCTCGTTGTGATGGATTTGAAGACCCGCCGTGTAGAAGTGGCTGGCATCGTGCGGGATGCCTATGAGAAATGGATGCTTCAAGTGCTGCGTCATCTGACCGATGCGGCTGATGGATTCCTGCTAGGGAAGACCCACCTCATCATGGATCGCGACCCTGTCTTCACCGCCCGTGTTCGGGACATATTCAGGCAGGCTGGTGTGAACCCTGTTCGCCTGCCACGACGTAGCCCTAATCTGAACGCCTTCATCGAACGATTCATCCGCTCAATTAAAGAGGAGTGCCTCGACCGTGTTATCCCGCTGGGTGAGGCGCACTTGCGAGAACTGATTCGCGAATACATGGCTCACTACCACGAAGAACGCCCGCATCAGGGGCTTGATGGTACGTTTATCCGACCGGCCAACGGATGTTCTGGAAATGGCCCGCTAGTCAGGCAGGAGCGACTCGGCGGCTTGCTTAACTATTACTACCGAGAAGCGGCATGATTACGGGACGATCCAATAATGGAACACTACGGGTAGACCGGGTTTCCTGGCGCCCATTCGTTCCGTCGATAAGTCCTATACGGCGTAGAACCTCTGGATGGTCTTCCACGCCTCCTCCGGGGTCTCGGCGTAGGAGAAAAGCGTCAGGTCTTTCGGAGAAATCATCCCTTCCTCCAGAAGGAGGTTGAAGTTGATCAGCCGCTCCCAGTGCTTCCGGCCGTAGAGAACCACCGGGACCGGGTCGGACTTCCGGGTCTGAATCAGGGTCAGGGTTTCGAACAGTTCATCCAGGGTGCCGAACCCACCGGGGAAAGCGACCAGCGCCTTGGCGCGCATAAGAAAATGCATTTTCCGGATGGCGAAATAGTGAAAGTCGAAACAGAGTTCCGGAGTCACGTACGGGTTCGGAAACTGCTCGAACGGGAGAGAGATGTTCAGCCCGATGCTCTTCGCGCCGACGTCATGGGCGCCCCGGTTGGCCGCTTCCATGATTCCCGGTCCCCCTCCGGTCATGACCACGTATTCGCACTTGCCGTCGATCTGGCAGGTGCTGGATACGATCCTGGAAAACTCCCTGGAGGCTTCGTAGACCCGGGACTGCTCCAGCCCCTTCCTGGCTTTCTTGAGCCGGAAGGAAGCGTCCGGGTCGTCCGGCCGTTCCTTGGCCGCCTTTTCCGCTTCGGCCACCGATCGTTTGGCCGTCTCCGGCGCCGGCGTTCGTGCGGACCCGAACACAACGATGGTCGATTCGATCCCCTCCGCCTGTTGGATCATCTCCGGTTTGAGGAGTTCCAGTTGGAGGCGAACGGCGCGCAGCTCGTCCCGCTTCAGGAAATCAACATCTTCGTACGCCTTGATGTAGGAAGGGGAATCGAGAAGTTTCTGGATATCGCTCATGAGATCTCCAACGGAACGGCGGTCAGGGTCCGTCCCAGGCCGGGTACAGTTCGTGGGGTGTTCGCAGCAGAGACAGTACTCTGCCGACGATGAAATCGGCAAGGTCCTCCATCCGCCGTGGCTTTTGGTAGAACGCCGGCATCGCCGGCACGATGACCCCGCCGGCCAGGGTGACGGCGCGCATGTTTTCGATCTGGACCAGGTTCAGAGGCGTTTCTCTGGGAACCAGGATCAGTTTCCGCCTTTCCTTCAGGGTGACGTCCGCCGCCCTTTCGATCAGGTTGCTCGCCGCCCCCCGGGCGATGCCGGAAAGCGTCTTCATGGAGCAGGGGATCACGACCATGCCGTCCACCGGTCCGGAGCCGGAGGCGATATTCGCTCCCATCTCCCCGGCGGAGTGAATGGACAAGCGGCCGGTCCGCTCTTCCGGCCCCCAGGTCCGGTCGAGCCAGTCGGGGAACGATTCCTTCTTCAGGTTCAGGCCGCATTCTTCCACCAGGAGGCGATGGCCGTAGGCGCTGACCACCAGTTCCAGGTCGTTGCCGGCCGCCAGCGCCGCCTTTACGAAACGGGCGGCGTAGAGAGCGCCGCTGGCGCCGGTGATGCCGACGATCCACCGCCGCCGTTTCATTCGACTCTCACGGCGGCCACGACGACCAGGAAGTACAGAACGCTGATTACGCCGTTCATGTTGAAGAAGGCGACGCCCAGCCGGGAGAGATCGTCGGCGCGCACCAGCCGGTGCTCCCAGAGGAAAACCAGGGCGATCCCCGCAAACCCGGTCCAGTACACCGTGTGCAGCCCGGCGGCGAGGCCGACCGCCGCCATGGCGGCGAGGGCCAGGAGATGAAACAGGCGGGCGAGCCGGAGCGCCCGGGGGATGCCGAAGCGGGACGGGATCGAGTGCAGCCCCGCCGACCGGTCGTGAACGACGTCCTGGCAGGCGTAGATCGCGGCAAAGACGGCCACCCAGAACATGACCGCCCCCGCCACCAGCCAGGGCGCCCGATCGACACCGCCGGCGCTGCAGGGCCGTCCG
>CAZZIV010000310.1:0-3128 GCA_964654385.1 uncultured Acidobacteriota bacterium | reverse complement strand
TCGAGTATTTTCTTTATCATCCAGAATTGAAATCACGCTTGTTCAAGGACTAGTTATTCACAAAGATTTTGGTCCGCCAAACGGTTTGGCGATCAGCGGCCGACAGAGCCGGTCCGCTGCATTGCTTTGTGTACGCCCAGCATGGGCGCGAACTTATGGGGTTCAAGTCCCCTGTATGTGAACCTCTCTACGCCGTGAAAGCGTAGAGGAAATACTAGACGAAGGCAACTGCGGAAGGGTGACCGCCCGTGGGAAGGAAGCCGGAGTTCAAAGCTGTGAGCCTACGAACAGAAACAGCATATAAGGCCGACGCGCCGGGTAAGGCGGCACAACGCACCGACGCCCAAGGTTCAGGTGCGGAGGTAAATGTTGAGGTTGCACAGCGGAAGTTCGCGTTCTTATCTGGGGAGACCTCCACGCCATGCGTCCCGGCAACGGGGAGCGGCGAATCGGGCAACCGGTCCGTTGAGGGTGGAGGAGTCAGCCGGAGGATGGCGCTGGAAGAGATGGTGCAGGCCCACCGGGACGGATTGCGTGTCGCAGTGGACTGCGAAAGGCCGCTCGACTGAACGAGTGTTCCTTCCTCGGCTTTCAGCAAAGCGGCGGCAAGCTGCGTTGGACGGATGCAGCAGTCCGGCGGTTCAAGGAACGGGTCCGTAAACTTACGGCGAGGAGCAACGGCCGGAACATCCAGTACCGGATAGGACCATCACGCTGCATTCCCTTTCAAACCGGCCCGCGATACAACTCGTCCGTAGGTAGATTCCCGAGTGCGGAATCGGCCGAAATGCTGGTCACAGCTACGGGATCATCCACTCTCCCGCCACCTCTTTCGCAGTCGATCCACCCGACTTGCACTCCGCCTTTCCGGGGACCATATTGTTACATGGAAGGCAGAGACAACCACCAGTATTTCCAGTGACTTAGTAGAGATTGGGGTGGCGAATGGAAGCGATTCGGGGGAAGAAGGCCGGGAACCGGTGGGTGGTGCTCCTGGCGGCGGGGGAAGGTTCGAGAGTTCGAAAGCTGACCAACGGTCCCGACGGTGTAGCGGTTCCCAAACAGTTTTTCGCCTGGGGCGGTTCCGAAAGCATGCTTCAGTGGACCCTGCGAAGGGCTGCCGCCGTCGCTCCCTTGGAGCGGACCGTGGTAGTGGTGGCGAAGCAGCATCGGCGCTGGTGGCGAGAACAACTCAAGGGTTTCCCTGCCGCCAACATCCTGGTGCAACCTCGGAACCGGGGAACCGGCGCCGGCATCCTGTTCCCTGTCCTGGAGATTCTCAACCGGGATCCGGGCGCCGTGGTGGCGGTGATGCCGACCGACCATCACGTAGAGCATGAGCCCCGGCTGCAGGCTGCGATCCAGGAAGCGTTCACCGAGGCGGAGAGCCGCCGGGACCGGGTGATCCTGGTGGGGATCAAGCCCCGGCGATGGGAAAACGGGTACGGATGGATCCTGCCGTCCGGCCCTTCCAGGAAGATCCGCCAGGTCGGAATCTTCGTGGAGAAACCGGAGCCGGTGGAAGGGGAAAAATTGATGAAGGCCGGCGCCCTGATGAACAGCTTCATCTTCGTGGGCGCCGCCGAAACGATTCACGGAATGGTCGCCGATACGGCGCCGGAGGTGGCCGGCCGGTTGGATCGCTGGTGGCGCATGGTCCGGGTCGCCGCCGAGCGGCTGGATTCGATTTACGAGTCGATCCCGAAATGCGACTTCAGCCGGGAAGTGCTGGAGCGTTCCTGCGCCTCCCTCTCGGTGGTGCAGGCCGGGGATTGCGAGTGGACCGATCTGGGCACACCGGACCGGGTGGAGCGATATCAGGAGCGGTTTGTGACACAATCCGCTTGATGAAAGAACGGTTCCCGGTCGATCCACAGATCCAGGCGATCGCCCAGGCGGTGCGCGGCGCAGGAGGCAGGGCTCTCCTGGTCGGCGGCTGGACGCGGGATCGCCTTCTCGGCCTGGATTCCAAAGATTACGACATGGAAGTGTTCGGCCTCCCGCTCCGCCGGCTGGAGGAACTGCTCTCCGGCTTCGGAGAGGTGATCGCCGTCGGCCGGGCGTTCGGCGTTCTGAAGATCAAAGGTGTGCCGTTGGATATCGCCCTCCCCCGGAAAGACTCCAAGGTCGGCCGGGGGCATCGCGGTTTCGTGGTCGACCTGGACCCGGACCTCGATTTCGCCGACGCGGCCCGGCGGCGGGACCTGACCATCAACAGCATCGGGTACGATCCGCTGGACGGGATCCTCCTGGACCCTCACGGCGGCGAATACGATCTTCGTGCCGGCATCCTCCGGGCCACCGACCCTTCCCGCTTCGCCGAAGACTCGCTCCGGGGGCTGCGGGTCGCCCAGTTCCTGGCCCGCTTCGAGATGCGGCCGGACGACCGGCTCCTGGAGCTGTGCGCCGGCCTGGATCTTTCCGACCTGCCGGGGGAACGGCTGCACGAGGAGTTTCGGAAGCTGCTTCTCCAGGCCGAACGGCCGTCCCTGGGCTTCGAGTTCCTGCGGACCACCGGCCTGCTCCGGTTCTTCCCCGAACTTGCGGCGATGATCGGAGTTCCCCAGGACCCGGCCTGGCACCCGGAAGGGACGGTCTGGGAGCACACCCTCCTGGTCCTGGACCAGGAGGCCGGCCTTCGAACCGGCGAGCCGGACCGGGACTGGGTGCTGATGCTCGGCGCCCTCTGCCATGACCTGGGGAAGCCGCTCACCACCGTCACCGATGAAGCCGGGAGGATCCGGTCGCCGGGCCATGAACCGGCCGGTGTGCCTGTTTGCGAGGCGTTCCTGGCGCGGATCCGGGCGTCGTCGGGAGTGACCGCCCAGGTTTCCGGCCTTGTGCGGCACCACCTGGCGCCGATGACCCTGGTGAAGAACGGCGCCACGGCCAAAGGGTTCCGGCGGCTGGCCCGTCGTCTCGCCGCCGCCGGCCTGGACGCCCGCCTGCTTCCACGGCTGGCCGCCGCAAGTGCATTGCGCTCTGTTGTAGTGAGATTGGCCACCTTCAGGGTCGAGCCGATATCCACGGTGTCTATCTGAGCGTCACCAAAGATCCCCTGCTCACCAAAAAAGGATGCGGCATTTACCTGCTTCTTCTTGTCGACCATCTACTCAACCGCAACAGCC
>CAZZIV010000309.1:0-3129 GCA_964654385.1 uncultured Acidobacteriota bacterium | reverse complement strand
CTTCCGAGCTGAAGCGGGCCCTGTCCCAGAAGAATGTTGTCGAATTCCGCCCCGCTCACTTTCAACTGGTCCGAGAAACGATCCCGGCCGGGGCCACGCCCCTGCAGGCCAGGACCGCACTGAGCGGTGTCAGCCTGGAGCCGATTCCCACCGGTGTGATTCGCCTGCCCGAAAGTTCGTACCCTCTCCTGGTCGACGTGGATGGGAAGCGCGTCGGGAAAGGGCTGGAGTCGGTGGAACTGGAGGAAGGGCGTCATAAAATCCGTCTTACCAACGAACGGTATTGGGTGGATGTTTCCGCAAGGGTGGAGGTGAAGGGAGGGGAGACCGGCCGGGTCGCCGTGAACCTGCCGAAGCTGGCGGAGCTTTCGGTTCTGGCTTACCCGCCCAACTGCAAGGTCTACCTGGCCCGACCTGAAGGGGGAGACTGGCATTACGTGGGCGATACACCGCTCCCCGGCTACTCGATCGCCGCCGGCTCCTATCGGCTCCGGGTGGAACTGGTGCACACCGGCGCCGTGCAGGACCAGGATCTGAAACTGAAAGCAGGACCGAACCCACCGGTTCGAGTGACCTTCGGGGGACGACGATGAGATTCAGGAAGTCGAAGATGGGAGCGCTGGCTCTCGCGATCACGGTGTCGGCCGTCGCCGGAGCGGTCCCGGCGCGGGCCGATGAAGCGGCCGCCGCCCGCCAGTTTCGAATCGCGCGTCGGCTCGCGGCGGAACGATCCCCCCAGGCGGCTGCAGCGCTTCGGAAGGTGGTCGAGTTGGCGCCGGAAGGGCCGCTTGCCGATGATGCGCTGGTGGAGGAAGCGAACCTCCTGCAAATTCCGGACTGGCCCTCGGACCTGGGGGTTTTGGAGGAAGACGTCCTCAAACAGGCGCTTGAAATTCTAGCCCGGGTCACCGCCGGGTATCCGGGCGGGGACAGGGTTCCCGAGGCCCAGTACCGATTGGCCCTGCTTCGGTCCGAACCGGTGGCGGGGCAGGACCTGGCAGCCGCCCGGACCGACCTGCTTTCCGTGGCTAACGATCCCTCTGCGGGGCGATGGGCCGCAAGGTCCAGGTTCGCCTCCGCGGCGATCGACCTGCGAAGCGGGCATCGGCAGCGGGCGGTGAACGCCCTGCAGAGACTTCTGGTGGACCGGCCGGCTTCCGCCGTCGGGATCCTGGCCCGGTTGAAGTTGGCCGAGGCGGCTCTCCAGGAGGGAGATTACGGGGCGGCCGCCGCCCTGGCTCAGGAAGGAGAGCAGACCGCCGTCCGGCTGGAGCCACTGGGCCGGTCGGCTCCCGGCTCCAAGGCCAGGTGTGCCACGCTTCGAAAGGTCGCCATGGAGTCGCTTCTTCTGAAACAGTCGGGGGGAGGGGCGATCGTCCGGAAGCATTCAGGCTTCTCCCTCCCGGGTTTCCGGTCGGTGGATGGGGCGGCCGCCCTGCCTGGAGGAGGGATGATCCTGTCGGATCGGAAGTCCGGAAAGGTCGTTCGATTCGACGGAATCGGCGCCCAGGAAGCGGAATGGGAGATCCCCCAGGCCGGCAAGGCCGCGGTGGATGGTTTCGGGCAGATCTGGGTCGCCGCCGGCGAGCGATTGTTCCGGATCCGGGGCCGGGATCCCCGTCCGATCCTGTCCCTGGACCTGTTCGCCTCCCCGAGAGGCCTGGACGCGGGTTCCACCGGGGTCGTCTGGATCCTGGACAGAAAGGGGAACCGGGTGGGCAGGCTGGAGCCCGGCGCGAACCGCCTGGAAACTTACTGGGAAGGGAAGACCCGTCTCGCGGCGATCGCGTGGGACGGGAGGCGTCTCCTCGGGCTGGACGGCAGAAACGGCAGGGTTCTCGAGCTTCGGCCTGGAGGAGAAAGCCGGCAGGTGGCCGGCGGCTCTTTCCAGAAGGCGACGGCGCTGGCTTCGGATCATCGGGGCCGTTTCGCCGTCTTGGATGAACGGGGCCGGGCCGTCCTGTTGTACGGCGCCCGAGGAGAATCTCTCGGGCGGCTGGTCTTGGACGGGAAAGGGCCTGCCCGGCCGTCTTCCCTGGTCCTATACCCGAATGGTGGATTCGGCCTCCCGGATCCGTCCTCCGGCCGTCTTCACCTCTTTCGCTGAGTAAGGAGCCCGACCTCCATGTGTCGATCGATTCTACCGCTCATCATCGCCTGTACGCTCCTGGGAACCACGGCGGCCCAGGAAGAACCTCCTGTCGCCGCGGAGGATGTCGCAGCCGCCTTGCAGGTAGTGCGGGACGACCTGATCCAACTGCAGTTGGAAAAGGCGTTGGCCGAACTGGATCTGCTCATGGCCCGGACGGACCTCTCCCGGATGGATCGCGCCGAGGCCTGGATTCTCAGGGCGCGGGCCCATGTCGCCTTCGGGGATCTGGACGCGGCCGAGAAGGATTATCGGGAAGTCCTGAACCTGCGCCCCGCGTTCCGACCGGAAGAATCCCTGATCACACCGAAAGCGGCGGAACGGTTCAACCGGGTCCGCGCAGCGATGATCGGAACCCTTCGGCTCGATATCCAACCGGACGGGACGACGCTTTACGTGGACGATCGGGAGAAGATCCCGTCCGCGGAAGGAACCGTAGCGGTCCTGGCCGGCTCCCGGAGGATCCGGATCGAGAAGAAAGGGTACGAGCCGGTCGAGGAGATCCTGGAGGTGCCGGCCGGCGTGGAACTTCGCCTGGAGAGGCAGCTGTATCCGAACGCCCGGGACGTCCTGGTGCGTTCCTGGCTGCCCGATGTCCGAGTCTTCCTGGATGGTGTGGAGGTCGGGAAGACGTCCCGGTCAACCGGTACCATGGAAGGAGTCGCCGGATCCCAGGATCCGGTCCTGGTCCTGGCCGATGTTCCCCTTGGGGAACACTCCTTCGAATTTTCGCTGGATTGCCATCACCCCAGCAAGATCGTCCGGATGGTGACCGTGGACGTCATGGATCCGGCGCCGCTGACCCTTCCACGCGTCGAACTGGAGCCGGCCCGGGTCGATTTGAGGCTGGAGGGAGACCTGCCCGCCGCCCGGATCCGGATCGACGGCGAACCGACCGGGGGAAGCCTGGACGGGACCCTCCCCGTCTGCCCGGAGAGCCGGGGTCTGGCAGTCAGCGCGTCCGACTGTGTGGGACAGGA
>CAZZIV010000308.1:0-3135 GCA_964654385.1 uncultured Acidobacteriota bacterium | reverse complement strand
CCGGCCTCCACCTTGCCCACCAGGTCGGCGCCCACATCTGCCGCTTTCGTGTAAATGCCGCCTCCGACCCGGGCGAAAAGGGCGATGGAAGAGGCACCCATGGCGAAGCCGCTGATCTTGCTCAATTCGAGGAAATCGCCATCCTGGAACAACAGCATGTAGGCGATGGAAACCCCGATCAGGCCCAGGCTGGCCACCGAGACGCCCATCACCGCGCCGCCGTTGAACGCGAGGAGCAGGGCGGCTCCCTGCCCCTTGCTCCGAGCCGCTTCGGTGGTCCGGACGTTGGCCCGCGTGGCGGCGTTCATCCCGGAGAATCCGGCCAGGATCGAGCAGGCTGCCCCGGCGATAAAGGCGATTGCGGTATGAAAGGCCAGAAATTTCCAGAGCAGGCCGGCCACCACCACGATGAACACGAGGAGCATGGAATACTCCTTCTTCAGGAACGCCATCGCTCCCGCGTGAATCTGCTCGGAGATCTCCTTCATCCGGTCCGAACCGGACGGGCTCTTCACGATCCACCCGTAGAGAATGGCGGCAAACACGAGTCCGCCCAGTCCGATGTACGGGCTGTACGAGAGAATATTTTCCATAACGACAATCGCTCCTTCAATTTTCCCGGGTCATCGGTCCGGGATTGAACCCTCTTCGAAACCGGAATCGGCCATGCCGTTGAACCGGTTCATTACTGCTGTTGTTCCTTCGCCCATCCACGCTTCCGCCGCGTCGGACGCTCGTTCCAAAATTTTTCCCAGCCGGCTCGATTCGTCGGCGTCGAAAGGACTCAAAACATAATCGGCCAGGTCGGTACCATCCCTCTCTTTCCCGGAAACTCCGATTCTCAGCCTGGGGAAGTCCGAGGTTGCCAGTTCCTCCTGGAGGGATTCGACCCCCCGATGCCCTCCTGCCCCCCCACCGGGTCGGATCCGAATCTTGCCGAAGGAGAGGTCCGCGTCGTCGTAGACCACCAGAAGGTTCTTCGCCTGGACCCTGTACCGCTGGATGAGCTTCCGCCCGGCGATGCCCGACCGGTTCATGAACCCTGCCGGCTTCGCCATGAATATCGTTTCCCCTCCATATCGGCCTTCCGCCGTCCACGCCTCCAGGTCCCCCTCCGGCTCTTCGGGGAACACCAGATCGGCCCGCCCCGCCAGCCTGTCCACAACCATGAAACCGATGTTGTGCCTGGTATCCCGGTAGCGAGGGCCGGGATTCCCCAGTCCCAGAATGATCTTCACCGCTCCGGGACTCAGCTGTTCTCGCCGCTCTCTTCGCCTTCCGCCGCAGCCTCCCCGGCCGCTTCCGCCGCTTCCCCGGCCGCTTCGGCTTCTTCTTCTTCTTCCGCGACCTCCTCCACGATCTCGGCGCGCTTCTGCGAAACCGCGACCAGGGTGGAATCGGAATCGTCCAGGATTTTGACGTTCTCCGGCGCCTTCAGATCCGAAACGCTTCCAGTCTGTCCGACGTGCAGTTCGGTGACGTCCAGTTCGAGAGATTCCGGAATTTCGGTCGGCAGGCACTCGACCTGAACGGAACGCTGGATGAAGTCGAGGATCCCATCCTCCAGCCGTACTCCAACCGGTTCTCCGGTCAACTGCACCGGCACATCCACGGTCACCTGCGCCTCCAGGTCGATCCGGACGAAATCCACATGCAGCAGCCTGCCTGTCACTGGATCTCTCTGCAGGTCCTTCAGCATCACGGCCCGGCTCTTGTTCTCATCCTTGCCGGAGAGCTGCAGGTTGAAGATACTGTTCCGGCCGGATTCCGTTTGGAGAATCTGCTCGATTTTGCGTGGATCCACGGTCACGGAAAACGAAGGACGGGCCAAACCGTAGAGAATCCCGGGGATCTTCCCCGCGGCACGGATTCTGCGGGAAACGTTTTTTCCGCTTTCCTCCCGGCGGCCAACCTCGACGACGCTATGACTGTTCATTTTCTCTCATCCCTTTATTTCCTGAAAACAGGTCCAGAACGTTACTCAGATAAACAACGAACTCACCGACGAATTGCTATGAATACGGGCAATCGCCTCTCCCAGCAACCCGGCGACAGGAAGAACGGTAATTCCAGGGAAAGACGCCTTTTCCTGCGTCAGCGGAATGGTGTCCGTAACCACCACTTTATCCAGTTCCATGGCTGCCAGCCGTTCCATGGCCGGTCCGGACAGAACGGCGTGGGTAAAGCACGCCATCACCGATTCGGCGCCTTTTTCCTTGAGCGCGCGAACCGATCCCTTCAGGGTTCCGGCGGTATCGACGATGTCATCGACGATGACACAGGTTCTCCCGTCCACGTCCCCGATCACGTTCATCGTTTCGGCCACGTTCGCTTCCACCCGGCGCTTGTCAATGATCGCCAGATCGGTCTTGAGCCTCTTGGCGAAAAACCGGGCCCGTTCCACGCCTCCGGCATCGGGGCTGACGATTTGCAGGTTTTCCAGTTGTTGCTGTTCCAGCCAGTCCAGGACCACCGGCGCCGAGAAGAGATGATCCACCGGTACGTCGAAAAACCCCTGGATGGCAGGTGCGTGAAGATCCATGGTCAGGAGCCTGGAAAAACCGGCGGCCTGGATCAGGTCGGCGACCAGTTTGGCGGAGATCGGAACCCTCGGTTTGTCTTTTCGGTCCTGGCGAGCATAGCCGTAATACGGGATGACGGCGGTGATCCGGGCCGCCGAAGCTCGCTTGAACGCGTCGGCGGCGATCAGCAGTTCCATCAGGTTCTCGTTCACCGGGGAACAGGTCGGCTGAATGATAAAAACGTCGGTTCCCCGAACGTTCTCCTGGATGTGGCAATAGATCTCCCCGTCGCTGAAACGGCGCATGGTCCAGTTCCCGAGATCCAGCCGCAGGTACTCGCAAATCGCCTGCGCCAGTTTCGGATTGCCGTTTCCCGAGAATACCTTCAACTCGCTTTTCATGGTGAAATCACCTGGTTCGACGATTCGAGTTCCTGGTCTGGCTGGGGCGGGAGGATTCGAACCTCCGAATGCTGCTGCCAAAGAGCAGTGCCTTACCGCTTGGCGACGCCCCAATTCATTCGGTTCTTTCTTGCCGAAGGTCGGGACAGGGTCTCGTCAAGACCTGACCTCGTTCCCCACAATAATCAACACATTGCAGTCCTTATTCATTT
>CAZZIV010000307.1:0-3136 GCA_964654385.1 uncultured Acidobacteriota bacterium | reverse complement strand
CGATCCGGACTCCTGGACCACTTCGACCGCATCGCTCTACCCAGGCAGTTCCGGTATATCGACCGAATGCCGGTGAACCTGCAGGGCAAGATTCCAATGGCTGAACTGGAGAAGCTGTTTCTTGACGATGCCCCGTCCGGCCCGGTACGTCCCGTGCTGGTCGACAAAACCAAAGGTGACTGCTGGTTGCAACTGGCTCTAATGGTACCGGAGGACCTTGTGTATCTCGAGGGGCATTTTGACGGCTACCCGATCGTCCCCGGCGTTGTCGTGCTGGAATGGGTTTACGATGCGGCAACCGAGTTGTTGGGGGACGCGATAGACCTTGATCGGATAGAAAAAGTCAAATTCCATGGTGAACTGAAGCCGGGACGTCGGTTTGAACTCCGTGTTGAGCATGATCGAGAGCGGTCCCGGATGCGCTATGAGCTTCGGGCAGGGGAAACCCGGTTTGCTTCCGGGGTTATGGTGCTTTCCTCGTGATCCGCCCCTGTCTGATCATACCCATGTACGAGCATGGGGAGACCATCGGATCGATCCTTGAAGAGGTGGCGGCATTCAACATCCCGTGTCTCGTGGTGAACGACGGCAGCAGTGCTCCAAGCCGGAAGCTGCTGGAGAGGGCCGCAGCAGGACACGAGACAGTTCAGGTGCTGCACCTCCCCGAAAACAAGGGCAAGGGCTTCGCGGTGGGGAAAGGGTTGTTCTGGGCCAGGGAGGCCGGCTGTACCCATGCTGTTCAGCTCGATGCCGACAGTCAGCATACCGTATCGGATATCCCGGCTTTTCTCGCGGCTGCGAAACAGGATCCCGAGGCGTTGATTCTAGGCAAACCGATTTTCGGACCCGAGGCGCCGAAATGCCGCCTGTACGGTCGACACATCTCTGTGTTCTGGGTCATGATCGAAACATTGTCCCGGGCGATCAGCGATCCTCTTTGCGGTTTTCGCTGTTACCCGGTGGACGCGGTCGTAAAAGTGTTAAGAAAAAGCGGAACAGGACTGAGGATGGAATTCGACCCGGAGATCGCCGTCAGACTGTTCTGGGAAGGAATAAGGATACGGAACATCCCGACCCGCGTCAGCTACCCCGAGGGCGGTGTTTCGCATTTTCATACACTGCGCGACAATGTGCGCATTTCCTGGATGCACACACGGCTGGTGTTCGGGATGCTGCTGCGGATACCCCGCCTTTTGGTAAACAGGACCGGTACATGAAGAAAGAGCAACAGTCGTGGCACCAAATGCAGGAACGGGGCTCCATCCTGGGCATTCGGATCCTGGTTCGTCTCATGCGGCTGTTCGGCATCCACCTGTCCCGGATGGTTCTCCACCCGGTGGCGGTATATTTTTTGATCACCGGCAGGAAGGGCAGGGCAGCCTCACGCCAATACATACAGCGGTTGTATGAGCACCCGGGGGGGGATGCGGCCATCGGTCACCGTCCTGGTCTGGCTGATCAATACCGGCATATCTACTCCTTTGCCGTGACGTCCCTGGAACAGTTCAAGATGTGGACCGACTCCACGGCCGGATTCGAGATCGAGGTGGAAGGTCTTCACTACCTCCTTGAGCAGCGCAAGCGAGATCGCGGTGCGATCCTCCTCGGGGCGCATCTCGGCAGTTTTGCAGTACTCCGGGTTCTTTCACAGGAGCGGGACCTTCCCGTGAGCGTGGTCATGTATCGGGAGAACGCTCCGTATCTCAACCGCGTTCTACGTGAGTTGGCTCCCAGGTCGGAAACACGGATCATCGAATACGATCCATCCGATTCTACGTCGATTATTGCCGTTCAGCGCCTTGTTGAGGATGGAGAATTCGTCGCATTCCTCGGGGACCGGACCCCACCCGGCGACCCTGCAGCGCACAGGATCACCATGGCTCCTTTCCTCGGGAAAATGGCGCCCTTTCCCCAGGGACCGTGGATCATCGCCTCTCTGCTGGGTTGTCCGGTGTTCTGGACCTGTGGAATTCGAACCGGAAAGGGACGTTACCGGGTCATGGCAAGGCTGCTGGCCGACCAGGTCGTGTTGCCGCGGGGCAGACGGGAAGAAAGTCTCAAAAAGTACTTGTCGGCGTATACTACGACGTTGGAGGCACTATGCCTCGAACAACCGTTCCAGTGGTTCAATTTCTATGACTATTGGCAGAAAGAACAGTCCTGAACGAACCGTTCCGGTCGGCGCCGGAACCACGACCATCGACGACCTGATCGCCGTCGCGTGCGAGGGTGCAGGGGTGCGGCTGAACCGGGACGAGGCCTGGTGTTCGAGAATCCGTGAAGGGGCGCGATGCCTGGAGAAGTTGTGGCAGTCGAGCAAGGCTGTTTACGGTGTGAATACAGGGTACGGTGAATCGTGCGATCGTCCGGTTCCAGCCGAACTGGTGGAAGAGCTTCCGATCCACCTCACCCGCTTCCACGGTTGTGGTCTGGGGCGATTTCTGGATCCGGAGGAGACGCAGGCGGTCCTGTTGGCGCGACTGGTCTCCCTGGCCCGGGGGGACTCCGGTGTCAGCCTTGAGCTTCTGGAGCGGCTGTGCGATCTGATCAATCTGAGAATTCTCCCGCGAATTCCATCGGAAGGCTCGGTAGGAGCCAGCGGTGACTTGACGCCGCTGTCGTACATCGCAGCGGTGATTTCCGGAGAAAGGTCTGTATGGCACGAGGACCGGGTGCGGCCTGCCGTGGAAGCCCTCGGGCAACACGGCCTCAAGCCGTTGCGGCTGCGCCCGAAGGAAGCGCTGGCGATCATGAACGGAACCAGTGTCATGACGGGGCTGGCGTGCCTCGCCTTCCAAAGAGCCCGGTACCTGCTTCGACTTGGAAGCAGGCTCACGTCACTGGCGGTTCTGGGGCTTGCCGGGAACAGGGAGCATTACGATTCCAGGATCTTCAGCATGAAGCCGTTCCCTGGCCAGGCCGAGGTCGCAGGCTGGATCCGCGAAGACCTGAGCATGGCGCCGGACTGGAACAATGTGCGCAAAAGGGTCCAGGAATCGTATGCTTTACGTTGCGCTCCCCATGTTCTCGGTGTTCTGGCCGATGCCCTGCCGTGGATCCAGAAGACCATCGAGACCGAACTGAATAGCTCCAACGACAATCCGCTAATTGATATCGATACGGAAACGATCCTGCA
>CAZZIV010000306.1:0-3149 GCA_964654385.1 uncultured Acidobacteriota bacterium | reverse complement strand
ATCTGGTCTTTCGCCGGGGACCCGCAAGCCGGATTTCGGATTCCGGTCAGCGGGGCCGTCCCCCCCGTCCCCCTGGAGGCTCAGGGGGCGCCAGGCCGTTTCTGGGCCCTTTTTTCAACATTTCCTGGATCCAGGCCAACCAAACCCCGGCTCTCGCGCAGCCGATCGAGTGCTCCGGGCGACGGCGCCGCCGTTCCGGCAAGCCCCCTCCGAACCGGCCGATCGGTGTCCGGGCGTTCCCGGAAATAAAGATCTCTTTGTCCATGTTTTCATCTCCAGGCTCGGGGGAACGGCATCGACCGTCCCGCCCGGATCTCCGGCACGTTTCCGATCCGGCCGGTTGACAGCCCCTGGGCCTTGGCGAAAAATATCGTTTTCCAGCCGATGCCGGGGGGTGCAGCGTCGGAGGAGGTCACGCACTCTCATGGCGAAAAATAAGATGCTCGGTTTATCTTTCCCTGCCTTCAGGGCGGCACTCATCCTGGCTACAACTCTGCTCTGGAGCGCCGGCCTGGCGCAGGATCCCGGCACCCAACCAGCGAAGCCGGGGATATCCCTGGGTTGGAATGCAGGTACCGGTTCCGGACCTTTCCCGGGAGAAGCGTCCTGGACGCGGAATTCCCTGGCAGGGACCGTCATCCGGATCGTCGCCGACTGGAACACCGTGGAAGGGAACGACGGCGCCCTTGATTTCGCCGGCGTCAAGGAGCAGGTGAAGTGGGCCGCAGAGGCCGGTGCGGCGGTCCATCTCTGCCTGGCGGCTACCGATCCCGCCGATCCTGGGGAGGGCGGTCTCTTCTCTCCCCTGGACCCGTCCTCCCTGGCGGGCTGGATCCGTTTCGTCCGGGGAGCGGAGGCGGAACTGGGTCCATGGGTGGACCTGATCGAGGTGATGGACCTCCCTTCGGGTACTCGAGAACAGGAAGGCTATCCTGCGGATATCTACGCTTACATCCTGAAACAGACCACCCTGGCGATCCGCGCCGAAGCGGCGGCGAGAGGAGCGAAACCGCCCCGAATCGCCCAGGGCGCGGTCGATGCCTCCCGGCTCGATTGGCAGCGGGAGCTCTGGAAGAACGAAACTTCGGCTTATGTGGACGTCCTACCGGTCCGGTACCATGGCGGCACCGGGGAGGTCGTAGCCCGCACTCTCCAGGAACTGATGCTGGAGGCAGTGAAATACCCGCCCGCTCCCCAGGTGGTTGTCCAGGTTGAGTGGTCCGGCGGCGAAGGGGAGGTGCACGAAGCTCTCGGCGCCGTGCTGGCCGGTCTCAACGGCGGCGCCGCGGTCGGCCTGCTCGACCTTTCCGATGACCTGCCGGTCCGGAAAGAACTCGCCGGATGGCTGGGGGGAATGCAGGCGGCCTTGAACCGGGGCTTCGGTCCGGCTCCCTCCGGCAAGGCGGTGTTCCACGGTCCCGACGGGGGAATAGCGGACGAGGGGAGCGTGATGGGAAGTTTTTTCAACAGCGAATCGTTCGAGGCGCTGCTGGTGTTCCGCTTTCCGGAGGCTCCGGATTCCGGCTCGAGGGCCAGGCCGACCCTGGACCTTCCCGGCGGATTCGTGAGAAACCCTTACATCCTGGACCCTCTCACAGGGACCCGGCTTCGAACGTCCTCGACCCGCCTGGAAGGAGACGGCGGTGCGGGAGGAGGCCGTCGGATCAAGATCCGGGGCTCCAGGTTTCCGCTGATTCTCGAATACCAGGCAGGGGTGGCCACCCCTGATTTCGACCTGGAAACGGAACAGTTGGAGGTGGATCGGACCCGGGGGCTGTCCGCCGCGGAGATCATCGCCCGGTACCAGACGGTCCAGGAAGTGCAGGACGACAAGATCGACCGCTGGATGGCCGACGCCAGGGTCGATTACCACTTTAAATTCGCCCAGGGCGGGACCAACGTCGATGTGTCGATCCAGAGCCGCTACTTCTGGCAACGGGGCGGAGACCTGACCTGGGAACAGAGTGAATTCCGTGTCAATGGCGCCAAGGTGCCGTGGAAGAAATTTCCCGAGATCCCGCTGATCCAGCCGGAGAAGGTTGTGACGCTGCCGCTGGACCTGACCCTGGATAAAACCTACCGCTATCGTCTTGCCGGACGAGACCGGGTGGGCGGACGGGAAGCGTATGTCCTGGCCTTCGATCCGATCGACCCGGATCCCGCGAAGCCTCTCTACAGGGGCAGGATCTGGATCGACGTGGAGCGGTTCACCCGGCTGAAAGTTTCCCTGGTGCAGGATAATCTGGATCCCCCTGTTCTGGCCAACAATGAACGGGACTTTTACGAGCCGGTGAAAGGGCCGGATGGAGGAGATCTCTGGATGGTCTCCCATATCAATGGCCAACAGGTGTGGTCGGTGGGAGGAGAGAGTTTCCTGGTTCAGAGGGAAGTCCATTTCATGGATTACAAGATCAATCCTGAAGCGGATCGTTACGATGCCACACTGGACGAGGCGTACCGGTCCGAGAACCAGATGCTGCAGGACACATCGAAAGGCTTCCGATACCTGGATCGTCAAAAAGACGGAAGCCGGACTGTCCGGGAGACCATGGATACCAGCCAGTTGTTTGCCGCCGGAGGACTGTTCAAGGACAACGGGCTGAACTCGGTAGCGCCCCTGGCGGGGGTGAATTATTTCGACTACGACCTGTTCGGAAAAGGGATTCAGACCAACCTGCTCTTCGCCGGGGTCCTGTTCAACGGCACCGCCACCCATCCGGACCTGTTCGGGAAAAAGATCGACATGACCTTGAACGTCACCGGCAGCGCGCTGAAATTCGAGGACAAGGTATTCAACGCCGACCAGGAACTTCTGGCCGAACGGATCGAAACGCGCCGGCAGGCGATGTCCTTGCAGGTCGGCTTCCCGATCGGGCCGTACCTGAAATTGAACCTTGCCGGGAGCCTCGACCTTGTGAAGTATTTCCAGGAGAAGGAGGCCTCGGAATTCCGCGCGTCCCTTACCACCCCCCTCCAGTTCATCCTGCCGCCGGACCACACGGTGGCCGGTGGGACGGCTGAACTGGTCTTGAGCCGGCGAGGGTATACCGCATCGGCCTCCCACACCTGGTCCACACGCTCCGAATGGGCGCCCTGGGGGCTGTTCGATCCGGGCACGGGCCAGTTCCTCGGCGATCCGTTCGATCCGG
>CAZZIV010000305.1:0-3177 GCA_964654385.1 uncultured Acidobacteriota bacterium | reverse complement strand
CGCCGGCCAGCACCTCGTGCCACGCCTGTCGAGAGACCGCCGCGTCCTCCACCGCCGTGTAGGCGAAAATCAGCGTTTTCGGATCGTCGGTTTTTTCTCCTGGACCGGGCCGGTCCGCCACCAGGTCGCCATCGGCATCGCAGTAACGGGGGTCCAGGTCGCCGTGGGGACAGTCGGCGGCGATCAGCAGAGGGATCGATGACAGGAGCAGGAAGAGGAAGAGAAGCGAGGTGCGCCGGAGTTGACGGGGACGGAGGGAAGCGTCGGAGCCCGGTCCTTCCCTGCCGGAGCGAAGGAGAAGGGGGCCGGACAAAAGCCCGGCCCCCGGGATCCAGTTTTGGCGCCGTGGCGGCAAGAAATCAAGCTTCCTTCAGGTACTTGGTCACCTGGTCCCAGTTCACCACCTTCCACCAGGCCTCGATGAAATCGGGACGCCGGTTCTGGTAATCCAGGTAATAGGCGTGCTCCCAGACGTCGATGGTCAGGAGCGGAGTGGCTCCGTGGGAGAGGGGGCAGTCTTCATTGGACGTGCTGGTGATCTCCAGCTTCCCGTTCACGATGCTCAGCCAGGCCCACCCGGATCCGAACTGGGTGGCGGCGGCGGCGGAAAACTTCTTTTTGAAATCGGCGAAGGAACCGAAGGTGGACTGGATGGCGTCGGACAGTTCCCCGGTCGGCTCCCCTCCGCCGTTCGGCTTCATCACGGTCCAGAACAGGCTGTGGTTGAAATGCTGGCTGCCGTTGTTCCGGACGGCGCCGGCGATCTCGGCCGGAACCTTGTCCAGGTTGCGGATCAGCTCTTCCAGGGACATGCCTTCCAGGTCGGCGTGTCCTTCCAGGGCGGCGTTCAGCTTGGCGACGTACGCGTTGTGGTGTTTGCCGTGGTGGAAGGAGAGGGTGTTGGCGCTGATATGCGGTTCGAGAGCTTCCGGCGCGAACGGCAGCTCGGGAAGTTGATGGGACATGAAAGCCTCCTTTGACTTATGATGAAACGGTTGTGGTCCGATTCCGAACGAACATCCAATCTTACCAAGGCGCCGACCGGCGCTCAACCGGCCAGGAACCGGGGATCGGACATTTCCGCCTCCGGACCGGCCGGCCGCTCCTGTTGCTCCTGCTGTTTCTTTTCCCGGCCCGCGCCCTCGCGGGTCCCGGCGATCGGCTGGCCCTCTTTCAGCGGGAGGATCCGGAGTACCAGGCCCTGTCGATTCCAGGCGGCATCCAGGATTACCCGGATTCCGGCCTTCGCCTGCTGATCTTCCGGAACGGGTCGGTGGTCCTGGATCGAGGTCTGCGGGACACGCGAAGCGAACGGGCGGAGGCAGGGGCTGCGGCAGGAAAAACCTTGTTCCCGGATTCGGAGATCCTGGAAACGGTGGAGATTTCCCCGGACGACCAGTCCGGCGTCCTGGTCCGGACCTGGATCCGCCCTCCCGGGAAAGACGGCTCCCTGTCCGGGAACGTCTCCGTCGCCTGGATCGACCCGGACCACCCACGGGGTCGCTGGTCCCTGCCCCTCCCGCCGGACCGATTCGTGGAACAGGCGCACGTCCTGGACCAGGGGCGCGGAATCGCGTTGATGACCGCCACGCCGGAACAGTCCGGCATCGACTTCACCCTGTACGACCGGCACGGCGATTCCGTTTACCACCTGGACGCGGCCGCCGGTTCCGTCCTGGATTTCCGGGCCACCCGGGCAGGGGCGTTTCTCGGCCTGGAGATCGCCTTCCCCGAGGATCAGAACCTGCCTGAAATGGGGATCCTCGTTCTCGATCGCCTGCAGAACGGATCCTGGATCTACACCTGGTCGTACGGCGACGACCGGGAGCCGGTGGAATGGACTCTCCGGGACGACGGTGTCCTGGAAATTCGAACCCCGGGCCGCAGCGAGACCTACGACCGAACCGGGCGCCCGCTGATCCCCAGGAACCGGAAAGGCCGGCGCCTCCGCAGCTTTGCCCGGTAGCTTCCGGCCGAAACACCAACAACGCGGAAAACCCCGCCGGCTCCGGCCCAAATCGGATCCCCTTGCAGGGAAAGCCCTTGACGGACCCCAGGTCCGCTCGTAAGTCAGAAGGCGTAACCAAGGCGCGGAAAGCGAAGAACCCCCCTCGGAGGCAAGGCAACCTGATGAAAGGACTACTCTATAAGGTCTACTGCTATCGCGGTACGGACAAGCTGATCTGGTACGAAGTCGAAGACCGGACCACCGGCGAAGGCGTTGCCTGGTCTCCCGACCGTTCCACGGCGGTGAACAAGGCCGAGAAGCTCGGGTATCTTCTCTCATCCCCCCAGGATCCGGTGATCAAGTTCTACCGGGCCAAGGCGAGCTGACCCTCATTTCCACCTGATACCATGCGGCCATGAGCCGCCTCCCGACCGACCGATTCCCCGACTGGTACGCCGAGTTGGAACGGCGCCATCTTCAGGACCTGCGATTCTCCGAAGTCCGGCGGGCGTTGCAAGCCCTCTCCGATCTTTACGTTTCCAACCGGAAAAAAATCACGCGAGGCTCCGCCCTGGATGGCACCGGGAAACGGGCGGCGTTCGCCCTGTTCTACGGCCCGCTTCATTTCCTCATGGTCCGCCATATCCTGGAGGCTCTTCCGCCGGTCCGGCCATACCCCGACAGGATCCTCGATCTCGGATGCGGAACCGGCGCCGCCGGAGCGGCCTGGGCGGCGGCGGCCCGGGGCCGGCCCGCCGTGGAAGGCTACGATTTCCACCCCTGGGCGGTGGAGGAAGCGGAGTGGACCTATGAACGGTTCCGGCTGAAACACCGGGCGAGCCGGCGGGACGTCTCGAAAGTTCCGATGCCCGGCCGGCGGGACGCCCTCATCGCCGCCTGGTCGGTGAACGAGTTCCGGGAAGAGGTCCGGGCGGCCCTGTTGCCCCGGCTCGTGGAATCGGCGGAACGGGGAGCGCGGATCCTGATCGTGGAACCGGTGGCGAAAGGGGTCACGCCATGGTGGAACGAGTGGTCCGGCTGTTTCCAGGCCGCCGGCGGGCAGGCGGACGAATGGTCGTTTCGCCCTGCGCTGCCCGAATCCCTCCGTCTCCTGGACCGGGCCGCCCGGCTGGACCATACCCGGTACAAAGCACGGTCCCTGAGCCTGAATATGGGCTAGCCCGCTTTATGCATGAAGCACCTACTGCGGAGCCGAAACTGCCGTCATC
>CAZZIV010000304.1:0-3188 GCA_964654385.1 uncultured Acidobacteriota bacterium | reverse complement strand
AAGCGGGTTAGCGACGACGGAGGATGGAGAAACATGCTGATAAGCAAGCGGATGCGCATTTTTGTACTCATCGCCGCCATCACGGCGATCGGCGCCGGATCGGCCGGGGCGGAAGTTCCCGACAAGTTCACCAACTTGAAGGTCTTCCCCGAAACCATCGGAAAACAGGAATTGATCGGCGCCATGCGGAGCTTTTCCATGGGGCTGGGCGTCCGCTGCGATTACTGCCACGTCATGAAAACACCGGGCGATTTCGACAGCATGGATTGGGCCTCCGACAAGATGGAGCACAAGAAGACCGCCCGGATCATGGTGCGGATGGTGCGCCAGATCAACGGCAAGCTGCTCCCCGAACCTGGGGAGGAGCCGATGCGAGTCACCTGCGTCACCTGCCACCGGGGCCTTACCAACCCGGCGACCCTGGAGCAGGTCCTGATGAAAACGTATGAGAAGAAAAGCCTGGAGAGCATGATCGCCCGGTACCGGGAGCTTCGGGAGAAGTACTACGGCTCCGGCTCCTACGACTTCGGCCCGATGAGCCTGGCGCACGTGGCCGAGGCCCTGGCCCGGGGGAAAGGGAACCTGGAAGGAGCGTTGACCGTCCTCCAGTTGAACGTGGAGATGAATCCGAAGCACGCGGAAAGCTACCTGATGATGGCCCAGGCCAAAATGATGAAGCAGGATTCGGCCGGCGCCCTGGCCAGCGTGAAGAAAGCGTTGGAGATCGACCCGGAAAACCGGCAGGCGAAGCAGATGCTGAAAATGGTGAAGCCCAACGAATGATCTCCCGGAAAGCCTGGCTCGGCGGAGGAGTTCTCCTGGCCGGTCTGTTGCTCGCGATCCAGTTTGTTCCGGCGGGAAAAACCAACCCGCCGGTCGAGTCGGACCTGGCGGCTCCGCCGGAAGTCAAGGAGATCCTTCGCCGGGCCTGCTATGACTGTCATTCCCACGAAACCGCCTGGCCCTGGTATACGAACGTCGCCCCGGTCTCCTGGTGGATCGCCGGGCATGTAAAAGAGGCCCGGGCCGATCTGAATTTTTCCCGGTGGCCGGTATTCGACTTCGAGATGCAAAAACACCTCCTGCGGGAGATCGGTAAGCAGATCCGGAACGACGCCATGCCGCTGCGCAGCTATCGGCTCGGCCACCCGGAGGCACGGCTGACCGACCAGGAGAAGCGGGTCCTCCTGGACTGGGCCGACCTGTAGCGAAACCCTCCGTTCCGGCCTCAGTCACTCTCCCAGTTGCAGCTGTTCACCGATCGCACCAGGTAATAACGAGGCTCCGGGGCCGCCAGCGCGCCTGCATCCTCGATCGTGAGGGTTCCTCCGGTCTCGCCGACGAAGACGGCGCCGGGGAACGCCGGGGTGGCGTCTCTCCAGACGTGGTAGTCGGAAGCGCCGGAGGCGGCGGACCAATTCAATACCGCGTCGGCGCCGCTCTTGTCCACATGCAGGGTCGCCCCCACCGGCGGCGGGACCGGGTCGGCACAGGTAAGCGGCGTACACCGGTAGGGAACGGTGGCGCGCAGGTGGAGCGTCCAGCTCTGGAGTGTTCCCGGTTTCACCTTGCCGGTCACATCGTCCGCCGCGACCAGCGTCCAGGCGCCGCTGGAGTTCTCTCCGATGAAATTGTTCATCGTTCCCGGTCCGTCGGGCTGGGTCAGATCGTCGTAGGTGGTCTGGAGGTTCGCCACGCCCGCCCCGCTCCGATTGTGGAGAACCACCTCGGTTCCCGCGGGGGAGCGCAGGATCAGCCGCAGCTCGCCGATATCCCCGTGAGTCACATCCACGGTGGCGTCCACTTCCGCCAGGGTGAACGACTCGGCCACGTTCAGCACCGAGGAAACGCCGGCCGTGCTTCGCTTCGGAATGGCGAGAGGCGTATCGGTGGAAGGCCAGTCCCCGGTATCCTGTCCAACCTGGAAGGTGAAGCTGCTGTCCACGTTGAACCCGTCGCCGGTGATCGCCAGGCCGGCCACCGGGCGGTCGCCGCAGGCCGCCGTCGGGGCCAGGGTGATTTCATAGTGAGGCGCCAGGGAAACCGCCTCCGCGCCCGGGGCCAGGTCCGGCCAGGCGGCGGTGTTCCGGTACACCTTCAGCGCGCCGGGAAGGGCCGGAGAGAGGACGGCGCTGACGTTGGTGGCGATCACCCCGCCGGTGTTGCGCAACGTGACCGGCGTTACCGCCGTTTCCCCCGGGTCGAGGATCCCGTCGCCGTTTCCCCCGGGAGGGGCGTCGTCGATGGAGTGGCGCCGGTACCGGGGATGGGGACCGGTGGAAACGTCCATGTCGCCGGTGATCACCAGCGCGTACGGTTGGGGGCCGTTGGGAACGGTGAAGGCCCGGACCCGCACCGTCCATGAACCGGCAGCCGGCGCGTTCACCAGCACCTGTTCCACGTTGTTCAGCCGGTCGGCCGACCCGCCGGGGATCGAAACGCCGCCGCTGAAGACGTTCCCCAGGAGTACGCCGTTGGGGCCTTCCACCTCCAGGTCCAGGTCGTTCACCAGGTGGGTGGTCGACGCGGGGGTGGAGGGATAGTCGGTCCATACCAGCGTGACCTTCAACGGTTCTCCGGCGCTCACCACCTCCACCGCGTATTCCTCGGGAGGATCGGCAGGACCGGTAAAGCCGTCCAGGTGGTCGTCGACGTGGAGGCGCCGGGTATCGCCGGCGAAATAGAGGGCGTGATCCAGGAGCACCCGGCCCCAGCCCTGGTCGTTGGAAGGGATCGGGTCGGCGTTGGCCATGGAGACGGCCGAGTTGATCACCGTCGCCTTCACCAGCGCCGAGGTGGCGTCGAACCGATCGGCGGGAACGCCGGCGCCGCTCGGGTAGAACCCGTCGGCGTAATAGGCCCGGGCCAGGACCGACAGGCCGGCGGCGCCGGGGCAGGCCATGGAGGTTCCGCTCATGGAGCGGGAGCCGCAGTTGTCGGTGCCGACGTTCAGGTCGTTCCGGGCCGAGACGATGCTGGAGCCTGGGAACGTGATGTCCGGCTTGATCCGGCCGTCGTCGGTCGGCCCCCTGGAGGAGAAGCTTGCCAGGCTGTCGGCGGAGCCTCCTCGTAGGGTGGCGCCGACGGAGAGGCAGTTCTTGGCGGTGGAGGGGCTTCCGACGCTGGCGATGCCCGGCCCCGAGTTTCCCGCCGCGAACAGGACCTGGAAATCCTTGTGGAACCACATG
>CAZZIV010000303.1:0-3194 GCA_964654385.1 uncultured Acidobacteriota bacterium | reverse complement strand
GGCCCTGGAGTACTCCGCGTCGCGAACAGGCCGGCCCTGCCTGCAGAGGCCTACCAATCCCCTGGTCCACCAGCAGGACCAGGGCCGACAGGATGACGCAGGTCGCGATCCATCCGATGGCGCTGCGGGCCCTGGCCATCAGTTCTCCAGCTTGGTTTCCGCGGTCGCCGTGACAGTCACCGGGAACATCATCCAGACAAATTTCCGCCCCATAGAGCTGGTCACCTCGATCCGTCTTCGCTCCAGAGGGATGTTCGATTCCACCGGCAGGAGAGGAACGCCGTCCACCTCGGTCATCCAGACCCTGACCACATCCAGCGATCCGGTATCCCGGACTTCATCGGCGATCATCGGCGACGGCGCAGGCTTCCCCCCTCTTCGGTGGAGCTTGTAGGTCCGCGAGAGATGGTACTGCCGGGTCAGCCCGTCATAGGTCGCCGAAACCTCGACCACGGTCCAGGAAAGACTTTTCCCGAACCAGATCGGAACCGAACGTTTTGCGTACAGTTCGATCCGATGACGGAAAACGATCCGGATCCCCGATTGGAGCCGCTCCAGCGTTTCCCCTTCCAGGGCGTTCTCCACCCGGTAGGAAACCCGTTCGACCCCCACGTGCTTTTCCACCCTCAACCCGACCACCCTCGGGTCTTCCTTTCCGGCGGCCGAAGCGAACGAGGCCAGGGCGAGGAAGGCGGCGCAGAAAAGGAACCGGCGGCCCGGTGTTCCGGAACGCTTCATCTCAACTCTCCGCGGCGGCGCCGGTGGAGGCCCGTTCCTCTTCCCAGGGAGCCAGGTACCAGTTCCCCGCGGACCGGTGGATTTTCCGAGCCAGCCGGGCGTGGAGATCGTGGCCCGCCCGATAAGCGATGACATGTCCCCGCAGCGGATACCCCAGGAGGGACAGGTCGCCGGTAAGATCCAGCATCTTGTGGCGGACGAATTCATCGGGGAATCGGAGGTCCGGATTCAGGAGCCCTTCTTCGCCGATCACCACCGCGTTCTCCAGGCTGCCACCGAGGGCCAGTCCCTTCCGCTTGAGGGCGTTCACGTCCTTTTCGAAGGCGAAGGTTCTCGCGGGAGCCAGCTTGCGGCAAAAATGGTCCGCCTCCCAGAGCGACGCAGTCAACTCCTGGTAGCCGAGAACCGGGTGGTCGAAATCGATGGCGTAGGTCACCCGGTATTCCCTGCAGGGATACACCGTGATCTTCTTGTCTTCGTGGGTCACCTCCACCGGCCGTGTGATGTGGATGTATTCCCTCTCCATGTCCAGGTCGGTGGAACCGGCCTCCTCGAGCATCTCCACGAACTTCCCGGAGGAGCCGTCGAAAACAGGGACTTCCTCACCGTCCAGTTCCACCCGCAGATCATCCACCCGCAGGGAGTAGACCGCCGCCATCAGGTGTTCGATCGTGCTGACGGTCTCCCCGTCCCGCCGGATCACGGTGGCGTAGAAGCTGGGGCCGGCGTGGTCCAGGTCGGCCGGGATCTCCAGGCCGCCCAGGTCCTGCCGGACGAACACGACACCGGTGCCGGCCCGGGCCGGCGCCAGGCGGAGCCGGATCGGCTTTCCGCAGTGGAGCCCGGTCCCCTGGGCGGAGATCGGTTCGGCGATGGTTCGACGATGGTGCATCCCGACTCATCATACATGAAACGGCAC
This sequence comes from uncultured Acidobacteriota bacterium, assembly GCA_964654385.1. Lineage (GTDB taxonomy): Bacteria > Acidobacteriota > Polarisedimenticolia > Polarisedimenticolales > Polarisedimenticolaceae > Polarisedimenticola. The sequence continues at coordinate 1,537 of CAZZIV010000303.1, read as the reverse complement.
GGTCGGAAACCGGCCTCTCCTTCCCTCCCGCCGGCTCGAATCTGGTACAATCCGGTGCCGGGAGCCGCCGGTCGGACAGTCCAAAAAGGCGATCGGCACCCTGATGGCGCCGGTACGGCGCAGGTTCCCTGGTCCATGCCGGTCCCGGCCGGCACGGGAGGTAATCATGCTCGAATTACAGACTCTCCTGGAAGCTGTCGAGACCCGCGCGCGGAGGATCACCGGGGCCGATGGCCCGTCCGAGATCTTTCACACCCTGCTGGACGGCGCGGCTTTGGCCGCCCCGCACTCCGGCCTGTACCTGGTCCGGAAGGGAAGGGTCAAAGGATGGGGGACCCGGGGCCGGGACAGGGAAGCCGCGGAACGGTTCCAGGCGTTCACCTGCGACGTCGGGGAAGGCTGGCCGGGAGCCCTGGCGGCGCCCGGCGGGCCGGAAACGGCCGTTCGGCCTGACGGCGTCACCGAAACCCTCGGATTCGCCGTCCGGCTCGGAGGGAAGGCGCTGGCGGTGATCGAACTGGAGCGAGATCCCGGGGAGAAGCCCTGGCACCCGGAAATCGTCAGCCTCCTGGTGCAGGTCGCCGAAATCCGCCTGGAACTGGACCTGGCCCGCCGAAAAATCGACCGGTTATCCGGCAGCACCCCGGCCGGGGAGAGATCCGCCTCGAGCTCCTCGTTCTCCGAACCCCCGACGATGGATCCCGGATCGAGCCGGGATCCCGGGCCTCCTACCCAGGACCGGTCGACCGGACCGGCCGCCGCCACCGGGGAAGAGCCGGGAACCGATGCCGGCCTGGCGCCGGCAACAGGCGGCGGCACCGGGGAGAAGCCGGAACACGACGCCGCCCGCCGGTTCGCCCGACTGGTGGCGACCGACATCCGTCTCTACAACGAAGAGGCGGTCATGCTCGGGCGAAAGCACCGGGACCTGGTGAAACGTCTGAAAGACCAGCTCGACCAAGGGTCCGAGGCGTTTCAGCGCCGTTTCCCCGACATCGGGCCGGCCGGCGAGGAGATTCTCCGGAACGCCTTCGTCCAGGTCCTGGCCGCCGGGGACCGATCCCTCTTTTCCGGCTCCGCCTGATGGTTCGAATCGCTCTTCGGGGAATCCTGGCCGCCGGCTTCCTCCTTGCGGGGGTCTTCTCCACGGCCTTTCCTTCTCTCGAGGCGGCGGAGCCGTTCGGAACGGAACCTGTGCCGAACCGGTCGGCATTCCAGGCGGTTCAACTCTCTCCCGGCATCTTCCTCCTCCGACCGGCCGCCGGCGTTCGGAACCACACCAATTCTCTCGTATTCGAGCGAAGCGACGGCCTCCTGGTGGTGGACGCCCAGCCCTCTCCCGATGCGGCCCGGGACCTACTGGCCGCCATCGCCGAACTTTCCTCCGAACCGGTGAGGTACCTGGTTTTCACCCACCCCCACCTGGCCTCTTCCGGCGGCGCGAGCGCCTTCCCCCGCGAAGTGCTGCGGATCGCCGGCCGTGGATACCGTGACGCCGTGGCGGACCCGGAATTCGACTACCTGGCCGAATGGAAGG
>CAZZIV010000302.1:0-3198 GCA_964654385.1 uncultured Acidobacteriota bacterium | reverse complement strand
GCTTGCGTCTGCCGTCCGGTTGCAGCCCGCGCGGCTGGCGCCTCTCCCGCAACGGAAACATCCCCAAGGCGCTTGCCGCCACCTGGTCCCAAATCATCCTCCGCCCCGGCGGCGTCCGGATCCAGGCATCTGATCCGGCTTCAGTCGAGACGCAGACACCCTGCATCTTCATCGTCAATCATCAGTCGATAGTGGATATCTGGGCGCTGCTGCCAATCCTCCCCAGGAGCACCCGGTTCGTCGCCAAGGAATCGCTTTTCCGAATCCCGGTCTTCGGCTGGGCGCTCCGGGCCGCCGGATTCATTCCGATCGATCGGTCCAGGCTCAGCAAGGCGATGCAAAGCCTGAGACAGGCGGCCGCCTCGATCCGGAACGGTCAATCGGTCGTGCTGTTTCCCGAAGGAACCCGTTCCCGGGACGGATGCCTCCGGCCGTTCAAGAAAGGCGCGTTCCACCTGGCCCTGGAGGCCAAGGTGCCGATCGTGCCGGTCTGCATCCAGGGAAGTTTCGAACGCCTGCCGCCACGATCCCTCCTGGTGGTTCCGGGGACGGTTCAGGTCCGGTTCTGTGATCCGATTCCGGCGGCTCAGTACGAGCATCTCTCGGTGAACCAACTGCGCGCCCTCCTGGAATCGGTCATCGCCGAGAACCTTCTGGAACTGGAAGGAAGCGCAGAAGCCTGAACCGGGCCCACCTGCTCACGGGGAACTAGTCTACGGGCCCGGCGGCATCGAAGATGCCGAATCCCAGAGGGTTCCCTTCGATGCCCGGGCTCAGAGTTCTAGAGGAGGAAGTTCGCCGGGCCTCCGTAGATACTGGGCCAGCTTCAGGAGCGGCTTCAGGAGGAAGGTCCAGGGGCCGGGGCGCAGTCCGTTCTTCCGCCAGGCGTTCCGGTCATGCCGATTCGCCGCCAGCCGGTTCGCGAAGGTGGCGTTGCTGACTCCCCGTGTTCGCATCCGCACGAGGATCCTGGGGATGTACACCGCGTTCAGCCGGTGCCGCATCAACATCCTCAGCATCAGCTCGTAATCGGCCGCAGAGCCGAACCGAAGGTCGAACACACCGAAATCGTCGTAATACCGCTTTCGGAGAAAGAAGGTAGGATGGGGGGGCATCCATCCCTTCCGGAACCGGGCGTCGGTGCAGGCTCCCGAACGCCAATAACGGCGGACGGCGTTCAGGTCGTTCGGAGCGACATACACCAGGTCTCCATAGCAGCAATCCACCGCCGGGTCCTTGAATACATTCTCCACGTCCTTCAGAACGGTGTCGTACGAATAGACGTCATCCGAATTCAGGATGCCGAGGATCTCCCCTTCTGCCAGGGCGATCCCCCGGTTCATCCCGTCGTAAATACCCTCGTCCGGTTCGGATACCAGCTGAACGTGGTCGCCATCCACCGACTCCACGATCTTCACCGTATCATCCGTGGAAGCGCCATCCACGATGATGTGAGTCAGGTCGACCTCCTGAGCCGCCACGCTTCGCATACAGGACTCGATGGTTCCGGCGGAGTTCAAGGTCGCGGTGACGATGGAAAACTTCATCGACGGCTCAAGGGATCTACCCATCGGCCCCACGCTGCCCGGGCACCGTGTGACCTGCATCCCGCAAGGTTTTTTCCTGCCTGGCGAGTTCCATATCGTGATCGACCATTTTCTTCACCAATTCCTCGAAGGTCGTCTCCGCTTCCCAGCCGAGCCGATCACGCGCCCGTCGCGGATCCCCCAGCAGAGAATCGACCTCGGAGGGGCGAAAATATTTCGGATCGATCTCCACATGAGCGCGCCAATCCAGGTCGGCATATTGGAATGCGTATTCCAGGAATTCCTGGACCGAATGGGCTTCCCCGGTGGCCACGATAAAATCCTCGGGATCGTCCTGCTGGAGCATCCGCCACATCGCCTGGACGTAGTCCCCGGCGAACCCCCAGTCCCTGCGCGCCGCCAGGTTGCCCAGGTACAAGGTTTTCTGGAGCCCCTGCTTGATCCTGCCGACCGCCCGTGTGATCTTTCTCGTCACGAAGGTCTCCCCTCGCCGGGGGGACTCGTGGTTGAACAGGATTCCGCTCACGGCGTACATGCCGTACGCCTCCCGGTAGTTGATCGTGAACCAGTGTCCCGCCAGTTTTCCCACCGCGTACGGGCTGCGCGGGTGGAACGGGCTTTCCTCGCTCTGGGGAGGCTCGGTGGATCCGAACATTTCGGAGGAGGAGGCTTGATAATACCGGATCCTTTGACCCGAAGCGGTTTCGTGATCCCGCAGGGCTTCCAGAAGACGCAGGGCCCCGAGGCCGGCTACATCCGCCGTATAGGCCGGCTGATCGAAGGAAACCCGCACGTGGGACTGGGCGGCCAGGTTGTAGACCTCATCCGGCCGGATCGCGCCGACGATCTTCCGGAGCCCGCTGCCGTCGGTTAAATCGCCGTAGTGCAGGAAGAACGTGGCGTTCTCCATGTGGGGATCCTGGTAGAGGTGATCCACCCTCTGGGTAGTCAGGGTGCTGGCCCTTCGGATGATTCCGTGAACCTCGTAACCCTTCTCCAGGAGGAAATCGGCCAGGTAGGAACCGTCCTGGCCGGTGACACCGGTGATTAGAGCCTTTTTCACGATCGCGATTCCTCCCAGCCGAATGCCGTCCGAATCCCAAGCGTACCATTCCTCGACGCCGGTTCACCAGAGGAAGCGACGGTTCGGCGCGGCGGGCGCAGACGGGCCGGCTCAGAACAGTTTCAGCACCGTCAGCATGAACTCCTGCTCACCGTCCAAGTCGGGTATATCCGCGGAAACCGCATGACCGTAGTTGAGGACGATAAAGGTTCTCCAGGGGCCCGGCAGATTGAGGTTCAGCCCGGCGCCGGTGAAACGACGCCGGACATCATCCAGCAGCGGATTCCGGACCGAAGCCGACTGCACAGCCGCGTCCAGTTGGATCACATCGAACAGGTTGAAGGAGTACCCGACACGAAGGATCCCGCCGTCCTCGAACCGGATTCCGGAGCCGGAAAACCCGCTCAGCCGGGCCTGCCCGAAGAACGTGAACTCGTACTGGCTGAACCGATCCAGGTCGCTGCCGGACATCCAGACGTATTCCGCCCGGATCTTCTGGAATTTGGGAAGGAACCACTCCTTGTTGATCGAAGCCTGCCAGCGGGTAAACCGTCTGGAAGCCGGATCGAACGGATCGCCGAGGAACTG
>CAZZIV010000301.1:0-3228 GCA_964654385.1 uncultured Acidobacteriota bacterium | reverse complement strand
CTCCCACACTCGACCGGGACCCTTCCAATCGCCCCGGGGCGGCGGCCGGATCGGGCAGGAATCCGCCGATCATCGCCCCCTCCCGCTCCAGGTGGCGCATCGCCTCCTGGAGCAGGCTCAACCGCTCCTCCACCGCCTCACGGCCGGCCATCGGCTCCAGGGCTAGAACGGCGGCGGCGCCGGGAGCGGTCCGGGCGTAGCCGGCGACCAGCCGGAGGAGAGCGCGGAATTCCAACGCTTTCAGCGACTCCGGCTCCACATCCAGGGTGGAAGGAAGAATGTGGTTGCCTCTCATCGAAACTCCCGAAACCATGGTATTTCCAGCCTTTTTCCAGGCACCGCCCGCCGGAATTCCCCAACGGACCGGACGTGAACAGGTTAGCACCTTGCCACCAACATTCTCCCTTCCACCTTGGTTGACTTGGGCCGGGGGCGTCCATATGTTCCCTTAGTGTCCGCCTTTACCTGCGCGGAACCGTTGGATGCCGCTCCCGGAGGACCCGACTCCTTATGAAAATCGAAGAACTCCTCAGGTTTATGGTGAAGCAGGGAGCCTCGGACCTCCACGTGAAGCCGATGCGCCCTCCCCTTCTCCGAATCAAGGGGAAGCTTTTGCCCTTGAAGACCGACCCGCTCCATCCGGACCTGATCCGGGAAATGTTCCACGAAATTCTTTCGGAACGGGACAAGGAGAAGCTGGAGGAGAACCGGTCCCTGGACATGGGATACAGCGTGGCGGGGATCTCCCGTTTTCGCGTGTCGATCTTCTACCAGCGGGGAACTCTTTCCGGGGTTTTCCGCCGGGTTCCTTTCGACTTTCCCAGCCTGGACGACTGGGGCCTGCCGGAGGTGCTCAAGGAGTTCGCAGGGCTCCAGCAGGGATTGGTCCTGGTCACCGGCCCGACCGGTTCAGGGAAATCCTCCACGCTGGCCGGACTGATGAAGCTGATCTCCGAGACCCGGCTGGTCCACGTGGTCACCATCGAGGATCCGATCGAATTCCTGCTGAAGGACAACCTGGGCGCCGTCTCCCAGCGGGAGGTCGGCACCGACGCCCCCTCCTTCAGCGAAGCGCTCCGCAACTCCCTCCGGCAGGATCCGGACGTGATCATGGTTGGAGAAATGCGGGACGCCGAAACCATTCATACCGTCTTGCAGGCGGCGGAGACCGGCCATCTGGTTCTTTCCACCCTGCACACCAACAGCGCGTGCCAGACCCTGGACCGGATCCTGGATTACTTCCCGGGAGACCATCACAAACAGATCCGCCAACAGCTTTCCAGCGTGTTGGCCGGGATCGTCTCCCTCCGACTGGTCGAGAATGCCGATGGATCCGGCATGGTCGCCGCCGTGGAGATCCTGCGACAAACCCCCAGGGTTTCCAAGCTGATCTTGGAAGGGAACCTGGAGGCGCTGTACGAGGAGATGGAGAACTCGGTCTCTTACTATCGCATGCAGAGCATGAACCAGTCACTGAGCGCCCTGGTCATCCATAAGCAGATCACCCGGGAAAAAGCGATCGAAACCAGTACCCATCCGGACGACCTGGAACTGGCCCTCCGGAAGATGTTCTACGCTTCCGACCAGAGCCGGGGAGAGGACGGATCGCAGGAAGGAGACCTGATGGCCGAATCGATGAGCGACTACTCCAAGATCGAGGAGTTGCAGGAAATCAAGAAACTGTATGACGAACTCCAGGACAAAATGCGCGCAGAGCTGGCCGACCGGGACGAACAGATCGAAAATCTGCGAACCGAGCTGTCCCTGGCCGCAGCCGACGGGTCCGAAGGAAACGACGGTGGAGAACTGGGCCGGATAAAGGAGGAAAACGACCGGCTGAACGCCCAATTGCAGTTGATCCGCCAGGAATACGACGCCAAAATCGAGCGGCTGAACAGCCGGATCAAGGACCTGTCCACCGGCGCCTCGGGACCGGCCGTGACCCAAACGCCGGAAACGGAGCGGAAAGGGTTCTTCAGGAGATAGGTTCCCTGGGGGGGCGTTCCTGCCGGGGACGATGATTCCGGGCGACGCCGACGGTGGAAATGGCGTGCTTGTAGATGATCTGCTCTCCCAGGTCACTCTCCAGGAGTACGGTGAACTTGTCGAACGACTTGATCCTCCCCACCAGTTTCTTCCCGTTACCCAGGAAGATGTGAACCGTCAGCCGCTCTTTCCTGGCCTTGTTGAAAAAGTCGTTCTGGATATCGTTTCGTTCGGTCCGTTCGGTCTGCATCGCTCCCCTCCAACCCTCCGGTCGTTCCAGGCAGGTTATCTTACCCAAAGAGGAGGGGCCGCGTAAACCCGGATTCTTCGACCCGCTCTTTGAGACCCGATCCGGGTACCCCGGTTGAAACCCGGCTCCGATGTCGGGTCAAGTGCTCCTTCGCCACTCCCGGGCGACTCGTTCCGCGTTCTTCTGCAGCGGCTCGGCCGCGTTCAGAACGATCATCCACGGTTCCTTCTTGAACCAGGTTCTCTGACGCTTGCTGAACTGCCGGGTGTGGATCTTCACCTCTTCCACACACCCGGCGGGATCGAGGCCTGCCAGGATCGCCTTCAGGACCTCCCGATAGCCGATCGCCTTGAACGCGTTGGCGTCCGGTGGAACCCCCGAAGAAAGAAGGGCGCGCACCTCCTCCACCAGCCCGCTTGCGAAGAAACGATCGACCCGTTCTTCGATCCGTCTCGTGAGAGCCGCGCGTTCCAGGGACAGGAGGAACTTCTTCGCCGGGTAACGCTCCCGTTCGGCGGACCAGGTGGCGTTCTCCTCAATCCTGCGACTCCAGCGACCGCCTCTTCCCCGTGCCGGAAACCAAGGTCCCCTAGCGCCCTCGCGAAGTCCTGAGCACCTGTGACCCGATCCGCTGGCAGCTTCTCAAGCGCCCTCCTGATCGCTGCGCCCACGTTCGTCGGAACCGATTTCCTGATCTGCACGGATCACTCACAATCGACAGTTTACACCTCAAGCGATCAATGTCAGACCCACACAACGCCGTTGCGACTGTCCTGGGAGACATTGATGACTAAACCCTCCAACGCTGTTTCAATACCTGATCAGCCACCACAGACGATCAGCATCTCATCCGGCTCGACGACCGGGGAGGAGCACGCCCAGCTCGACCCGCTCCGGGTCGGGGCTGCGCCACCCCCCGGCGAGCTGCCCGTCCAGGTCGAGGGCCACGAGGCGCCCCCGGTGCTCGTCCCCGTAGAGGGTCAGGCCGGGCT
>CAZZIV010000300.1:0-3256 GCA_964654385.1 uncultured Acidobacteriota bacterium | reverse complement strand
TTCCGGAGGTCCCTTTCGTCGTCGTCAGCCGGGGTCTGTGCGGCAAGGCGGTGGTGGCTGTGGTATTGCTGATGCTGGTCGTTTCCTTCTTCCGGAAGCGCCGGCCTGGGGGGACGAGCTCCGCGGCTGCTGTAATCCTCGCGCTGACGATCGGGTTTTTTTCCGGCTGCGGGTCCGCCAACCTGTTGGGGGAGGATCCCGGCAGGGTGGAGGGGGCGCTGAAACGTGGCCGGGCGCTGTACGCCCAGGGAAACTATTCGGCTGCGCTCGAACCGTTCCGGGAGGCCTGTGGGACCGAAGAGGGTTGCCGGGCGATTCTCGATTCGATTTCGGTCTGTTACGACAAGACCCAGAAGCTGGAAGAAGCGGCACAGTTTCTTCAAGAAGTGGCGGAACGATACCCTTCCCTGGCGGGGATCGCTTACGGCAAGCAAGGCTACTTTCTGGAACCGGCCCTTTTCGCCCTGGAAGCAAAGGCGGCTTACGAAAAATCCCTCGAGTTGGCGCCGACGGCGGTGGTCTGCGGCCGCCTGGGTAATTTGCTGATGCGCCTGGGCGAATACGATGCGGCGATCGATGTCTTCAAAAAAGGGCTGGAACTGTCTCCGGAGGATCCGAAGCTCCTTTACATCCTGAGCAGAGCCTACCGTGTCAAGGGGGATTACCCGGCCGCCTTGAACATCCTGGAGAGCCTCGTGGAAGAGCAACTGGATTATGGCTCGGCCTGGGCGAACCTCGGACATGTCCGTCTCGAGATGGGAGACCGGGAAGGCGCGGAACTCGCGCTGAGAACCGCCGTCCGGGTGGAGCCGAAGAATATTCAGGCCCGGTTTCTCCTGGGGAGGCTCGCCCTGCAGGCGGGAGACCTGGACGGCGTTCGGGAACAGTTGAACCAGATCCGGAAAGTGGAAAGAACCCTCGGACGGGGGCCTCGCAAGGATGATGGATGAGTCGAGGCGTGCTGTTCCACATTCGAAGCCGGATCGTCCAGGGGTTGCTCCTGGTTCTGCCCCTGGTGATCACGGTCTGGCTTCTGAAAGTTTTCTTCGACCTGATGGACAAGAGCGTCACTCCGCTGGTGGTGGCGCTCTTCAGGGCGATCGGGTCGCCGGACCTGAATCGATGGCAGACGCGGGTCGGGTTTCCGGTGATCGGGATTCTCCTCACCGTGGTGGCGATTTACCTCCTGGGGCTGTTGGCGGGAAACCTTGTGGTGAAACGGTTGGGGCGGATGGTGGAGTCCTTCATCCTTCGCATCCCGATCGTGAAGGGGATCTACGGCTCCGCCCGGCAACTCCTGGACGCATTCAGTTTTTCCGGCAAGCCGACCTTCACCAAGGTCGCGCTTCTGGAATACCCGCGAAGGGGGCTCTGGACCATCGGTTTCGTCACCGCCGAATTCCGGCACCGAATGGGCCCGGCGAAGGCCGATGGTGGAGAAGCGCGGCGGACCGTGCCGGTTTTCCTGCCGACCACGCCGAACCCGACGTCCGGTTGGCTCCTGTTCGTGCCGGAGGAAGATCTGCAGGTGCTGGATATCGCCATGGATGACGCGGTAAAACTGGTCGTTTCCGGAGGGATCGTCAGTCCGAGCGATCTGGGGGAACTGCTTCCTGCGGCGGGTTCGGAGAGGGCGCCATGACCGGATCCGAGGCGGATCAGGTCGCGTCGTTCCTGCTGGAAAAACGGCTCTGCCTGGCCGTCGCCGAATCCTGCACCGGTGGAATGCTGTCGGCCGAATTGACCCGGATACCAGGGGCGTCCCGCTGGTTCCGCGGCGGGTTCATCGTGTATTCCGACGACCTGAAACGGGCCCTGGCCGGGGTCGACCCAGGCACCCTCCTCCGGTACGGCGCGGTCAGCCGGAATGTGGCCCTGGAACTGGCTGATGGCGTTCGACGGGAGTGCGGATCGGACCTGGGCGTGGGGATCACAGGGATCGCCGGGCCGGGAGGAGGCAGCAGTGGGAAGCCGGTCGGCACCGTCCATGTCGCCGTCACCGGTCCCTCCGGCTCCCGTCATCGCCTTCTGGCCCTGCATGGGGATCGGGAAGAGATCCGCCGGGAAGCGGTCCGGGAGTCGCTGATCGAACTTCTGCGTTTCCTGAGAGGCGAGAGATCCGGGGATGTTTAAGGCGGCGGTTCTGCTCGCGGCCTTTGTGCTGGGAAGCATCCCGTCCGGGCTCCTGATTGCCCGATCGGCGTCGAAGGTGGATCCACGCTTGACCGGCAGCGGGAACATCGGCGCCACCAATCTGTTCCGGACCGGGGGTCCCTGGGTCGGTCTATGTACCCTGGGAGCGGACGCGGGGAAAGGGGCGCTGGCGGTCCTTCTCCCCGGTTGGGCCTGCGGCATGGCCGGAATGTCCGGGGGAACCGCAGAGTTCCTCTCCTCCCTTTCCGCTCTCTTAGTGGTGGCCGGCCACGTATTCTCTCCCTGGCTTTTAGGGAGAGGCGGAAAGGGAGTGGCGACTGCGGCGGGGGCCCTGGCCGTTCTGGCTCCGGTGCCGTTCCTGGCCGGATTGCTGGTTTTCCTTGCCGTCCTGGCCGTTGTCCGGTTCGTATCGGCCGCTTCGGCGGCGGGGATCGCGGCCTTTCCGGCGGCAGCCGCCCTTCTCTCTTCCCGGACTTCGGTGACGGGAATTGGTATTCTGTTGGCTCTCCTGGTGGTGTTCCGCCATAGGGAAAACTGGAAGCGAATCGCTGAGGGGAAAGAACCGCGCCTGGGCCGGTATCTTCACGGGGAGAAACACGATGATCGGTGATCGACGCTCGGTGGCGGTGGCGGGAGGAGGAGCCTGGGGAACCGCGCTGGCGATCCACCTTGCCTCCCTGGGAGTGGATGTGAAGCTTTGGTGCTTCGAACCGGAACTGGTGGAAATGATCGCCGGCCGTTCCGAGAATCCGGTCTACCTGCCGGGCGTGGAGATCCCCGAACGGGTCCAGGCGACAGGCTCCCTGGAGGCAGCAGTCACCGGTGTGAGTCTCCTGTTTTCGGTGGTGCCGACCCAGTTCAGTCGCAGGGTTCTCGAACAGGTTTCCCCCCACCTGTCCCGGGAGATTCCTGTGGTTCTGGCCAACAAGGGGATGGAAGAAAATACACTGGAATTGCCGCTGGACCTGGCCCGGGAAGCGCTGGGAGCGAAGCGGCCCCTGGCGGTTCTTTCCGGCCCGACTTTCGCAGGAGAGGTGGCTCGTTGGCGGCCTTCTGCCCTGGTGATCGCCTCCCGACACGAGGCTATCGCCCGGCCGGCTAT
>CAZZIV010000299.1:0-3274 GCA_964654385.1 uncultured Acidobacteriota bacterium | reverse complement strand
GGAATGATCACCACCCACTTAGACACATACACCAGCATCTTCCGCTAATTTTTCGCCACCTTTGTCCTCGACCTCACTAGTACAAAAATCTTCAGCACTGCTGGAAGCTATTTCTGGTGCAGCCGCCGCACGTTGACACCGCCGTTCAGTTCGGATTCCAGGGGGCCGCCGGGATAGAAGACGCCGACTTCGACCGTGTGTCTCCGGCGGGCCAGTTCCGAGGCCAGGACCGTCAACTGCCGCTCGGCCCCGCCGTACTCCAGGGATCGTGTGAGGAAGGCGATTTTCATTGTGGTACTATCGCATTTCTTCGCATCGATCCCCTTTCCCCCGGCTGCCGGGCAGGAACGATTGTACTCCAGCACGCCGCAGGAGGAGGATCCGGAACTTCCGAATGGCGAAACCGAACTTCTTCGTTGCCGGCGCCGTCAAAAGCGGTACCTCCGCCATGTGTGAATACCTGGCGCGCCACCCGGATATCTTCGTGCCCGCCGAGAAGGAAATCAATTTTTTCGGCAGCGACATGCCGATCCGGGTTCCCCGGCTGACCGAGGAGCAGTACCTGGACTGGTTCTACGACGGAGTGCGGGACGAATCCAGGATTTGCGACGGGTCGGTCTGGTACATGTACACCCGGAAGGCGGCGGAGGAGATCCGGGCCTGGGCGCCGGACGCCCGGATCCTGATGATGCTCCGGAACCCGGTGGACGCCATGGTTTCCCTCCACAGCCAGCTTCTGTACAACGGTGACGAGGAGATCCGGGATTTCCAGGAGGCGCTGGAGGCGGAGGAGGACCGAAAGGAAGGCCGCCGCCTGCCCGGGAAGGTCTCGTTCCCCCAGATGCTGTTCTACCGGGAGATCACCCGGTACGCCGACCAGGTCGGCCGGTTCCTGGACCGGTTCGGAGCCGACCAGGTGCAGGTGAGCCTGTTCGACGACTTCGTCGCCGACACCCCCGGCGTGTACCGGTCCACCCTGGAGTTTCTGGGTGTGGATCCCGGTTTCGTTCCCGATTTCCAGGTGGTGAATCCGAACAAGAGCGTTCGGAACCGGAGGATGCAGGATTTTCTGAAGCGGCCTCCGGCCTGGTTGCGACGGATCGGCCGGGCGATCCTCCCCGGTTACGAAAGCAGGGGGAAGCTGCGGCGCCGGTTGATGGCGTGGAACACCCGGTACCATCCCAGGGACCGGATCGACCCGGCTCTCAAGGCAAGGCTGCGGAGAGAGTGTGCTCCGGACATCCTGCGCCTGGAGGAGCGGATCGGCCGGGATCTCCGGATCTGGAGAGAGCCGTGACCGAGTTGAAGTCGAAACCGTCGATCCTGATGGCGATCATGTCCCTGGGAGGCGGCGGGGCGGAGAGGATCTGCACCCTCATGGCCGGCGGGCTGGCCGGCCGGGGGTACCCTGTGTCGATTCTCACACTGGACCGTTCGGTGGAAGACGCCTACGCCCCGGATCCGGCGGTGGAAAGGATCGCCCTGGACCTGGGAGAGGGTTCGACCGGGCTGGTCTCGGCGATGGCCAACAACCTGCGCCGGATCCGCCGGCTGAGAGAGGCCTTCCGGGAGCGAAAACCGGGCCTGGTGATCTCGTTCATCGACGAGGTGAACATTCTCGCGGTGCTGGCCGCTTCGCCTCTCCGGCTGCCGGTGGCGGCGACCCAGAGGGCCGACCCGTCCATGTACGACACCGGGCCGGTCTGGAGCCGCCTGCGCCGCTACGCCTACCCCCGGGCGGCCCGGGTGGTGAGCATCAGCGAAGGTGTGGACCAGTTCTTTTCCTGGATTCCGGAAGAACGCCGCGAGGTGATCCACAACCCGCTGGCGCCGGAAGCGATCGAAGCGGCCCGGCAACCGCCGCCGCCGCCGCCGGAACGGGATTACCTGGTCGCCATGGGGCGGCTGGTGGATCAGAAAGGGTTCGACCTGTTGTTGCAGGCGTTCGCCCCGATCGCGGAAAAATATCCTGGGATCGATCTGAAGATCCTGGGAGAAGGGGAGAACCGGGCCGCCCTGGAGAAGCAGCGGTCGGAACTGGGATTGGACGGCCGGGTGTTCCTCCCCGGCAGGATCGCCGACCCGTTCCCGGTGCTGCGAGCCGCCACCCTGTTCGTGTTGTCCTCCCGGTATGAAGGGTTCGGGAACGTACTGACCGAGGCGATGGTCTGCGGTCTGCCGGTGGTCGCCGCCGATTGTCCCAGCGGACCCTCGGAAATCGTTCGGAACGGAGAGGACGGGATCCTGGTTCCCCCGGAAAACCCGGGGGCGCTGACGGACGCGATGGACCGATTGCTCGCCCAGGAAGACGAGCGGATCCGGTTGGGGGCCGCGGCGGCCGCGGCGGCTCTCCGGTTCAGCCTGGACGGCCACCTGGATCGATGGGAAACGCTGATCGGGAAGGTTGCCGGCTGAAACATTCTGCAATCGGGATGGGCTCCATCCTACCGCCTTGGAACGGCGTAACGGTTGAAGAAAAAACCAAAGCCCGGTCTCGCTTCGAAGGCGATCGTAGGCAGGCCGCTCTACCCAACCGCCCCCGGCTTCCTCCCCAGGAGAGTCGGGTCGACCCCCAGCCGTTTTCGGACCAGGAACACCAGCGCGATATTCCAGAGAACGGTGGTGCACGCGGTCGCCGCGGCGGCTCCGGTCATTCCGTACCTGGGAATCAAGAGGACGTTCAGCACGACGTTCAGCGCCGCCGCGCCGCCCAGGACCCGGGACGTTTCGTTCTGATGGCCGGTCATGGTCATCAGGAGCCCCACCGAACCGGCCAGCACGTTCAGGATCATCCCGACACCCAGGATCGCCAGGGCCTCCCACGCGACGGTGAACCCGGGGCTGAACAGCGCCAGGATCGGCCGACCCAGCAGGATCACCGCCGCCGCCATGGGAACGGTGGCGGCGAACGCCAGCCGCGCGGCCCAGGTGGCGGTCTCCTGCACCTTCGCCTGCTCTCCACGGTGATGATGCTCGGCGAACATCGGCGCCGCCATGGCGTTCACCGCCCACTGCCCCAGGAAGATCAACTGGCAGATCCGGGCGGCCACGGCGTAGGGGCCGGCCTCGTTGGTGGAGCGGAGGAGGCCGAGCATCAAGGTGTCGGTCTGGTTCAGGACCAGGTGGAAACCGGAGATGAGGAAGAGGGGCAGGGCGACCTGCAGCCAGGTCCGGGTTGCGAATTCAGGCTTCGCCTCCCGGACCTGGTCCGGAATCACCGAGCGCAGCCGGAACTGCACCAGGCGGGGAGCCAGGATCCCGGCGAGGAGATAAG
>CAZZIV010000298.1:0-3308 GCA_964654385.1 uncultured Acidobacteriota bacterium | reverse complement strand
GAAGGTGAGTACGGCCAGGAATGGTGTGCTATGACACGAGCTTCAGCGGTTTTCGCCGTGAATGATTGTTCGATCAGGGTTAGACCAGCGCCTTGAGGACCTTGATCTCGTCCTCCAGGTCGACGGTCAGCGCCACCAGTTCGATTTCGCTCATGTTCAGTACATCGAACGCGGGGATCTCTTCCAGGTCCAGGTTCGGTTCCGGGAGGTAGTGGGCGCCGATCTTCCGGGCGATGGCGTCGGCGGCCTGCACCCGGGCCACCAGCCAATCCTTCATTTCTTCACCCATGTGATGGTGGTAGCGGACCGCGTCGCAGATCGGCTCGGGCAGTTGCCAGTTGCTCAAGGTCAGGTGGCCCAGTTCGGCATGGGGCCCGTCCAGGAGTTCATACAGAACCGTTTGATTGATCTCCATCGACTTCCCATGACTCTGGAGATGATCCACCGCCCGGAGGACCAGCAGCTTGCCGGTGTCATGGAGCAGGCCTGCCAGGTACGACTCCTCCGGATCGCCGCCGGTGACTTCGCTCAGCCGCCGGGCAGCGATGGCTGTGGCGATGGAATGGCCCCACAGGATCTCGAGCAGTTCCCGGTCCGTCTCTTTGTCCCCTTCGAACTGGCCTTTGTGCATCATGGTCGTCAGCATCGATCCGACCCGCTTCATCCCCAACCGGGCGATCGCCTGGGAAAGATCGGAGATCTTCTGCAGGCCGCCGAACATCGCCGAATTGGCGATTCGGAGCAGGGCCGTGGCCATGGCCGGATCCTGTTGGACCAGTTCCGCCACGTCCTTGGCGTTCAGCCGGTCCTCGTCCTGGAACATTTCCAGAAGCCTCATTCCCATCGCCGGCAACGGGGGAAGGCAGACTTCTCCCGACAAGGCGATTTCCCGGATCTGTTCGATGAGCGGTTTTGACTCTTCCACCGCGTTACTGATCATCCTTTGCTCCTTCTGGAAGCCAACTCCTGCAACTCCGCCAAGGTACGGGCGGAACTATCCCGGGGGACATGTTCCGCCACTTCGAACAAACTGGTCACTCCGTCGGTCGCCTTCAACAGGCCGTCTTCCTGCAAGGTCAGGAACCCGGGAAGCTTTTTGGCCATGCTCCGAAGTTCCCTGGAGGAGACTCTCCTCAGGATCGCGTCCCGGAAATCATCGTCGGGAATCAGCAGTTCGTGAAGGCCGCCTCGCCCTTTGTGCCCGGTATAGCCGCACTCCTCGCATCCGGCTCCGCTCATGAGTGTGAGATTCTTGACCTCCTGCCGGGACAGGTCGAGGAAGCGGAGATCCCTCCGTGTCGGATCGGCGGGACGCCGGCAGCCGGGGCAGATCCTCCGCACCAGCCGCTGGGCCAGGATACATTTCAGAGTGGAGGCGACCAGGAACGGCTCCACCCCCATTTCCAGGAGGCGGACCACCGCCGTCACCGAGTCTTCCGTGTGGAAGGTCGCCAGCACCTTATGGCCGGTGAGGGCCGCTTCCACCGCCAGGGAAGCGGTCTTCATGTCCCGGATCTCGCCGACGATGATGATGTCCGGATCCTGCCGGAGCATCGCCCGGAGGGAGTCGGCGAAGGTCGGGCCGGTCTTCTCGTTCACCGAGCACTGGGTGACCCCTTCCAGGACGAATTCCACCGGATCCTCGCAACTGATCGCCTTGACGGTTCCATCGATCATGGAGTCGACGAACGAATACATGGTGGTGGTTTTCCCGCTTCCGGTCGGGCCGGTCACCAGGATCAGTCCGGACGAGGCTCGTAATACGTAGTCCCGCAACTGCCGGAAGATTCCCGGTTCGAAACCGAGCCGATCCAGGGGAAGCAGTCCCCGGTTCCGGTCCAGCACGCGAAGTACGATCGTTTCTCCGAACATCGACGCGTAGGTCGAAACGCGAAAATCGATTTCCCGGCCGTCCACCTTCACGAAGATCCGGCCGTCCTGGTGCAGCCGCCGTTCGGCGATATCCACTCCGGCCAGGATCTTGATCCGGGAGACCAATCGTTCCGCGAACTCCGGCGGAAGATCGGTCAAACGCCGCAAGGTCCCGTCCACCCGGACCCGGACGAATACCTTGGACTGCTTCGGCTCGATATGCAGATCGCTGGCTCCGATCTTGATCGCCTTGAAAAGAAGGAAATCCACCAGCCGGATGACCTCCTCGCCGTCTTCGTCGTCTTCGGAAACTTCCCGGATCTCCCGATACTTCAGCGTGGTGATCCGCTCCGAATCGATCCCGTCCCGCAACCGCTTCAGCTTCTCCAGGACATCCAGGATTTTTTCGGAAGGAGCGCAGCTCGGCTGCACCGATTTCCCGTAGATCCGCTCGAACTCCTGTTGGAGCTCCAGGTCCAGGGGATCGGCCATGATCAGGCTCAGAACGCCGTCGATCACCCGGAACGGCACCACCAGGTTCTTCTTCAGAAACGGCAGCGAGGTCCGGTTCAAGAGTCTTCGCTGGATCAGCGCCACGTCCGGCTCCACGAACGGGATCTCTTCCTTGGCGCAGAGAGCGCGCAGAAACGTCTCTTCGGGCACGAGCCCGCTGTCGACCAGCAGGTCCCGGTCGGTCATCCTATCCTGGGGCGGGATTCCCGGGCGCACCGGCAGGAATCGGCCTGGGCGGGGGTGAGCGCCCCTTCCTCCAGCAGAATCTCCAGGATCCCCATCCGGGCGCGATAGTCCTGCACCAGGCGATCGTGATCGGCCTGGGTAAGCTGCCCCAGTTCCACCAGGACCTGCCCTACCGGCTTCCGTTCCTTGAGCCTGGAGGAGATTTTCCGGGCGCGGACCAACTGTTTTTCGTCCACCAGCTTTTCCTGGAGGAGAAGTTTTTCGAAACCGCCTCCAGGTTCCACCGCCGTTTCCGAGGTTTGCCGGTCCGGACCCATACATCTCTCCTCTCCGGAAGGCGCACCTCCCTCCGCAGGTCGTATCGGCGACCCCCGGAAAATCTTGAGAAACGTTTTCTTCCGGACATTTCTGAACATTTTCTCCGAAATCCTGGAACCGAACCCGGGGCGCGGCCGTTCCTACCTAAGGAAAGAGGGAGGATCGATGCTCAAATTTCTGCTCTGGTGCATCCTGTTCGTGCTCTGTTGGCCGGCGGCGATCCTGGCGATTCTTCTCTATCCGCTGGTCTGGCTTCTCCTTCTCCCGTTCCGCCTGTTCGGGATCGCCGTGGACGGAGCCTTCCAGCTCGTTCGAGCGGTGATCCTGCTCCCCGCCCGGATTCTCCGCTTCGGGCGCGGCTAACCCCAATGCCGGTAAGTTTAGCGTAAGTCACCTCACGATCACCTTTTTCGTGGATA
>CAZZIV010000297.1:0-3336 GCA_964654385.1 uncultured Acidobacteriota bacterium | reverse complement strand
GGTCGGTGATGATGTCGCCGAACAGGTTGGTGGTGACGATCACGTCGAACCACTCGGGGTTCTTCACCATCCACATACAGCAGGCGTCCACGTAGGCGTGATCGGTCTCCACGTCCGGGAACTCCTTCGCCACGGCGGCGAACGCCCGGGTCCAAACATCGTGGGGACGAACCGCGTTCGCCTTGTCCACCAGGGTCACCTTCGGCGGCTTTCCGGATCCACGGGACTCCGCTCTTTTCCGGGCCACTTCGAAGGCGTACCGGGAGGCTCTCTCGCACCCTTTCCAGGTGTAGACGCCGTTGACCAGTGCGACCTCGTCCGGCGTGTCCTTCTTGAGGTGCCCGCCGATCTGGGAATAGATCCCCTCGGTGTTCTCCCGAATCACCGTGAAATCGAGATGCTCCGGGCCCTTGCCCTTCAGGGGACAGAATTTTTCCGAGTACAGCTTGATCGGACGCAGGTTGATGTACATATCCAGGCCGAACCGAAGGCCCAGGATCACCGACCGTTCCACGAGACCGGTTTCCACTTCCGGATGCCCGATCGCCCCCAGGAGAAACGCGTCCAGGGTACGCCATTCGTCCAGGACCGCGTCGGTCACCAGTTCGCCGGTTTTCAGGTAATGCTCGCCGCTGTGAGGGTACTCCACCAGCTTGTACTCGAAGCCTTCCAGCTTCGCGACTCTCTCCAGAACCTTGGCCCCCTCCCACAGGACCTCCGGGCCGATGCCGTCTCCCGGAAGGTAGCCGATGTCGTATGATTTCATGCTTGGTTCCTCATAGGTCTACGAACGAAAACGCATGGTACTCCAGACCCGCCCTCCTCGAAAGGGCGAAAATCCACAGAATTCCGGTCAAGTTTCGCTTCTTCCCGCCGATAGGCCTCCTGCAGGCAGCCGGGGAAAAGGGAAGGATACCGATGATCGATTCTGGGAACCGTTCCGACCGTTCCATCGCCGAGGGACTCTCCGGGATCACGGCGGAAATGCTGCGAATGGTCTCCCCTCCCCTGGCCGACCACAGCGACCAGGTGGCGGCGTTCGCAACCCGGGCGGGCGAGGCCATGGAACTGGACCGGGACGACCTGGGCATCCTGAACTTCGCCGCCCGGCACCATGACATCGGGCTCCTCTCCCTTCCCCCGGAAATCCGCGGCGCCCCGCCGGCTCTCCTGGAAGCGGCGGACAACCGCTGGTACAAGCTGCATCCTGTTCTGGGGCAGGAACTGCTGTCCCGGCTGCCCGCGTTCGCCTCGGCCGGCCTCCTGGTCCGGCATCACCATGAGTGCTGGAACGGAAGCGGGTTCCCGGACCGGCTGGAGGGGGAAACGATCCCCCTGGGAGCCAGGATTCTGGCCCTGGCGGACAACCTGGCCTACACGTTAACGGAAACCCAGGGGAACCTCGTGGAGGCGCGGGAACTGCTCGCCGAACTGGCCGGGACGGTCCTGGATCCATCCCTGCTTCCTCTTCTGGACCGGATCTTCCCTGGAGCGAAGAGCTAGGGCCCCAACAGCTTGCGGACCATCTCCTGGATCCGCTTCCCATCGGCCCGGCCCCTCACCTTCGGCATGACCGTCTTCATCACCTTCCCCATCTCTTTCAGCGACGCGGCGCCGGACTCCTCCACCGATGCCCGGACCATCCGTTCCAGTTCCTCGTCCCCCAGGGGACGGGGAAGGTATTCCTGGATCACGGCGAGTTCCGCTTCTTCTTTTTCGGCCAGTTCGGTTCGTCCGGCTCCCCGGAAACTGTCGATGGAATCCCGCCGCTGCTTCGCCGCCTGGGCCAGGACCTGGAGAACCCCGTCATCGTCCAGGGCGTAGTCCAGCCCTTCCTTGGCCCGCCGCTCCACCTCCTTCTCCTGGATCCGGGCTTTCACCCCCCTCAGGGTGTCCAGCCGGACCTGGTCCCGCGCCTTCATCGATCTCTTCAGATCGTCCGCAATCCTGTCTTTCAGGGTGGTTTCGGACATCGAACTTTCCTCCGGCAGGTCCGCCCGGGCGAACCGTTCCTTCAAAGAGTATCATTTCAACTCTCCGGGGCAATCCCGCCCGGGAAATCCATCGGGAGGTTCCGTTTTGAGAAGAGTCTTCCTCGCGGCGTTCCTGGCGGCCGGCCTGCTGTCCGGGATCCCGTCCGCTCCGGCCTCCGAAACTAAGGCCGGCTCCATCTTCCCCTATGAAACCAACGTCACCGTCCTGGACAACGGGTTGAAGGTGATCCTGATCCCGATGCCGTCCGAGGGCCTGGTCGCGTTCTGGCACATCGTCCGTACCGGCTCCCGGGACGAGTACGAACATGGACGGACCGGATTCGCCCATTTCTTCGAGCATATGATGTTCCGGGGCACCGAGCGATACCCTTCGGATAAGTACAACGAAAAACTGGTGGAGATGGGCGCCGACTCCAACGCCTTCACCACCGACGACCTGACCGCGTTCCACATGGACATCGTTTCCGACGACCTGGCCGACGCGATGGACCTGGAATCGGACCGGTTTCAAAACCTCGCCTACGGCGAGGCGGCCTTCAAAACCGAGGCCGGCGCCGTGTACGGCGAGTACCGAAAGAACAAGGCGAACCCGTTCTTTTCCATCAACGAGAAACTCCGGTCCACGGCGTTTCACGTACACACGTACGGGCACACGACCATGGGCTACGAGGCCGACATCCAGGCGATGCCGACCCTCTACGCCTATTCCAAGGAGTTCTTCTCCCGCTACTATCGGCCGGACAACATCATTCTCCTGATCGCCGGGGACATCCAGGTGGAGCCGACCCTTGAGCTGGTACGGAAATATTACGGAGACTGGAAGGCCGGCTATGTACCACCTGAGGTGAAGCCAGAGCCGGAACAGACGGCCGAACGGACCGTGAACGTCTCTTACAAGGGCCGAACCCTGCCGATTCTCTGGCTGGCCTACAAGGCCCCCGCTTTCGATCCCGCCGACCGGCCGGGGATGTCCCTGGACCTGCTGGGCGCGCTGGCTTTCGGCGAAACCAGCGCACTCTACCGCCGGCTGGTCCTGGAGGAGCAGGTGGTGGAGTTCATCGACGGGTCCGGGAACATGAACCGGGATCCGAGTCTCTTCAGCATTTTGACCCGGATCAAGGATCCCTCGAAAATCGACTACGTCCAGGAAGAGATCGAAAAGACCCTGAAGCGTTACCAGGATGAGCTTCCCGACCTGGAACGGTTGGCCGATCTGAAGTCGAGGATGAAATATGGATTTCTCATGGGACTGGACACCCCGGCCGGCGTCGCCGGGCAACTGGCGCGGCTCCTGGCGGTTACCGGAGGCATCGAGGCGGTGGACACCATGATGAAGACCTAC
>CAZZIV010000296.1:0-3350 GCA_964654385.1 uncultured Acidobacteriota bacterium | reverse complement strand
AATAGTTTCACCGTAATGATGGATCTTGGCGTGTTCGTCCTTCTGCCCCAGACGGAGCTGGGTAACTGGGGATTATTACACTCCATAATGAGAGCTCAGATCAAGGCAGCCACGCAGCGCTGCCGCGCCGCCCCCCGCCGCGCGTTGGGGAGCACCCACCCGGAGGCGACCACCGCGCCCGCCAGTCCGAAGGCCGCCAGAACCTGGATCACCCATGCTGAATCGCTCCTGGAATTCGGTCTCAAAGCATCCTCCTCCTCCATTCCGCACCGGGCACAGCAATGCCTCGATCGGCCATTCCATATGCATCTTTTGTGTTTCGAATATGGCCCCGGGACAAACCGGAGTCAAGGAGGGCGGGAACCGTTTCAGTCAGCGATCAGTCTGTGAAAAAACATGGGTTTTTCCACGTATTCTTCTATTCAGCTCCAGGCTGCTCAGGAGCATCAGGAAAAGGCCGATCCCATGAACCCAGATTCGGACCTGGATCGGGTGGAACTGGATCCGGTCCAGAGCCAGCCACATCCCGATCCCCGAAACGATCTGGATCCCCGAGCGGACCAGGTCCGGACCGACGCCGGTCCGCAGACCGGCCTGGGCCATGGAGTTGTCCACCCCGCCCGCCGCCAGTTCCAGGGCCAGGACGGTGAGAATGGCGTAGATCGGCGCTCCGTCCTGCATCATCCGCGGGAGAAGAAAGACCGGAACCGCAAGGGCGAGACCGCTCAGTCGAACGATCTCGAGGGGAGTCCGGGTCACTGAACGGAGGAGCACCTTTCGGAGAGACCAGAAATACTCCCCGCCGGAGTATAGGGTGAAAACGATGATGATCCCCATCACCCATGGAATCGTTTCTTCCGGACCCAGGACCCGGTAAAACCCGCACACCGACCCGACCAGAAGCAGGGCCGACCACGACATCCAGCCGGGCGCTTTCCGCCGGGCCAGGTTTACAAGAAGCGGGAGGGCACCGCAGAGGGCGGCGATCCACATAACCTGGTCCAGGACCGGGTGCCCTCGCAGGAAGAACAGGAGAAAGATGAAGCCGGCTCCCCCCATCTGGACCGTTGTCTTCAGCTTGGCGATCCGGCTGGTTTTGAACCGGACCTTCTCCTCAAGGGCGGTGCTGCGCAGGACGGTAATCGCCAATTCACGGATAAAAAGGACTCCGACCAGCATCGGCGACACGATTTTCAAGTCGGCAAGAGGGCCGAACGCGGCCACCAGGAAGATCTTGTCCACCACCGGATCGAGAAGAGCCCCCAGGGGGGTGCTGCCATGCCGTCTCGCCAGCATTCCGTCCACCGCGTCGGTCAACCCGACCAGGACGAACAGGCCCAGGCCGGCAGCGGCCCAGGGGAGCCCTCCGCCGTGGAGAACCGCCTTGTAAATCATATAGACGGGAGCCGGGAGCAGGAACAGCCGCAAAAGCGTGACCTGGTTGGCGGTAATTCTCAATGCGCGTCCTCGATCCCGCTCGAACGAAAATGCCCTGCACGCCGGTGCGGGGAGGCATCATAACCTTCCGGCCCGCCGGAATGCCAGCGGACGCGGGGCGGCCACCCTCTCTCCACCGGCGCCCTGTGGTATAGTGAATAGGCGTTCCCCAGGTTGATACCATCCCTTCGGAACGGACCGGCTGGAGACTCCTGTTGAGGCTGCGAAGGTTGTCGAGGGTGACGACCCGGCTTCCAGGAAGCAAGGAAACGGCCAGAGAACCCAAAACTGGAGAAACATTTCAACATGTCGAAAATTATGCTCGTGAACGTGACTCACGTGGAGGAGTCCCGTGTCGCCATCGTCGAAGACGGTGTTCTCGCCGCCTACGAGATTGAAACCATCAATCGGACCAGCATCAAGGGGAACATCTACAACGCCGTTGTCGAGACCGTTCATCCCGGCCTGGAAGCGGCCTTCGTCCATATCACTCCCGGGAGAAAGGGTTTCCTCCCGATCGACGAGGTCAACTTCCGCCTTCTCCCCTCGAGAGACGATAGCAAGGCCCGCGGCCGGATCGGACAGCACCTACAACCGGGGCAGAAGATCATGGCCCAGGTGGTCCGGGAGCCGTACGCCGAGAAACCGCCGACCATCTCCACCTACTTTTCCCTGCCCGGCCGGTACCTGGTCCTGATGCCCGGAGTCGATACCAGCGGCATTTCCCGGAGAATAGGAGACACCGGCCAGAGGGACCATCTGAAAAAGGTGATCGACGACCTGAAGGTTCCGGAAGGGTTCGGGCTGATCGTGCGCACCGCGGGGATCGGCCGGACCAAGACGGAACTGCAGAGAGACTTACGCTATCTCCTCCGCCTGTGGGAATCGATCCAGAAAGGATCCGCCGCGGCGCCGTTCCCGGGCGCGGTCTACCGGGAGCGGGACCTGGTCATCCGGACGATCCGCGACCATTACACGACGGATATCTCCGAAGTCTGGATCGACAGCGAGGAGATGTACAGAAAAGCCCTGGAATTCATGAAGGACGTGATGCCGACCCGGGCCAAGACTTTGAGGCTCTATTCCGGCGATCGGCCTCTCTTCAACAAGTTCAACCTGGAAGAGCAGATCGAAACCATCTACAAACGCCGGGTCCCCCTCCGTTCGGGTGGAGAAATCGTCATCGACGGGACCGAAGCGCTGACCGCCGTCGATGTGAACAGCGCGCACATGAAGCGGAAGATGGACGCGGAGGAAAACGCCAGCCAGACCAACCTGGAGGCGGGAGCGGAAATCGCCAGACAGTTGCGCCTGCGGGATCTCGGCGGGTTGGTAGTGGTCGACTTCATCGATATGTCCGACGCCCGCAATCGAAAGAAAGTGGAAAAGACGATTCGCGACGCCATGAAGGGGGACAAGGCGAAATACGACATCACCAGCATCTCCAAGCTCGGCCTGATGGAGATCGCCCGGCAAAGGCTGAAGGGCGAAAAGATGGGTGCCAGCTACAACACCTGCCCATCCTGCGACGGCCACGGCCTGATCAAGAACATCGAGGCGGCGGCCCTGGCGGCCCTCCGGAAGATCCAGACCCACTCGGCCCGGGGCGGATTCAACTGCCTGGACGTGCTGCTTCCGCCCGAGGTGGCGGAATGGATCCTGAACCATAAACGGCGGGAAATCCTGGAGATGGAAACCCGTCATCACATCCAGATCATGGTGGAGGGGAAGGTCGATCTTCTCCGCCACGAATGCAGGCTCCAGACCCGGAACGTGGAACCGGCCCAGGAACCGACCGCCGCGAGAAGAGAGGACCATCCCACCCCCGCAGCCCCCCCGGAGGTCTCTCCCCCGCAACCGGCAGCGGCCGGCGCCGCTCGCGCGCCCCGCCCGGGAACCTCCCACGCTTTCCG
>CAZZIV010000295.1:0-3435 GCA_964654385.1 uncultured Acidobacteriota bacterium | reverse complement strand
CCAGGTGCTGAACCGTTGCCGGCGCAGGAAAAAACCGAGGGCCCTCCTGATGGCCCTGGTCCTGGAAATGGAGCGTTGCGCCCGCCCTGGAGCGACTGGCCCGTTCGATCCGGTCCGGATGGAGTTCGACGCGGTCCGGGAGCGGGCGGTCCGCGACCCGGACCCGGAGATCCTGATCCGGGCCGACCTGGCCCGAGCCGGATCCCTCCTGGTCCGGGGAAACTTGGCCGGGGCCGGATCCCTCGCCCGGTCGGCGGCGGAACAGGCCGGAGAGCGGAAACTCCCCGGGTACCGGGCCCGGGCCTTCGCTCTCCTGGCGGCGGTCCGCCGTTCCCAGGGAGACATGGAGAAAGCAAAGGCCGCCTCCCAGGAAGGGCTCCGGTTCCTGGAGGAAGCGGCAGGGAGGATCCAGGACCCAAAGGTGCGGGAAGACTACCGGAACCAGCCCTGCTTCCAGGACCTTCTCCTCTCCCCCGGGCGTTCCGTCCAAGGAGCGGCGGAGACGAAGCTCAAGGTCCTCTATGAAATGATCCGCTCCATGAACTCGGCGGACGATCCGGAGGAGTTGCTCCAAACGATCCTGGACATGGCGCTGCAGGCGGTGCAGGCGGAACGGGGGATGATCCTCCTCCGGGACGAGAAGCACCGGTCGGAATTCACCGTCCGCCTGGCCCGGAACCTGGAAAAAGAGACCGAAGCGGACGTGGAATCGTACAGTCGCGGCATCGTCACCGCCGCCGGCGCCGGCCGTTCGGTGATTGCCCTGGACGCCGGGAACGACCGGCGGTTCCAGGACCTCAAGAGCGTCAGCCTGTTCGGGATCCGATCCCTCATGTGCGTTCCCCTGCGCTCCCGGGGGCGGATCATCGGAACGGTCTACCTGGACAGCCGGAAGGACGGCGCCTTGTTCACCGAAGACGACCTCCGTTTCGTGGAGGCGTTCGCCGACCATGCCGCCCTGGCGTTCGAAAACACCCGGGCGCGCCACCTCCTGGAAACCGAGAACCGGCGTCTCCATGCCATCGTCGGCGAACGAACCCGTCTCGACAACATCATCGGCCGGTCCCCGGCCATGCGGAAGGTGTTCGACCGGATCGAAACCTTCGCCGGGAGCGACCTCCCCGTTTTAATCCTTGGGGAGAGCGGGACCGGGAAAGAGCTGACCGCCAAGGCGATCCACTTCCACGGCTCCCGCCGCCGGAAAATTTTCCTGACCGAAAACTGCGCCGCCATCCCCGAAACGCTGTTGGAGAGCGAACTGTTCGGTCATGTGCGAGGCGCCTTCACCGGCGCCGACCGGGACCGCCCCGGCCTGTTCGAGCAGGCGGACGGCGGCACCTTGTTCCTGGACGAGGTCGGGGATATGCCGCCCTCCATGCAGGTGAAGCTGCTCCGTGTCTTGCAGGAAGGGGAGATCCGGCGGGTCGGAGGAGAGAAAACGACCGCCGTGGATGTCCGGTTGGTCGCCGCCACCAACAAAAACCTCCGGAAGGAAGTAGACGCCGGTCATTTCCGGGAGGACCTGTTCTACCGGCTGAACGTCCTGACCCTGGGGATGCCGGCGCTCCGGGACCGGCCCGAAGACATTCCGCTGTTGATAGACCATTTCCTGGAGGAGATCGCCCGGGAGCGAGGTAGAAAAGAAATCAAGATGGAGAGCCAGGTGCTCCGCCTGCTGGAACTGTACCGCTGGCCCGGGAATATCCGGGAACTGGAGAACTGTCTGCACCGCCTGGCGCTTTCCGCAGGGGACGGACCGATCACCCTGGACCTGGTCCGGAGGGACGACGAGCTCCGCCGCCTTCTTTCCGAACAGGAACGATCGGAAGACTCCGGCGCCTACTCCCTGGAAGAGGGGGAGAAACTCCAGATCCTCCGGGCCCTGGAAGCTTCCCGGGGGAACCGGGCCGCCGCCGCCCGTCTCCTGGGGATTTCCCGGGCGACGATCTACCGAAAGATCAAACTGCATCGGCTCTGAGACCATCCACCCTTTTCCACCCCAAGGTGGAAGGGAGAATGTTGATGGATTGGGCATCCTCCCTTGGATCCGGACCTTTCTGGACCGGAACGGTGCCATGCACCAAAAATCTTCGTAAACACCTGATTAACAAATAGTTTTCCGCGATCTACCAACATTCTCCCTTCCACCTTGGAGGGACACCCATTATTGCCCATTTATGATATGAATAGTTCTCCAAATACGCTATATTTCTTTTACATTTACAATTTTTTCTATTGAAATATCCATATTTTCAAAATGGATATTGATTTTCAATAATACCTACATAGATTAACCCTTGTAGCGGGACATCGAACCAACCCGCAACGGAGGCAAAGAAACAGCTGAGCCCAAAATAGCCAAGAGAGAAAGGAGCCGAATCATGAATAGCTCCGTCAAAAGACGCGGAACCATTCTGACCTTCGCCGTTTGCCTAGTGCTGGCAACCGGCGCCGGACCGGCGGTCCTGGGTGGCACACCCGCCCTGCAGATCGTCAGCGTCAACGCAACCGGGAACACCCTGGAGATCCAGGTGGCCAACACCGGGGATCAAACGTTGACCGGGACGGTGACCGCCCGGGTTCTCCTGGGAGATCAGGAGGTGAGCGCTCTCGCGGTTATCAAGGTTCCCGGGAAAGACCGGATCAAGGTGGAACTGGTCTTTCCTGCTTCCGAAACGCCGATACTTCCGCTGGGCGTGATCCTGGACGACGGACCGCCCCTTTAACCCGCTTTATGCATGGAGCACCTACTACGGAGCCGAAACTGCCGTCATCTCGGGTGCCCGACCTGACTGGCATCTTCGGCTCCTCGCTACGGTCCCTCATGCCTAAATCGGGTTAAGACTTCGGAGATCGGAGCACACGGGACGCTCGAACGACCGGGCGTCCCGTTTTCTATTCGGCCACCTCTCCGGCGCAGGAGGATCCGCTTCCAGCGGTGCAGCCGAAGCAGTGGGGGCCGGTCCGGATGCTCCGGCGAAGGTCGCCTGATTCCAGCAGGGCGGCCAGGGTGTCCGGCGCGCCGGAGTTCACCGGCGCCTGGGCAGGCCCGTCTGCGAATACCACTGGGACCGGCTGGTCGCGATGGATCGCGCGGCGAGTTCTACAAAATCTGTAAACAGTATTTGATTCCAGAACCAGCCGGATGTATGCTGCTACAAGCGGTGGAGCGACGAAACCGATGATCGTCAGGCTGGAAGATATATGCGAGAAACACGAGCCAAAACACGCCGATATCTATGAGGCGGCGCTCCGTGCGCTGCTCGTGTTCTGCCGGTCGTTTTCTGAAAGCCAGCCCTACGTGGCACGAAAGGAGAATCCATGAAGAAATCGCTGATCGTACTGCTCGCGGCCCTGGCCGTATCCTGCACGATTGCCGGGACCACCAGCCGGCAGGTCACGTCGAAAGCCCCGTCCCTGGTCCAGGGGGACCGC
>CAZZIV010000294.1:0-3470 GCA_964654385.1 uncultured Acidobacteriota bacterium | reverse complement strand
TACGCGTGAACCGACAATATGGCCAGCCCGACGCGCCCGCGCAAGGGAACCCGCCCCCTCCAGTCCGCCCGCCCCGAGGCAGATCAGGCTGACGACCGCCCGGCCCGGATGGACGGCTCTTTCCGGGAGAAGAGAAACCAGCCGCTCCATCCCGATGGCGAATCCGAAACCAGGGAGATCCGGCCCCCCCAGTTCCCGAACCAGGCCGTCGTAACGCCCTCCGCCCAGAACGGCGTCCTGGGCTCCCAGGGAGGGGGAGATCACTTCGAAAACGGTCCTCTGGTAATAATCCAGGCCACGCACCATCCGCTCATCCACCCGGTAAGGGATCCCGTACCGGTCCAGGAGGGCCTTCACTTCCTGGAAATGTTCCCGGTCTTCCCCGCCCAGGGAATCCAGGATGGACGGCGCTCCCCGCAAGCGCTTCCGATCGGATTCCACCTTGCAATCGAATACTCTCAACGGGTTTTCGTTCGCCCTGCGGCGGCAATCTTCGCACAGCATGTCCGCCTCCGCGCGGAGCCATTCGAGGAGCGCTCCCCGGAACCGTTCCCTGCATTCCCGGTCTCCCAGGCTGTTCAGTACCAGTTCCTGTCCCGTCAACCCCAGGTCCTCCAGGAACCGCCAGAGCATTTCCAGGGTCTCCGCGTCGGCGAGAGGTTCGGCGGCGCCCAGGATCTCCGCTCCGATCTGGTGGAACTGGCGCTGCCGCCCTTTCTGGGGCCTTTCGTACCGGAACATCGGCCCGATGTAGTAGAAGCGCCCGGGGAAACCGGCCGCCACCGACCGGTGAAGACTGTGCTGGACCACCGATCGCACCACCGAGGCGGTGTTCTCGGGTCGAAGGCAGGCCGACTCGTCTCCGCAGGAGACGACGAACATCTCTTTGTGAACGATGTCGGTCCCCTCCCCGACCGCCCGGACGAACAGGTCGCTGGACTCCATGATCGGCGTGCGGATTTCCTGGAATCCGTACAATTCAAAGAGTCGCCGGACCGTTTCCTCCACGAGTTTCCAGCGGGGCATCTCCCCGGGAAGGAGATCCTTCATGCCCCGCAATGTGGTGTACTTTTTGTTCATCGCCTGGACTTCCCACCGGCCACCGGACCGGCCGCCGGGCAATGACTATCGCATAGAAAGAGACGATCTTCCAAGAGATCCGTCTATGGAGGGGACCCTCGGTTCAGGTTAGAATCAATCTCCGGATCTGCCGGGGGACCGCTTCCACCGCCGAGGAAGGATACGCGGTCGTTTCCCTACGGCGGATTCCGGACTGGAACCGCCTGTTTTCCGCCGTGACCCGGGCACGAGCCATGGGAGTTTCTTTGAAAGTATCCGCCTCAAGCATTCTCTCCCGGCTCGTGGCGCTCAGCCTGTCTTCGGCGATTCTCGGTGCTCCAGGGCCCTCCACCGTCGGAACGAGCCCGGACCCGGCTTCCTTCCCGAAATTAAAGATAACCCGGAAAACACCGCCGCCACCGCCGATCCGGCTGGAAATCCTTGCCGAAATACCGATCCCGGGTCCCTTGACCCGATCGACACCGGTCCAGGTTTCCGGAGAACGGGTACGGGTGTTCCTGGGCCAGGAAGGTTCCCGCGCCGCTTGGATCGATCTGAGCGGGCCGGCAGGAGCGGAAGCGGCCGTGAGCGTCGAGACAACCGCAACCGCTCCACCGGGAAGACCGATCTGGCAGCCGGGTGGAAAAAGGGGGAGATACCGTTATAGGAGCTTCCCTGAAGGAATCGTGATTGGACAGAAGAGATCCTCGTTTCGCCCAGGCACCTGGCGCAACCGGTGGCGGCTCCGGGCCCCAGGAGGAACCCCTTCGCCGCCGCTGGTCATCGATGGCCAGGTTTTCTTCGGATGCACTGACAATCGTGTCTACGCAGTGAAACGGAAAAACGGAAACCGGATCTGGTCCCAGGACCTGGGCAAGAGAATCCTTCTCCCTCTCTCCCACTGGGGAGGCGATCTCCCGGTCCCGAGGCACAAGGCGGGGCGGACGATGAAGGTGCCGCAGCATTTCGATTTAGTCATGGTCGTTCCCCATCCGGGTCGAACGATGCAAGTCCTGGACGTTTTCGACGGGAAATCCCTCGCTTCCGCCTCTCTGGACGCGGCAGGGAGCAGGTTTCAAGGTGAATTCGTCAGCGAGCCGGCGGTCCTCGAGGATGGGAGGATCGTGATTCCAGTGCAGAAATACGAGGAATCCGACGCTTCTCTCCTGATTCTAGGGGTGTTGCCCGTCGTGGACAGGGACGAAACGACCGGGAAGGAGGCCGGAACCGACGGCGGATCTCCCGGCTTGAAGGAGAATAACCTATAATGGATCGGATTCCTCTGGCGGGAGGGGTCTAAGCAACCACAGCCGGGAATCGTTTTCGCCGGATGCGGGTCGGCGAGAAGCCTGATCATCCCGAAGAATGACTACTGCACTGGAGAAAAGCCGGTGTGTTCAGGAGAAGAAGCGTGCCGTCAAAAGCCAAAAGCCAAACGCTAGGAGGGTTGGATCGGAAGAAGCTCCTGGAGCTGTACCGGGTCATGCTCCTCTCAAGAGCGGTGGATGATAAGGAAATCCAGCTTAAGCGTCAGAATAAGATCCATTTCCAAATCAATGGCGCCGGGCATGAAGCGGCGGGAGCGGCGGTTGGACAGGTATTCCGCCCGGCGAGGGACTGGTTTTTCTTCTATTACCGGGATCGGGCGACTTCCCTCTCTCTCGGTATGACCCCGTACGAGATGTTTCAGCAGGCGTTCGGCACCGCGGACGATCCCCAGAGCGGCGGACGGCAGATGCCCGCCCATTACACCTTGGACAGGCTGAACATCATGAGCACATCCTCGCCGACCGGAACCCAGTTCCTGCAGGCGGTCGGTTGCGCGGAAGCCGCCGTCCGGGCCGGGCGGTACCCCGAGGGCGAAATCCCGGATCTTCGCTTCCAAGAGAATGAAGTCACGCTGGTTACCACCGGCGACGGCACCACCAGCCAGGGGGAATTCTGGGAAGCCCTGAACACCGCCAGCAACCTGAAACTCCCGGTTGTTTTCCTGGTGGAAGACAACGGTTACGCCATCTCGACTCCCACGGAAGTGAACACCGCCGGAGGCAATATCAGCAAACTGGCCGGTTCCTTTCCCGATCTCCTGATTCGTGAGGTGGACGGCTGCGACCCCTTGGCCTGTATCGCTGCCCTGAGAGCGGCCGAGAAACACTGCAGGGCGCGGAGGGGACCGGCGCTGGTCCATGCCCACGTGATCCGCCCGTACAGTCATTCTCTTTCCGACGACGAGAAAATGTACAAGACCCCGGCGGAACGGGAGGCGGAAGCGGCGAGAGACCCGCTGGTCACCTTCCCCGCGACCCTGGTCCGGGAGGGAATCGTGGACCAGGAGGTCCTGGACGCCCTGGCGGACCAGGTGAAAGAGGAAGTGGAGAAGGCTGCGGACGAGGCGATGGTCCGGCCCCGCC
>CAZZIV010000293.1:0-3482 GCA_964654385.1 uncultured Acidobacteriota bacterium | reverse complement strand
GAAACCGGCGAAGGGAACGGCGCGTTCCTGGTCGATCTTTCCCGCCTGGAAGCCGCTCCAATACCGCTCGCCACGCTGGACCGGGGAACCTTCGGCCGGTTGACATGGGCGAAGAAGAAAAGCCTCCTGGCGTTCCTCTCGGCGGAGCCGACCGAAGACGGGAAGGAAGGGGACGCCGTTCTCTGGACATGGCGGGCCGGGAAAGGAGGGGTGCAGGCCGACAGAGCGGCGCGCAAGGTCGCCGATTCCTCCGACGCGCCGGAAGGCTGGCGGCTCCCGTTCCCGAACCAGGTGGAATTCAGCCGGGACGGCAAACGCCTCTTCTTCGGTTTCAAACCGGCCGATCCACGGCACCCGAAGAAGAAGGAGGACGCCCCGTTCGATCCGTACGACCTGGACGCTATCCTCGAAAAGCGGCAGGTGGACGTTTGGCACTGGAACGATCCCCGGATCATCCCGAACCAGAAACGACGTTGGGAGAAAACCGAGAAAGACCGGGTCTACCGGGCGGTGATTCACCTGGAGACCGGAAAGGTGGTTCCCCTGGCCGACCGGGAGGTTCCGGAGGTGATCCCCTCGGTAAGCGGCCGGTACGCCCTGGGAGTCGCCGGCACACCGTACCTGAAGGAGATCACCTGGGTCGGCGAGCAGTTCGACCTGTACCGCGTGGACCTGAAGAACGGCAACCGGGACAAGGTGGCGGCACGGCTGCTGGAGCGGGGATCTCTCTCCCCTGATGGCCGGTACGCTCTCTACTTCCAGGCCGACCACTGGCGGCTCTACGACGGAAAGACAGGGAAGACCCGGAACCTGACGACAGGGATGACCGTTCCCTTCGCCAACGAGGATCACGACTACCCGTCTCCCAGGCCGTCCTACGGCATGGCCGGCTGGGTCGGCCGGGGCCTGGCGGTCCTGATCTACGACAAGTACGACATCTGGCGTTTCCCCCTGGACGGAGGAGCTCCGGTCTCCATCACAGGCGGAAAAGGGCGGGAAGCTTCCAAGGTGTTCCGCGTCCAGAAGCTGGACACGGAGCAGGAGTTCCTGGAACCGGACCAGCCGCTGCTTCTCTCCGCCTACAGCGACAAGGAGAAAACCCGGGGGTTCTACTCCGGCTCCACTTCCGGCGCCTTCCTCCGGAAAATCGTGGAAGAGCCGGCCTGGTACAGCTTCCGGATGAAGGCGAAAAACGCGGACACGATCCTGTTCACCCGGGAGACCTACCGGGAGTTTCCGGACCTCCGTTCCGCCCGCCTGGACCTGGCCGCCGAAGGCGGGGCGGCGCTGGCCGATCGGAAGCAGCTCACCCGCGTCAACCCGCAACAGTCCGAATTCGCCTGGGGCCGGGCGCGGCTGGTGAACTGGTCCAGCGCCGACGGCATGCCGCTGCAAGGGGTGCTGATCCTGCCTGCCGATTACCAGGAAGGGAAGCGATACCCGGTCCTGGTTTACTTCTACCGCTTTTTCTCCCAGCGGCTGTACCGGTTCAACGACCCGGTGGTCAACCACCGTCCCAGCTTCCCGATCTACAGCGGCGACGGCTACGCCGTCTTTCTGCCGGACATCCGATTCCAGGTTGGCACGCCCGGGTTCTCCGCCACCAAGGCGCTGGTGCCCGGCGTGCAGAAGCTGGTGGAACTCGGCGTGGCCGACCCGGACCGGATCGGCCTCCATGGCCACTCCTGGAGCGGATACCAGACCGCGTTCGTGGTGACCCAGACCGACATCTTCAAGGCCGCGGCCGCCGGCGCCCCTGTCTCCAACATGACCTCCGCCTACAGCGGCATCCGGCTGGGAACCGGCCTGGCCCGGCAGTTCCAGTACGAACAGTCCCAGAGCCGGATCGGCGGCAGCCTGTGGGAGGCCCGGGACCTGTACATCGAAAACTCCCCGGTCTTTTTCGCCGACCGGATCCACACGCCGCTCCTGATCGAGGCCGGCGACCGGGACGATGCGGTTCCCTGGCAGCAGAGCATCGAGATGTACCTGGCGATGCGGAGGCTGGGAAAGGAATGCTGGCTCCTCCAGTACCGGGACGAACCCCATCATCTGAAGAAGTACCCGAACAAACTGGACTACTCCATCAAGATGAAACAGTTCTTCGACCACTACCTGAAGGGGAAACCGGCGCCGGACTGGATGGTGAAAGGAGTCCCTTATCGCGGAAAGTAGATAGGCTCAACCGGGGCGTCCGGCTCGTGGATATTCCCGGTCCTTCCAGTTCCACCACTTCAGGAGTTCCGGGTTGTGCCCGGTATTTTCGGCGAAATAGACGGCGCAGCGGAAGACGTACAGGACGCAGCGGTCCATCCGTCCGCCCCGGAGAGAGCGCAACCGGTCGTACATTTCCTCCGGGTCCTCTCCTTCGAGATCCTCGACCTGGTGATAGCCGAGTTCGAGCAGGTCCCGGGCCATGCTCGGGCCGATGCCCGGAATCCTCTGCAGGTCCGTCGTCGCCGCGTTCCTTGCTTTCCGCATCATTCGTCCATTCCCTCCGGCATGTCCAGAGGATCAGGCGCCACGCCGGTGTCACTGCCTGGACCGGCGGCGGCGTTCCGCCCCTCCGTCAAAGCGTACAACAGGATCGCCGCGGCGGCGTTGACCGAGTAGGAGTCGATCTCCGACACCATCGGAATCGTCACCTTTCGATCCAACCGATCCAGCGTTCCGGCATCCAGGCCGAACGCCTCGCTCCCCATGAAAACAGCCGCCCCCCTGTCCTGCAACGCCGATCGGACCCGGTCCGGCCGCTCCCCTCCGGCGCTGACCGCCCCGAGGGTCACCAGCCTCGCTTCCCGGCAGGCGGCGACCGCCTCCGATGCCGCCTGGAACCTTTTCACCGGGATCCGGAACAGGCTCCCCATGGAAGTGCGGACCGCCCGGGGATGGTACGGATCGCTGATCCCCACGGCGGCGAAACCGGCCGCCCCCGCCGCCAGGGCGGTGCGGATCATCGCCCCTACGTTGCCGGGATCCTCCACGTTGTCCGCCACCAACAGCAGGGGCGGACGACCGGGACGAGAAGACGGAAGATCGGCCAGGGAAGCCGGTTCGGACCTGGCAACGATCCCCAGCACCGGGCCGGTCTTCCGCCCGCCGACCAGTTCGGCCAGCACCCGGTCCGGCGCCGCCGTCACGGCGGTCCCGGCCTGCGCCAGGCCGCTCCGGAGCGCCTGCCAGCGCGGATCGTCGTCCCGGGCGGCGGACTCGGAGATCAGGACCGTGTGGATCGCCGCGCCGGCCCGAACCGCCCTCTCGTGAAGCCGGAGCCCTTCCACCAGGAACCGCCCGGATCTCTCCCGCTCCGCCGGTGAACCGAGGCGGCGCACTTCCTCCCGGACCGCCCGCCAGCGGGCCTCCCCGGTTTCGATTACGATTTCGTGCTTCTCCACTCGCCGCCTCCACCAAAAAGAGTACCACCGGCTTAACCCTAATCGAACAATCATTCACGGCGAAAACCGCTGAAGCTCGTGTCATAG
>CAZZIV010000292.1:0-3503 GCA_964654385.1 uncultured Acidobacteriota bacterium | reverse complement strand
CGAAGGGACGTGCACGACCGAGAGTGTCACTGTGTTGTCGTCGGCACCCCCGCCGAGATCTGTCCCCACCAGCACCGGGTAGCCCCCGGCCGCCGCCTGAAACCCCGCCAATAAGGCGAAACACAGCGCAAGCCGGCCCCACATGGTCGCTAACCCTCCACGATCGCCCGAAGTGACTCCGCGTACGGTGCCCGCACCACTCCGTGTTCAGTGATGATCGCCGTGACGTAGCGGTTCGGCGTCACGTCGAACGCCGGGTTGCGAGCATCCATCCCCTCGGGCGCCACCGGCTGGCCGAGCACCGCCGTCACCTCCCCGTGGTCCCGCTCCTCAATCGGTATCTCATCGCCGGTCGGACAGCGCAAGTCCACGGTCGAAACCGGCGCCGCCCACAGGATCGTGATCGCACACCCCCTGGCCGGGTTGAAAATCCCCGGAGTCCGGATCCAGGAGCCGGAATGCGTCCGAAAATCCTTTCCCGGTTACTGGGCCTGGCTGGAGGAGACGCGGTCTAGAACTGGAAGGTGAGCGTGGAACTCACGCCGTCGTACCGAAGATCCTGGGAACGAAACACCCCGCCGACTCCCTGTTCGATTCTTGCCGGCACATCCGGGATGGTGATCAGCGTCGGGAGCAGAACGGCGTCCTGGTAAGAGTCGATCTTGTAGGCCAGTTCCAGGTTCAACCCTGAGAGCAGTTGCACCCGGACTCCGAGTTCCGCCCCCGCGTTCCAAACGTCTTTATCGAGGGTCTGGTCGATATGGGCCGGAATGGAAAGCAGTTCCGAACCCTGGCTGCCCGGTTGGGGCAGCAGAGTGAAAAAGGAGCCGCTGTCGGTTTCCATGGTTTGGATGATGAACGCGATCCGTCCCTCGAGAAAGAACTGCAGGCGGTCCCGGAAAAAGCGCGCCCGGACCCCCAGGGAAGTGGTCGGCCCCAGGCCGCTCGTGTCCTGGGAAAACACCAGGGGATTCTGGAAGCCGCCGCTGGTCCAACCGAACTCGTTGCTCTGCAGGGAAATCCAAAAAGCCGCCGGAATCGAGCCCTGGTACTGCAGGTAGCGCACGCCCGCGCTCCAGACGCCGCCGTAACGGCGGCCGCCGAACCAGCGGCGATAGAGCAGGTCCAGAACCTGTACGTTGTTTCGCATGGAACGCTGGGCCGGACGGCTGATTGATACATCCGGGGTAGCGCCGTAGGTGACCTCATCGGCATCGACCAGTCCATCTCCATTGTTATCGTTCTGATCGGCGAACCAGGACGGAGGGAAGAGGGTGGAAGTCAAGAATCCGTTCTGTACATCCAGGTTCCACCATTTCAGCTGGGGCAGTTCACCCAGGCCTATGTCCGAATCGGCCGTCAGGCTTCTCCAGAGGCCCTGGGAACTCAGGTGATACGAGTCTTCCTTGTAACCGTTGTATCGCAGTTCGAACCGGCCGCGGTCGTAGGGAAGCTCCCATCCGATCGCGGCGTTACCATAGGTAAAATCGGTAAAAGAAACATTGTTGATCGTGCTGAAGGACGAATCGTTCTTCAAGGAGGATTCCACATCCTGGACCCCCATCGATCCGGTTCCGGCCTGAATGTACAAGGCGAAGCGGTTTCCGAAAAACCCGACCTTCTTCTCCGGGGGCTCTTCGGACGTGTCGCCGCCGGAATCCTGTGCCGCCGCAACCATCGCCGAGCCGGCCAGAATACAAAGCAGAAGGAAGGCGTAACCTGAGAGTCTATTCGTTTTCATTCGAAGACCGCCCCATGCATTCGAAAACCTGTTTCTCGACCTTACCATGCGTACAGAAGTACACTTTTATAGGGGAACCGGCCGGATCAGTCAAGGACAGAGGCTGGAATTCGGCTCAATTTGTCCGTTTCCTGCTGCATGGATGCAGACGGCGCCGTTTCCCGAAAAAGCGACGATAGTGTTATGATTTCGTCGGGTCGGACGGTTCGACCCAGGGAGGATCGCTTCTCAGAGCTGCTTCGGGTCAGGTGTTCATTGTCCCACACCGTGGGTGGGGGCCTCCGAAAGGAAGGATGTGAGATGAGACAAGTGAGTAAAATATCCTGTAAAACCGTTATTTTCGTTGCGTTTGTCCTCCTGGCATCCGCACCGCTGTTCGCCTCCGGCTTCAGTATTTTCGAGCAGAGCGCCAAAGCGTCCGCCCAGGCCGGCGCCTGGACCGCCCGGGCCGATGACGCCGCCGCCAACTGGTACAACCCGGCCGCGATGGTTCATCAGGCCGCATCGGTTCAGTTCGGCCTGAACCTGATCACCGTCGGTTCCGACACCGACCTGACCCTTGATCCTCTCTTGGGGGGCAGCAAGATTTCCGCCGAAAGTTCCATCGAAACTCCGGCCCAGTTCTATTACGTCCGGCCTTTGAACGACACACTGACCTTCGGTTTCGGTGTCAACAATCCGTTCGGCCTGGTGACCGAATGGGCCGATCTGCCGGTTACCCTTTCGTCCAAGAAAGCATCGCTCGCTACTTACGTCATCAATCCGAACCTGGCGTGGAAGGTCAACGACAATCTCTCGCTAGCCATCGGGCTCGATTACATGTACGCCGACGTGTCGGATTTCTCCCGCGTGATCGATCAGAGCGCCCTTCTCATGCAGGCGCCTCTCACCACACTGGGCGAAAGCAATCTGACCGGGGATGGCGATGACTTCTCCTTCAACGTTGCGCTTCATTACAAGGCCGATTCCTGGAGCCTGGGTCTCACCTACAGGGGCGAGATGAGCCCCCAGATCGATGGGTCCGTGGACTTCACCGGGATCGCCGCGCCGGTGGCCCCTCTCTTCCCGGACGGCCCCGGTTCCACCACGCTGAACCTTCCTGCCCAGGCGAGCCTGGGGGTGGCCTGGGATGCCGGCGACGACTGGGCGTTTGAATTCGACCTGGACTGGGCAGGCTGGTCCTCCTTCGAATCCCTGGCAATCGACTTCCAGAACGAGACGTTCGCCGACCCGCCGGCGAACACCATTCCGGTGGTGGCCGACATTACTCTTCCCGAGAACTGGGACGATACCTTCTCCTATCGATTCGGAGCTGCGTGGAGCTTCGCGGAGGACAAGGAGTTCCGGTTCGGCGCCCTCTATGACGAATCACCGATCCCCGTTTCCACCATGCGGCCTTCGATCCCCGACGCCGACCGGACGTCCGTCACCTTCGGTTACGGCTGGACCAGTGACAAGTGGGGATTCGACGCCTATTACATGGGGCTTTTCTTTGACGACATCACCGTTCCTCTCAACCCGCTCGATCCGTCGGTCATACCGGGTACGTACAGCACCTTCGTGAACCTGCTCGGCGCAACGGTGAGCTACCGGTTCCAGTAGCCTCGAATCCATTGTTTGTGTTCTGAACGGGCAGGGGCGGTAACGTTCCTGCCCGTTTTGTCGAAGGCCGTTCCGCCTCGCTGGGGGAGGATTTCCCTGGAGTGGAGGTCGAAGGTCGGTGGTTCAGCGGGCCTCCCCCCATTCTCCCGCACCGGGGACT
>CAZZIV010000291.1:0-3529 GCA_964654385.1 uncultured Acidobacteriota bacterium | reverse complement strand
CGACGACGTGGCGGTGTGGCGGTCCCCGCCCGCCTCCGTTCTTCGACCGCCGCCAGATAGACCCGGACCACCGAGCCGAGCCCCGGGCGGCTGGCGACCTGGATATGGCCCGCGTGGTTCTTGATGATCCCGTACACCGCCGCCAGGCTCAGTCCCCGCCCCTGGAACTTGGTGGAGTAATACGGCTCGAAGATCCGGGAGAGGGTCTTTTCCTCCATGCCGCAGCCTGAGTCCTTCACGGTCAGCATCACGTGGGGGCCCGGGCGCAGGCCGGGCAGATCCTGTACCTCGTTCGGCCCCAGGTTCACGTTGGCGGTGGACACCAGGATCACTCCCTTGGATTCGATCGCTTCGGAGGCGTTGACCAGCAGGCCGGTCAAGGACATGCCCAGTTGACCGGCATCCGCTTTCACCGGGTCCAGCCGTTCCTCCAGGTCCAGTTCGATCCGGATCCGAGGATCCTGCTCCGACGCCTGCCGCCGGGCCACCTTTTCCACCATCTCGTTCAGGCTCATCCTACGGGGCCGGTACCTGCCGCCCCGGGCGTAGGCGAGCATTTTCTGGGAGAGATCTCCGGCGCGGCCGGCCGCTTCCGTGATACTGTCCAGCATCCGGCAGGCGGTCGGATCCCCCTCCACCCGGCTCCGAAGCAAGTCGGCGTTCCCCATTACGGCCAGCATCAGGTTGTTGAAATCGTGGGCGATGCCGCCGGCCAGGGTGGAGGTCGCTTCCATCCGGGTCGCCCATCGGAGCGCCTTCTCCTCCCGCTTTTTCGCTGTGATATCCAGGAACGACCAGATCCGGCC
The DNA here is from genome assembly GCA_964654385.1 of uncultured Acidobacteriota bacterium. Taxonomy (GTDB): domain Bacteria; phylum Acidobacteriota; class Polarisedimenticolia; order Polarisedimenticolales; family Polarisedimenticolaceae; genus Polarisedimenticola. The sequence continues at coordinate 2,723 of CAZZIV010000291.1, read as the reverse complement.
TTTCACGCCGGCACGGCTCCGGACCGGCGTCAGGTTCAGTTCCAGGACGCGGCCGTCCACGAGGGTCCATTCCTCCGCCTCTACCGGTTCGGTCTCCCGGATCCCGAGACCAGCCCGGGCCAGGAACAACTCCGGCCGGCGGAACAAAGACCGGACCGACTCCAGGACCGAGGAAAAACGCCGCCCGGCCAGTTCCAGGGGGGAGGCGTCCAGTTTCAGCACCTTACAGAATTCACCGTTGGCCATGCCGATACGGCCGTTCTCCAGTTCCACCGCCACTCCGGCGGAGCCACCGGAAAGAAGGGCGAACAGCCAGGAACGGAGCCGCCGGACCTCTTTTTCCATGTGAACCCGGTGGGGCAGATCCCGCCACAGGTCCCCTTCACAGATCGCCTCTTCGTCCGAACCGTTCAGCGAGTCCGGGCCGAAGGCGAGAACCGCCTCATCGTCCTTTTCCCGGTTCAGCACCTTGTCCACCAGGACCGGGAGCAGATCCCTGTAATTCCCTGCTTCGTCTTTCAGCAGGTAGTCCTTCACGTCCGGCGGGAGGAGTTCCTGCAGCTCGCCGGGCGGTCCGGTCTTAAGGAGCAGGACCATCGGCACCGTCAGGCCGGTTTCCCGGAGCAGGGCATGGATGTCCCCGGCGGAAGCGCCGCAGAACTCCTGGGGACAGATCACCACGTCCAACTTGCCGCCGATTTCCTGCACCTTGCCGGTCAGGCAGCGGATATCTTCGCACAGGAGGACGTCCGAATCGGGAAACCGGTGCCGGAGCCCGGCCTGCAGGGCCGGACCCTCCCTGGAGTTCTCCTCCAGGAGAAGCATGCTCCAGGATCCTGGAAACGGCATTGCTCCCTCCAAGACCATCCCCTTCTCGAAACTCACGCGGAACACCCGTGCAGGCTGGAAGAATACCGTGGAGGTTTCGAGGAGTCTATACTTTTTTTAGTTAAATCAATATTTTGCGATAAAAACCGCGGCTTTTCCGTTGGTTAAGCCGCTCGAAGGGGCTCCTGCCCGAATCCTGGAGGCCGACGTTTTTCGGCGGCGAAGCTCCCTTTTCCTCGGGCGAGATCCTCTCATCACCCAAGGTGGACGGGAGAATGTTGTTCCTATCGAGGCAACCCTCTCTTCCTGCTACCGGTTAGCCCGATTTCGCGCGCATACTTCCTGGAAACAGGATTACCCCTGTACTTACAATCACTTAAGCGATTTTATCAACATTCTCCCTTCCACCTTGTTCGTCGCCCTGCAAGGCCCAGGTGCCGGCCCGGCCGGATTGAGGCAGAATAGGTGGATGAAAAAGAAAATTTTCCCGTTCCTCTTCGGCCTGCTGGCCCTGGCCCCGGCCTTCACCCTCCTTCCCGCCGACGTTTGGGCGGACGACGGCGGATTGCAGATCAGCATCGACCGGACGGCGGTTTCAGGCCTGATCCGGGCCGGGCTTCCGAAGACGGAACGGATCAAGGTCCCCGCTCTCGGAGAGATCCGGCTGCACCTGACTCCACCGGACCAGGTTTCTTTCGACGGCGGAGAGATCGAGGCCAGGATCGGTTACCGGCTGTCCCCCTCGGAGCTGTCCGGAGCCCTGGTGGCCCGGTACCGGGTGGAGACCGGGGAAGGGGGCCGGTTTCTCCTCCGGGCCCGGTCGGTGACCCCGGAAGGGAAATACAGCCTGCCGGTAGACCTGGCTCCGTTCCTGCCGATGGTGCAGCTGCCGGGCCGGTTTCAGTGGATCGCCGGCAACGACGCGGAAAACCTGATTCGGATCACCGCGAACATGAAGAGCATTCACATCCTGCCGGAACGCCTGGTGGTTCAACTCGGCTTGACCAGCTCGCGTGTGGAACCAGAACGGCCCGGCGCCCCGGCGCCGGCTGGAAAGTGAAACGGAATTCCAGGGCGGTCAGCCGGTGGTTGCTTCGCCCGCTCCGCGGCTCGGCGGGGAATCCCTGGAGACCGTGAGGCCGGCCCTGCAAGCCTTCCGCCTCGAATCCATGGGGACGGCTAGTATTTGAACTCTCGCGGCACGTCCGCCAGCAGCGGCAAATCTGCGTCCCGGGAGCTGATCCGAACCACCTCTTCCGTTCCGCCTGCGCCCCAATCGATTCCGAGAGCGGCATCGTTCCACCGGATCCCCCGCTCCGCCTTCGGGTTCCACTCGGCGGTTACCTTGTAGAGCACGTCGGTGTCGTCCTCCCGGGCCAGGAACCCGTGGGCGAAACCGGGAGGGATCCAGACCATCCACCCATTGGAACCGTTCAACTCCAGGGCCACATGTTTTCCGTACCAGGGCGAGCCGAACCGGATATCCACCGCCACATCCAGGATCGACCCCCGCAGCACCCGCACCAGTTTTCCCTGGGCGGAAGGAGGCGCCTGGTAGTGCAGGCCGCGCACCACACCTTTCCTGGAACGGGACTGGTTGTCCTGGACGAAGGGAGCGGCAATTCCCTCGGTGTAGAAAACGGTTTCCCGGAAGGTCTCGACGAAATACCCTCGGTCGTCGGTATGCCGGACCGGCTCGATTTTCCAGACGTCCGGGATCTCCAGCGGTGTGAACTGCATGGCTCGCTCCTCCGCCGGAAACGACGGCGGGAGCCATTTTAACCCCAATGGGACGATCCTTCGCGGCCAAAACCGCTGATCCTCGCGTCCTGGCACGCCCTTCCCGGCCGTACTCGCCTCCACCGATGCTCCCATACGATCGGGTATGCTGCGCT
>CAZZIV010000290.1:0-3549 GCA_964654385.1 uncultured Acidobacteriota bacterium | reverse complement strand
CCCAGCCCCAGTTTCGGCCCCCGGCCGTGCGTTTGCTCCCCGGCCCAGGGGCGGGGCCGAACCTCCGCCACCAGCGGCCACCCGGCGGCGCCGGCCGCCAGGCGGTCCAACCTCCGCCAGCTTTCCTCCGACCTGTGGAAGGATTGGGGAAACTGGGCCAGGACCGCCTGGAGCCGCCCGGCTTCCCGGATCGGCCGGAGGCCGTCGAGGCAACGGTCGAACCACGGGTCGCCGGTCCCATGGGTCCAGGATCGATGCGCCTTGGCGGTGAATCGGAACCGGGTCCGCGACCGGGTGCGCCGGACCCAGGACTCGGCCGTGGCCGGCCGGTTCGGCCGGTAGAAGGTCGCGTTGATCTCCACCCCATCCACGAAGCGGGCGATCCAGGCCAACCGGTCGACCGTGCCGGCGGCGGGATAAACGATCCCGTTCCAATCCGGGTAGTCCCAGCCTGCGACGCCGATCAGAATCTTCGTCATCGGGACATTCTCCGGAGAGACGTCCCCCCGGTCAAGAGCCCTCCCGGAGCGGTCGGCCCGGTGCTATCCTGCCGCAGACATAGATGCGTACCGATCGGACGCGCCGATCGGGTCGATCGTGGAAAGTCGCGAAGACGAGGTGATCGAACATGCCGGCCAAAAGAACAACGCCCCCGGCTCCCCGCAAGAAGAAGACGCGTAAGGCTTCGAGCGGGAAAGAGACTCTGGACGCGCTTTTCCGGCCCCGTTCCGTGGCGGTGGTCGGGGCTTCCCGCCGGGAGAACAGTATCGGGGGAGAGATTCTCCGCGCCCTGGTCGGGTTCGGATTCCAGGGGCCGGTCTACCCGGTGAACCCGGCGCCTGGAGCGGTTCACTCCATGCGCTCGTACCGGACGTTGGAGGGAATCCCCGATCCGGTCGATCTGGCGGTGATCATCGTGCCCAGGGACCAGGTCCTGGACGTGATCGACCAGTGCGGACGGAAAGGGGTGAAAGGTGTGGTGACCATCACCGCCGGCTTCAAGGAGGTGGACTCGGAAGGCGCCAGGCTGGAACTGGAAATCCTGGATCGGCTGAAGAAGTACGGGATGAGAATGATCGGTCCCAACTGTATGGGGGTCATCAACACCGAGCCGGAGTTCAGGCTGAACGCGTCCTTCGCGGCGACCCTGCCCGAGAGAGGGAACGTCGGGTTTCTCTCCCAGTCCGGCGCCCTGGGCGAAGCGATTCTCTCCCACGCCCATGACAACAACCTGGGGGTGGCGATGTTCGCGTCCATGGGCAACAAGGCGGACGTCTCCGGCAACGATCTCCTGGAGTACTGGGAGAAAAATCCGGACGTTCAGGTGATGCTGATGTACCTGGAGTCGTTCGGCAACCCCCGCCGGTTCACCGCCCTGGCCCGAAGAATCACCCGGACCAAGCCGATCCTGACCGTGAAGGCGGGGCGAACGGCGGCCGGCGCCCGGGCGGCCTCGTCCCACACCGGATCGATCGTCGGCGGCGACCTGGCGACCACTTCGCTCCTGGAGCAGTGCGGAGTGATCCGGGTCTCCTCGATGGAGGAGATGTTCGTGAAAGCCTCCGCCCTGGCCAACCAGCCGGTTCCGGCCGGGAACCGGGTGGCGATCGTGACCAACGCCGGCGGGCCGGGGATCCTCTGCACCGACGCCTGCATCGGCGCGGGGTTAAAGATGGCGGAACTGACCCGGCGGACGCGGAATGCCCTGGCGAAGATTCTCCCGCCGGAAGCGTCCACGGCCAACCCGGTGGACATGATCGCTTCCGCCGACGCTTCCCGGTTCGGAGTGGTTCTGAAAAAGGTCAAGCAGGATCCGAACGTGGACGCGATCGTGGCGATCTTCGTCTCGCCGGTGATGATCGACGCGTACGAGGTGGCCCGGGCGATTGCGCAGGCCGCCGACGGTTCCAAGCCGGTCCTGTCGGTGTTCATGGGAAAACAGCGATCGGCGGAAGGGATCGAACTGCTCAGGAAGCACAAGGTGCCGGTCTACCGGTTCCCCGAGGAGGCTGCCTCCGGCGTCAGCGCCCTGGCCACCTACCGGACCCTGAAGGATCGCCCCCTGGGCAGACCGATCCGGTACAAGGTGGACCGGAAAGCGGCGGAGAAGGCGATCGCTTCCGCGCGCCGGCAGGGGAGGGTCGACCTGGACGGAGACGAGGTTCGGGCGGTTCTGCAGGCGTATCGTTTCCCGATGGCGCCGACCCGATCGGTCGCCACCGCCGCCGAAGCGATCGAGGCGGCGGGGGATTTCGGATATCCGGTGGTCCTCAAGATCTCTTCCTGCCGGATTTCCCACAAATCGGACGTGGGAGGCGTGAAGGTCGATCTGCGGAACGGGGACGAAGTGGCCGGCGCGTTCAAACAGCTGGCCCGGCTCCGGGAGAAAGATCCGGACCTGGCGGTGGCGGTGCAGCCGATGGTGCAGGGCGGCCGGGAAGTGATCCTGGGCATGAGCCGGGATCCTCAGTTCGGGCCGCTGATCCTCTTCGGGCTGGGAGGAGTTTTCGTGGAAGTCATGAAGGATGTGTCGATCCGGATCCATCCGCTCACCGATGAGGGGACGAACCGGATGATCCGCAGGATCAAGGGATACCCGCTACTGGCCGGCCACCGGGGGGAAAAGGCGGTGGACCTGGCCCTGGTCCGGGAATCGCTGCTCCGGCTGTCCCAGATGGTCGGGGACCTGGAAGACGACCTGGCGGAAATGGATATCAACCCGTTCATCGTCCGGTCGGAAGGGAAGCGATCGTGGATCGTGGACGCCAGGATCCGCCTCACGGCGGCGCCGGGCTCGCCGGGCTACAAAGGGAACTCCTGACCGTCTTCCAGCACGTGGAATCCGCGGCCGGCGATCTCCTCGGCGGCCTCCGGGCCGGGCCCCAGGACCGGGTTGGAATGGTTCATGTGGGTGAACCAGACCTGGAGTTTGCCGCCGTCCACCTGGGATTGGAGCAGGTCCATAGTGGTTCGCATCAGCGGATGACCGATCTCCTCCACCCGCCTCCCCGGGAGTTCGTCCAGGGAGTGAAAAGTCCCGTCCAGGATGGCGATGTCCACCTTTTCCAGAAGCCCGGGCAAGGGCGGATCCCAGCGGTCCCAGGAGTCGGTGTCAGGAGCGTAGAAGATCGTGTTCCGGGGCCCTTCGATCAGGAAGCCGACCGTATCGGCGTATTCGTCCCGGTGGGGCACCGGGACGGCGGTCACCTTCACCCCTGGATCCGGTTCCACCGGCTGCCAGGGTTGGCTGGGGCGCAGTTCGATATTTCCGATCCGGACCAACTGGTCCCAGGGAGCATTGTTTTCCAGGAAGGCCGCCATTGCCGGGCTGCACCAGACCGGAAGGCCGCGGGTGTGGATCGCCTCGAAGCCGAAGAAGGCCAACCCGGTGTAATGCCCCAGGTGGGCGTGAGTCAGGAAGACACCGGCCACCGCCGCCCGGTCGACCCGGTCGGGGAGCCCGCCGGCCTGTTTCAGCAGATCGACCAGTTGGGGCCAGATATCCCGGTCGGCGCACACCACGTAGTGCTGCGCTCTTGTCGCGGAAGG
>CAZZIV010000289.1:0-3565 GCA_964654385.1 uncultured Acidobacteriota bacterium | reverse complement strand
TCCCAGGAGTCCGTGCCGCACGTCGCGGGCCGCGGGATCGGCGCGGCCATGTACGTGCCGACCATGAAAGGGGTCTTCAAGGCTGAATCCAGACGGGTGCCCTCTCCCGCCGAAATCTTGCGGCGGATCAATGAAGCCCTGGAGGCGGACTTCTCCCGGGCCCATATCTTCGCCACCGCGTACTTCGCCAGGATCCTGCCGGGAGGCCGCCGCTGCTGTTATGCCCTCGCGGGACATAACCCGCCGCTGCTGGTCCGCCGGAGCGGAAAAACGGAATGGCTGGACCGGGGCGGCCTCGCCCTCGGCCTGCTTCCGGACGTCGAGTACACGGAATCCGGGTTCGAATTAGACACCGGTGACCTGCTGCTGATCTATACCGACGGCCTGGTGGAGGCACGGGACGAACGGAACCGGTTTTTCACCCGGGATCGCCTGGAACGGCTGGCCCGGCGGCGCAGGCATCTGTCGGCCGGACAGGTGCGGGACGATGTCCTGCAGGATCTGACCGCTCATACCGGTGGGAAGGCTCCGGCGGATGACGTCACTTTGGTGGTCCTGAAGGTCCGGGAAGAAGTCGATGGGGGAGGGACCGCGCATGTCTCCTAAGCGGACCATCCTGATCGTTGACGACGACGCCTTCGTGCGCCGCCCTCTGGAGTTCATCTTGGAGGCGGAAGGGTTCCGGCCGATCCTGGCCTGCGACGGCGAGGAAGGTCTCAGGAAAGTGGCCGAGGATCGCCCCGATCTGGTCTTTCTGGACGTGATGATGCCGGGCCGGGACGGCTTCGATGTATGCAGAACCCTAAAGAATGATCCGGCGTATGCCGATATCCCTATCATCCTGCTCACCGCGAGGGGACAGGATCACGACAAGGAACGAGGTCTGGCCCTGGGAGCCGAAGAGTTCATGACGAAGCCGTATTCTCCGTCGGAACTGGTTCACAGGGTCCGGGAAATTTTGGAAGCAGCTTAGTTAGTGGGGGCGAACACATGCCGATGAAAGCACGCGAACGAATCGAGGACCCGGAACTCCGGAGCACGACCCAGGAAGAACTGGGTCTGATGATCGATGACTTGACCCAGTCGATCCAGGGTTCCGGCGAGGAGATGGAACCCCGTCTTATCACCGCTTCGGACCTGGTCCGACGAATGCGTCCGTTCCTCGTCTACAACTGAACGGAGCGACCGGTTGGCACAATGGAATCATTCCGATAAAACCCTCTACACGAAGCTGGTCTATTACGGTCCGGCTTTCGGGGGGAAGACCACCAACCTGGAATCGATCCACAAGATCACCGATCCTGGATCGACGAGCCCGCTCCTGTCGGTGAAAACCTCGGAAGATCGAACCTTGTTCTTCGATCTCCTGCCGTTCAATCTCGGGAAAATTTTCGGCTACCAAGTCGCGACCAAGCTGTACACCGTTCCCGGCCAGGTCCATTACGGCGCGACCCGGAGGGTGGTCCTGGCCGGGGCCGATGCTGTGGTTTTCGTGGCCGATTCCACGCAGGGCCGAACCGGGGCGAACCGGGAAAGCCTCCAGGACCTGGCGGCCAATTTGCAGATCAACAAGCTCAACCCGGCGAATGTGCCGGTCCTGATCCAATTCAACAAGCAGGATGTCCCCTCCGCCATGAGCCCGGAGGAAATGGAACAAGCTCTGGGCGTTCGGCCCGGCATGGGCTTCCCCTCCGTCGCCATCGAAGGGATCGGCGTGATGGAAACGTTCCTGGCGGCCACGAAGGTGATGCTTCGCCGCCTGGTCGCCAAAGGGGAAAAAATGACCCGGGACGCGATCACTGTGGAGGAGTTGAATAACCAGGTAGACCAAGCGTTCGAGCCGTTCCTGGAGAGGGCCCGGGTTCGGGAATCCCTGCCGGCGATGCCGGTTCCGGAGACACGTTCCGGGAACGATTCGATCATCGTGGAAGGAGGCGACCTGGTCCAGCAGTCGGTGGCTACAAGCTTGCGTTTGGGCGAGTCTCTTTCCGACGAAAAGGCCCGGTGCGTCCGGATGGAAAGGGAATCAGCGGCCTACCGGCAACTGGGGGAAGCCCTCCGTCAAACCGGGGCGACCTTCGACCCGGATGGGATCATCGACCGAACGTTCTCCGTAGCCTCGGAGGTAACGGGAGCCGCGGTCGTGTCTCTGGTGAAGCGGGACCGGGAAGGGCGGATCCGGGTGTTGAGTTACCGGGGCGCCACAGGGGATCCTCTCTCCGAGTCGATTCCGGGAAGGCGGATGCTGGGCGGACTGATCGAGAGCCGGGCCCCGAGGGTTGTGAACGATCTCCAGAACCGGCCGGAACTGTCCGTTGCAGGAGAAGATCTTCTGAGCGGTTTCCGTGCCGCGGCGGTGGCTCCGGTGGACGTCGCCAGGGGCGAGGCGCTGGTGGCGTACGCGCCGATGCCCGACGGACATTTCGACCGGGAAAACATCCGGTTCCTCTCCACGACGGCGGCGCAACTGGCCGCGGGACTGGAGAAGGCCCGGTTGTTCAAGGAACTGGAAGGGACCAGGGACAAACTGGAAGGGATGGTGCAGGAACGCACCGCCCAGTTGCGCAAGGCCTATGATGAGCTTCGGAGCCAGGAACAGGTCAAGGATCGGTTTCTGTCGAACCTGTCCCATGAAATGAGGACTCCTTTGACCGCAGCCGTCAGCGCCGCCACCTTTTTGAGGGACTACGAAGGAAGTACCGAAGCGCGGAAGGAGATGTCCGACTCGATCCTGATCGCATGCGAGGCGATGAACCACCACCTGGAGGACCTGTTCCGCGTGCTTCGGTTTGATACGGCAGGTGAAGAACTCCAGGTCCGCCCGGTCGCGCCCTCGGACCTGGCGGCCGAAGCGTCTCAACTCGCAGGGAACCCGGAGATCCGTCTGGAAACGGAATCGGCCCCGGCGGAGGTGGAAATCGATCCGGCCAGGTTGGCCCGGGCCGTATCCACCCTGCTGGACAACGCGGTGAAGTTCGGACCTGCCGATGGGGCGGTGACCTTGGCCATCACGAAGGACACGTTGGAAAATGAGGGGATCCCGGCGGTCCGTATCTCCGTGCAAGACCAAGGCCGGCCTGTTCCCGCGGAGGACCGGGAGAGGATCTTCCTGCCGTTCGAGCAGGGAGGCGATTCGATGACCGGGAAACCGAGCGGGATCGGGCTTGGGTTGCATGAATGCCGGACGATTGTGGAACGCCACGGGGGCGTTCTCCGCTATCGAGAACCGGAGGAAGGCGGAAACGAGTTTTATATGATCGTGCCGCTGCGATCCCAGGTTCCGGCGAAGTGCGCGGATGAACAGGCGAGGATCGCCGGTGCTTAAGAACGAGCGGCTGGAATCGATGGCGGTGAAAAGCGACCCGGACGGATTCCGGGAGATTCGCTGCTGGATACGAAAACGAGCGGCGGAAGCCGGATTGGACCTGCAGGCGTCCGGAGAGCTGGCGCTGGCGGCCAACGAGGCCTGTGCGAATATCCACCGGCAAGCCTATCAGGGGCGGCGTGACTGTAGAATCCTCCTGGAACTCGCATCCAAACACATCCTGCGTACGGTGCGCTTCCC
>CAZZIV010000288.1:0-3580 GCA_964654385.1 uncultured Acidobacteriota bacterium | reverse complement strand
GAGGCGGTTCGTTCGCCCGAGGAATCCGGAGGAGCCCTGGGGGTGAGCGGCGTCGTTCTGACCAAGATGGACGGCGACGCCGGGGGTGGAGCCGCTCTCTCCATCCGCCATGTCACCGGAGTACCGATCAAATTCATCGGCGTCGGCGAACGCCCGTCCGAGTTCGAGCCGTTTCATCCGGATCGGCTGGTCGGGCGGATCCTGGGGATGGGGGACGTGCTCTCCCTGATCGAGAAGGCCGAAGAGACCATTGACCAGGCGGAAGCGCTGGAGATGGAAAAGAAACTCCGGAAAAACCAGTTCACCCTGGAGGATTTCCGGAGTCAGATCCGTATGGTCAAAAAGATGGGACCTCTTTCCGGCCTGGTTTCCATGCTTCCAGGGATGGGACAGATCAAGGAGACCGACCTGGATTCCGCCGCCCTGGTCCGGGTGACCGCCATCCTGGACTCGATGACGCCCCGGGAGAGGTTGCAGCCGCAGATCCTGAACGGCAGCCGGAAAAAGAGAATCGCCCGGGGTTCGGGGAGAAAAGTCCCTGAAATCAACCGGCTTCTGAAGCAGTTCGTGCAAATGAAGAAGATGATGAAACAGGCCGGCAGAATGAAAAAAGGCCGAAAAGGGATGCCGAACCTGCCCTTTTTGGGCAAATAGTCTATAGTGTGCTGTTTCGTGCGGAAGATGTCCGCGCTGGAGGAAGAATAGTGCTGAAGATTCGCCTTAGGAGAATGGGAGCCAAGCAGGACGCCTGCTACCGGGTCGTCGTCTCCGATTCCACCAAGGTGCCGGGAGGACGGTTCCTGGAAATTCTTGGAACCTACGACGCGCGCACCACCCCTGGAACGATCAAGCTGGACGTGGAGAAGATCGACGCATGGATCGGTAAAGGCGCGCAGCCGTCCGGTACGGTGAAAACGATCCTGGCTAAGGCAAGGCAAGCAACGGCCTGAATCTCCATTCGAAGGCCCGGAGTATTGAATGAAAGAACTTCTCGAGCTCATCGCCAGATCCTTGGTCGATCAGCCGGACGAGGTCTCCGTTACGGAGGTCGAAGGCGAGCAGACGACCGTCCTGGAATTGCGTGTCGCCCCCGAAGACCTGGGCAAGGTGATCGGGAAGCAGGGCCGCACCGCCCGCTCGATTCGCACGATCCTGGCCTCTTCCGGAATGAAGCTGAACAAGCGGATTGTTTTCGAAATCATCGAATAACGCCGGAACCGGCCCTCTCCCGGTCGGGAAGGTCAGAGGGCACCGGGGAAGCGGCGGCGAAATCACCGTCCGGATCGCTTCGAAGGAAGCCGGACGCTGGTGCGGGCTGACCTCGGTTCTCATCGAGCGGGGAACGGCGGCTACGGAGGAATATGAAATCGAATCGCTTCGTTGGTACCGGGACCGCCTGGTACTGAAGCTGGAGGGTGTGGAATCGGCGCGGGATGCGGCGGAGCTGAAAGGCGGAACCGTTCTGGTTCGGCCGGAACAGGTTCCGTCCCTGCCTGACGGCGAGTATTACCTGGAGTATCTGACCGGTCTCCAGGTGTTCGAAAAAGGTCGGAGCCTGGGGTTCGTGGAAGAGATCCTGGAAGCGGCAGGGACCCATGTCCTGGTCGTCCGGGACGCTGCCGGGGACGAACTCCTGGTTCCGCTGGTTCGAGAAATGGTAAAGGAGGTCGATCAGGAAAGATCCCGGATCGAAGTGGATCTACCGGAAGGGCTGAAAGAGATCGGTTCGCCTGGGAACGGAGGCCGGACATGATCGCCTTCGATGTGGTCACCCTGTTTCCTGGAATGTTCGGCGGGCCGATGGATGATGGAATGCTGGCCAGGGCCCGGAGAAACAGCCTGGTTTCCATCCGGTTGCATGATCTTCGGACCTGGGGCGTGGGAAAGCACCGGATGGTGGACGACACACCGTTCGGCGGAGGCGGCGGGATGATCCTGAAGCCGGAGCCGATGTTCGAGGCGGTGGAATCCATCCGGAATAGGTACCCGGTCCAGGAAGACCAGGTGGTCATGATGACCCCCCGGGGCGGGACGCTCGATTACGATCTCGTAACCGAACTGAGCCGGTTCAGGCGGCTGATTCTCCTCTGCGGCCGGTATGAGGGGATCGATGAACGGGTGCGGGAGCGACTGGTGGACCGGGAGGTCAGCATCGGGGACTATGTCCTCACCGGTGGCGAGCTTCCGGCCATGGTGTTGATCGATGCGGTTTCCAGGTTCATTCCAGGAGTGCTGGGAAGGGAAGAGGCCGCGGAGAGGGATTCTTTTTCTGAAAAAATGTTGGATTATCCACAATATACCCGCCCGAGGGTGTATAGGGGAGAGGCGGTTCCTGAGGTTTTGTTTTCGGGAAACCATCGGGAGATTGAACATTGGCGCCGGGAACGGGCGCTGCAGGCGACCCGGTCGCGCAGGCCCGACCTTCTCGGCGCGGAACGACCGGATGAAACGCTGGATTGAGCCCTCCAGGGCGCGAAAGAGGTAAAGAAATGGGATGGGTTGACACGATTGAATCGGCAGGTTTGAAACAGGATCTCCCGACCTTCGCTCCCGGGGACCGGGTGCGGGTTCATGTCCGGGTTGTCGAGGGAGAAAAGTCACGGATTCAGGTATTTGAAGGCAATGTCATCCGCCGAAAAGGGGCTGAGGGCATGCGGGCGACCTTCACGGTGAGAAAATCTTCCGGTGGGGTTGGTGTTGAGCGAATTTTCCCACTACATTCCCCTGTGGTTGAAAACATCGAGGTCGTCCGGCTCGGTCGGGTTCGTCGCGCCAAACTCTATTATCTCCGGCAACTCCGGGGCAAGAAGGCGCGCATCCGGGAGCGCCGTACCCGGTAGACCTCCCAGGATCCGCGGCGCTTGAACGTCGCCAAGACAGGATGCGGATGGGATCGGATCGGGAGAAACTTCTTCAGGGGGCTGAAAAGCTTCTGAAAAGCGGGAAGGTGTCCGCGGGCCTTGCAGAGATCAGGCAGGTGGCGAGCCGCTACCCGGACGATCTCCTGTTTCAGAACAGGGTCGGTGACCTTCTCGCGCTGTGCAAGATTACAGAGGAAGCGGTGACCTACTACCAGCGGGTCGCCTGCACCTACCGGGATACCGGTTTCCTTCCCAAAGCGGTCGCCATGTTCAAGAAAATTCTCCGGCTGCACCCGGACAGTTTCGAGACGATGGTCGAACTGGGCACTCTGTATCTCAAGCAAAAACTTCCCGGCGAAGCCAGGAACTATCTTCTTCATGCCGCCGACAATTACCTGAAGAGTTCCACCTTCGATCGAGCGCTGGACGTCTACCGGATCCTGGCCGAAGCCGAACCGGAGGATATCCGCCACCAGGTGCGCCTGGTGGAGACCATGGCGGCGGCGGGAGACGAACGGACCGCCGGAGAAAAGCTCCTGGAACTGGCCGACCGGATGGTGGATGGAGATCCGGAAGAGGTGGAGAAGATCTACCGACGCAGCGCGGAACTGCTGCCCGATCGGCAGGAGCCGCCGGCGGGAATCGCCTCCACTCTCGTTCTTGCCGGGAAGCCGGAGGCCGCCCTGGCGCTGCTGGACGCCGAAATCGAGGAGAGGGCC
>CAZZIV010000287.1:0-3641 GCA_964654385.1 uncultured Acidobacteriota bacterium | reverse complement strand
TCAACAGCGGGTGTTCCGCCTGGCCGGCCGGTTCTTCCGCCGCAGGGAAGATGTGGAAGACGCCGCCCAGGATACGTTCCTCACCGCCTGGAACAGGCTGTCCACCTACAAGGCTCGGGCGCCGTTCGAACATTGGCTGACCCGGGTCTGCCTGAACTGCTGCTACGGCAAGCTGCGCCGGGGCGGCAAAGAGATCACCGGCATCGAGTTCGAACAGCCGGCACATCCGGTCGATCCGGGCGCCGCCGTGGAACTGGAACGGCTGCTGTCCCGCCTTTCTCCCCGGGATCGTTTTCTCCTCTTGTTGCTGGACGGCGAGGGGTGGTCGGTGGAAGAGATCGCCGCACGGATCGGCTGGACGAAAACGAACGTGAAGGTGCGCGCGCACAGGGCCAGGAAGAAACTTCGGGCGATCGTGGAAAAGGAGGTCGGACCATGAACTGTCGCGACGTACGACGCCTGCTGGACGATCCGTCCCGTTCCGAACAGGATCGGGCGTTTCGTGAGCACCTGGGCGACTGCGAAGAGTGCCGCCGACTTCACGAGAAAATGGGGAGGATGCGGGCCGCTCTCCGCGAGCGCCACGCCGGTGTGACCCCCGATCCCGGTTTCGCGAGCCGGGTGGGCGCACGGCTTTCGAAGCAGCCGGTCGACCTGCTGGGATGGGCCGCCTTACGGGTGTTGCCGGCCACACTAGTGATCCTGGCCTTCCTGTCCTGGGCGGTGTTCACCGGATCCCCGGCCGCCACCACGACTGCCCCGACAGCCACCACGGCGCAGGCCGCCTCCACATCGCCGTCGCCGACGGAGGATCTTTTCGGCTGGGTGCTGGAAGAGACGGAGAACGGCTCATGAAACAGACCGCCGCCATCGTGAGTGTCGTCGGCGTCTTCCTGATCGGAATCCTGGTCGGCGCCCTGGCGATGCATCTCTACCATGTGGAACGGGGGACCTGGGCCGGACCTGCCGCGCCCGGCGAGCCGGGACCGGTCGGGATGCCGGTGAGGCCGGACGCTCCCGAACCGCCGTTCGCCCGCCGGATGGAGCGGATCCTGGATCTTACCGAGGAGCAGAAACAAAAGATTCGGTCGATCGTAGAGGAAAGCCGGGAGCGGGCCGACGCCATGCGCGAAGAGATGCGGAAGCCGGTCCGGGAACTGATGGAGCAGACCCGGCAGTCGATTCTGCAGGTGTTGACGCCGGAGCAGCAGGAAACATTTCGCAAGTTCAGCACGCGGGAACGGCGGAGGGCCGAGCGGTTTTTCCTGGGCGAAGGGCCTCCCCGCCCCGGTCGCCGGCCCCGCCCGCCTCGCCGGACAGGTCAACCTTGACGGGAGCCGGTCTTATTCGGCTTCCGGGTTCTTCTTTCCCAGCAGGTATCGGTCGAACCAGGCGAGGTCCCACTCCATCTTGGCCAAACGGTGCTCCCAGGTGGACAAGCCGTGGGCGGCGCCCGGGTAGATGACCAGCTCGCTGGGCACCTTCAGGTAGAACCGGAGCCCCCGGTACAGGGTGCGGGCGTTGGCCGCCGGCACCCGTTCGTCTTTCTCTCCGACATGGATCAAGGTCGGCGTTTGGACCTTGTCCAGGTTGTAAAGGGGAGAGGCGGCCAGGTAGTGGTCGCCGGCGTTCCACGGATACCGCCCGCCGTTGAAGTTGATGACGTGGCCCGGCGTGTCTTCCAGGCCCCACTCGATCACCTGGTCGATGACACCGGCGCCGCTGCTGGCCGCCTTGAAGCGGTCGGTGGCGGTGATGACGCAGTTGGTCAGGAATCCGCCGTTGCTCCAGCCCATGACGCCGAGCCGGTCCGGATCGGCGATCCCTCTTTTTACCATGGCGTCCACGCCGGCCAGGATGTCCTTCACTTCGATGTCGTTCTCGTGGCCGACCAGGTCGGTCATGAACTTGTCGCCGTACCCGGTGGAGCCCCGGTAGTTCGGGCTGAACACCGCCACTCCACGGGCCGGAAGGAGCGACCGGCCGTAGATCCAGAACCGGAACCGGTACCGGGTGTCGGAAGTCGGTCCTCCATGAATCTCCACCACCATCGGAAGCGGGCCGTCTTCCGGCGTGGAGTCCGGCGGCAGTTCCAGGATCCCCTGCACCGTGTCGCCGCCCGCTCCTTTCCATTCCACCAGGGAGATCTGCGGCAGCTTCCAGGTGTCGATCTGCGGGTTGATCCGTGTGAGCCGGTCCAGTTTTCCGGTTTTCTCCACCCGGTACAGATCGTCCGCCGAGGTCAGGGAGCCGGCGGCGACCACGGCGAAGCCGGCGCCCGGAGCGAAGGCGAAGGCGTCCACGGTCACATCGCCGGGCGTCAGGACGGTGTAGCCGGCCGTTTTCGTTCCGGCCGCCGCCCCTTCCAGGACGTAAACCCGGCTGCGGGCGTGATCGTGGCCGATCATCCCCAGGTCGCCCCCTCGCCAGCGGAGGCTGCCGCCGGTGACGCTCACCCCTTCCGGCCGGGGAGCATCCTCGAGCCGGGGGGTCCCATTCTTCCAGCGGGCGATGTACACCTGGGTCGGGAAACCGTCGTAGGCGATGGAGAACGCCAGGGCGGATCCGTCTTGGGACCAGGCGACCTCTTCCAGCCAGCCGAACGGAGAGGGATGGCCGTTCCTCCAGCCGTCCGGCGTTACGACCGCCGCCTCTTCCCCACCCGGTTCCAGGACGTCGATTCGGGACCAGCCTTCCTGGTGGATCAGTTCTTCATCCGGCCGGCTCACCAGGGCGATCCGGTTGTTGGACGCGACGGACAGGGCGGTCACCACCCGTCCGGTATCCAACAGTTCCTTCGATCTCCAGGTGGAGAGATCCAGCTCGAAAAGATGCGAGCGTTTTCCCACCCCGTCGCCGTAGATCAGGGAGTCGTGCTTTTCCCGAAGCTCCTTCCAGGCGTCGTCGATCTTTTTTCTCATAGCGGTGTAGTAAAGGGCGTTTCCATCCCCGGAAAGGTCCCAGAGATCCACCCCGTCCTCCACCCGGGTGACCGCCGCCGGCCCGCCTCCTGTCGCCGGGATCCTCCAGACCTGTCGTGTCCCGTTCCAGGGGGGAAGCGTTTCTCCCGCCCGCTCGTAAGCCGCCGAGTAGTAGATCCATCTCCCGTCAGGAGACCAGACCGGGTGTCCCTCGTTGGCCGGGTCGAAGGTGAGGCGGACAGGGGCCCTGGTTTCCAGGTTCAGGGCCCAGAGGTCGCTATTCTTCCGGTCCAGCGCCTTTTCCCACCGGGCCTGGCTCCAGACGATCGTCTCCCCGTCGGGGGAGACGGCCGGGGAGGCGATCCCGTCGATGGTGAAGTAATCCTCCGGTTCGAGGTCATGGGTGCGCGCAGACGCTGCCGCGAAAAGGGCCGTGCCCGCGAAGACCAGGGCCGCGGTGATGGCGAGAGCGGGGACCGGGAACGCCGGCAAGGGAAGAAGGGTGAGGATGGACCGGGCTTGTTTCATGATCGTCTCCGTCGGGGGGCCTGGATGGAATCATCAGGATACCATCGGTGCCGGATCCCCACGCCGCCCAAGGTGGAAGGGAGAATGTTGATAAAAACGCTGAAAGGATTGTAAGTAAAGGGGAAACGCCTTTCCGCGGAAGTCTGCGCGAGAAATCGGGATAAACGATTGCAGGAAAAATCGGTTCCTCCG
>CAZZIV010000286.1:0-3644 GCA_964654385.1 uncultured Acidobacteriota bacterium | reverse complement strand
CCGCCGATGCCGGCTGCCCGTTCTCGCCGTTGAACTGGAAATATTCGCCCATGGCGCAGCCCGAGTACGGGGCGATGTACTGGAGAGGGGCCGGCGTGGAAGCGGCCGCCACCACCACGATGGTGTATTCCATGGCGCCGTATTCTTCCAGGGTTTTCACCACGCCGGCGATGGTCGACTGCTTCTGGCCGATCGCCACGTAGATGCAGACGACGCCGCTCCCCTTCTGGTTGATGATCGTGTCGAGGGCGATGGCGGTTTTCCCGGTCTGCCGGTCGCCGATGATCAGCTCCCGCTGGCCGCGACCGATCGGGATCATGCTGTCGATCGCCTTCAGGCCTGTCTGCATCGGCTCGGTCACCGGCTGCCGGTCGACCACGCCGGGGGCGATCCGTTCGATCGGCATGCTGTGGGAGGTGTTGATCGCGCCCTTGCCGTCCAACGGCTGGCCCAGTGAGTTCACCACCCGGCCGAGCATCGCCTCACCGGCGGGAACCTCCATGATCCGGCGGGTCCGGCGCACCTGGTCCCCTTCCTTGATCAGGGTGGTCTCGCCCAGCAACACCGTGCCGACGTTGTCTTCTTCCAGGTTCAGGGCCATTCCCATCACGCCGTGGGGCAGTTCCAGCAACTCGCCGGCCATCACCTTCTCCAGGCCGTAGATCCGGGCGATACCGTCACCGACCGAAATCACCGTTCCGACCTCGGCCACGTCGGTCTGCCGGTCGAACCCTTCGATCTGCTGCTGGATGAGTTTACTGATTTCGTCGACTTTGATTTCCATCTCTACCCCTCGACCATTTTGCGTCGCAGCGTTGACAATTGGGTTTGCAGGCTTCCGTCGTAGATCATCGATCCGATCAGGGTGACGGCCCCTCCGATCAGGTTCCTGTCGACCTTCACCTCCAGGCGGATTTTTTTGCCGGTCATTTTTTCCAGGGCCGCCCGGGCCCGATCCCGGGTCTCGTCACTCATCGGGGAAGCCGAGAGGATCGTCGCCGGGAGGATCCCCTCCCTCTCCTCCCGCAATTCCCGGAACAATTCGGCGATCTGCGGCAGGTGATCGACCCGCCTGTGCTCCACGATGGTTTCCAGAAACCGGTTTATTTCCGCCGGCATCCGGTACTCGGAGGCCACGGTCGCGAAAAGGCGGGTACGGACCGGACGGGGAATCGCCGGGTCCAGGAGAGAGTCCCGTAAAGTTCGGGAGCCGGTCATCGCCGAACCCAGCGCGTGGAGGAACCGATCCACCTTCCTGGCTTCGTCCGGCGACTTCACCGCGGCGAGCATCGCCTTGGCGTATCGGAAAGCCAGCTTCCTGTCTTTCATAGGATCCCCATGAGGCCCGGATCGCGCCCGGATTCCAGTTGCCTCGTGTCCTTATTAATGGTTCGAATCCAAAGGTTTCAGAAGCGGCTTCCCAGCCCCGTTCACCTGTGCCGAAGACCGCGGAAAATAGCATATTTCAGGGAACGGTGTCAAAGACCGCTCCATCGGTTCCGGACCGCTCCGAACCTGCAGGTTTTCCGTTTCATTGCCCCGATCTCACTCGCCGACAATATTGTCGGCAACCCTGGGCTATGCCGACATATTTGTCGGCATGATTAGGATTGTTCCTGAAATAAAGGAAAAGTACTGCCGACAAAAATGTCGGCGTCGCTGATTTTGCCGACATTATTGTCGGCAGACTGGAAGGACTCCTCAAGAGTGTTCCTTCGCCGCCTGGAAGATCAGGCCGTACAATCTCTCCAATTCCTCATCACTGTGGTAGTACAGTTCCATCCGGCCCCCCTTCCGGCCCTGGACGATCCGGATCCTGGTTCCGAGGGCCGATTGAAGCGCCTCCGCCGCCGCCTCCACGTTCGGATCCCCTGTCCGCCGTCCCCTGACCCGGGTCATCCCCTGGTCCCGGGTCAGCCGGGCCACCCTGGTCTCCACCTGCCGGACCGAGAGCCCTTTCTTTTCGATCTCCTTCGCAAGCTCCAGCTGGCGGCGAGGATCGGATAACGGAACCAGCGCCCGGGCATGGCCCATGTCCAGAACCCCCGCCTTCACCTTTTCCTGGACGGCCTTGCACAGGGAGAGCAGCCGAAGAGTGTTGGCGATGGTCGCCCGGCGTTTGCCGACCCGATCGGCGACCTCCTGCTGGGTCAGGTTTCCCTCGTCCATCAGGGTGCGGTATGCTTCCGCCTCCTCCATCGGGTTCAACTCCTCCCTCTGCAGGTTTTCGATCAAGGCGACTTCCAGCAGCTCTTCATCCGGGACCTGGCGGATCACCGCCGGGATCTTGTGGAGGCCGGCCTGCTGGGCGGCCCGCCAGCGCCGTTCCCCGGCGATCAGTTCGTAACGCCCTCCCTCCGCCTTCCGAACGGTGACAGGTTGTATAACACCTTTATTTATCAATGAGTTAGCAAGCTCTTCCAGGGCGACAGGATCGAATTTCCGACGGGGCTGGGCCCGGTTCGGCCGAATCAGGTCGATATCCAATTCCCGGAATTTCCCTTCCTGGTCAGGCGCCCCTTCCGGCGTCGCTTCCTTCCGTGGCGCAGGCTTCCTGGCCGGCGCGTTCGGAATCAGGCTGCTCAACCCTTTGCCCAATGCTTTTCTCTTCATAACTCAGAAACTCCTCGGCGAACCGGAGATACGCTTCCGCGCCCCTGGAACGGATGTCATATAGAAAAATCGGCTTTCCGTAGCTGGGTGCTTCCCCCAACCGGACATTTCGAGGGATCATCGTCTCATAGACCTGGTCCCCGAATACCTTCCGCACCTCCTCCACCACCTGCCGGGACAGGTTGATCCGATCGTCGTACATGGTCATCAGGATGCCCTGGATCTCCAGGTCTGGATTCAGCGCTTCCCGGACCCGCCCGATGGTGTCCATCAGCTGGCTCACCCCTTCCAGGGCCAGGTATTCGCACTGCACAGGAATCAGGACAGCGTCGGCGGCCGCGAGGGCGTTGACCGTCAGCAGGCCCAGGGAGGGAGGGCAGTCGATCAGCGCCGTTTCGTAGGGAGATGAATAACGCTCGAGCAGGCTCTTAAGGCGAAACTCGCGCGCTTCCACCGCGACCAGTTCCACCTCGGCGCCGATCAAGTTCCGATCCGAGGGGATCAAACGAAGAGAAGGAAGAGCCTCCACCTGCAGCTTGATCTGGTCCAGGGTCGCCTCCCCTGTCATCGCGTCATAAAGGGACGCCCGCTCCGGATCGTCATCGAAACCGAGGGCCCTGGTACTGTTTGCCTGGGGATCCGCGTCGATCAAAAGAGTCGGCTTCTCTGCGATGGAAAGTGCGGCAGCCAGGTTTACCGTTGTGGTTGTCTTCCCCACCCCGCCTTTTTGGTTCACAATCGCGATAGTTCTGCCCAAATTACCCTCCAGATGCGAGGCCTTGAGACCCGACGTGCCGGAATCGGGCGTACTTTATCACAGGCGGAGCCAGGCGAGGAGGGCGGAAATGTTCCACGTGGAACAATAGAGGGATCGAACCGTTGGGAGCCGAAGGCCGGTCCGCCTCGCTGGGGGAGGATCTCCAAGGGGAGGAGGTTAACCCGCTTTATGCGTGAGGGACCGTAGCGAGGAGCCGAGGATGCCAGTCAGGTCGGGCACCCGCAGCGATTCGCGGCCGCAGGCGTACCCGTAC
>CAZZIV010000285.1:0-3647 GCA_964654385.1 uncultured Acidobacteriota bacterium | reverse complement strand
GCCGGTCGAGACCTAACCCAGGAAAACGCTGCGTTGAATAGGTTGCCCTAAAACCGGGGTTTCGCTTGCTGTCCCCGAACAGGTGCCCTCCCGGGCGTCCACGGGCCTCCGGCCGCCTCCACGTCCGCTTCCAGTTTCGCCAGGTCGTCCAGCACCAGCTTCTTCAGCTCGGCCAGCAACGGCCGGAACGCTTCCCCGGCGATCCGGTAGGCGTCCTGGTTGGTCCTGGTCGGCGCGGCAGATGAGCTCCACTGCCCCTGCACGATCCTCTGCACCCGCTCCAACATCGAAGGTGGCGTCGGCTCGTTTCGGCGACGAATCGTGGCGTCGCCGGCAAGCTTCAGCCGCACATCCAGCAGCGCCGCCTCGATGGTGCGCACACGGGTAGCCAGTTCCTCCGGTGCCGCAGGTGTATCGTCGATCGCCTTCTTGAGAAACTGTACCCGCTCCAGCGCCTCGGCCAGCGCCCGGTTGGAACCGAGCACCGCCCGGTAGAGCGACGCGGTCTTCTTCTGGAACGCCACCAGCTTCTCCCGGTCCGGCGCCGGCAGCTTCGCCATTCCCAGCGGGGTCAGCTGGAACGACTCCGGCCCTGCCATCTCCGTCACCTCTCCTCGCACCCGCTTGGCCAGGCGAACCGTGTAGGTTCCCGGCGCGGTCATCGGCCCCATCGGCCCTTCGGCGAACGGCCCGGGATCCCGCGGCTTCAGGCGGACCGGCTCGCTGGCCGGGTAACGGAGATCCCAGGCGGCCCGGTGGAAACCGGCGCCGACCGGCCCTTCCACCCGGCGCACCACCCGCCCTTCTTCATCGGTGACGGTCAGCAGGATCACCGGCGGCTCCTCCCGGTCTTCCGCCCGCAGTTCCTCCCAGGAAGGGTAGAAGACATCTTCGCCCTTCCCCCTGGCCTTCTTCTCCTTCTCCTGCCGGATCTCCTTCAAGGTCCGAATCTTCTCCGGCAGGTAATAGGTGAACACCGCGCCGAACGGCGGGTTGGGGGCGGTGAAAAACCCGTCGCCCTGGAACGCCTTCCCGCGGATCCCCATCGGCACCGACGGGAAATACATCCAGGTATCCTTCACCGGGAAGAGGGTGGCGCCGGTCTTCAACATTTCGGCGTTCACCTTCCGCAACGGCGAGTAGTCGTCCAGGATCAGGATCCCCCGGCCGAAGCTGCCGACCACCAGGTCGTTCTCACGCCGCTGGATCTCCAGGTCCCGGACCGCCACCGTCGGCATCCCGCCCTTCAGTTGCGTCCAGACCTTTCCGCCGTCCACGGTGAAGTACAGGCCGAACTCGGTGCCGACGAACATCACGTCCGGGTCCACGTGGTCCTGCACGAAGGCGTAGGTCGAGCCCCGCTCAGGCAGGTTCCCGGTGATCGAACTCCAGGTCCGCCCCCGGTCGGTGCTTTTCAACAGGTACGGTTTGAAATCGCCCATCTTGAAGTTGCTGAACGAACCGTACACGGTATCCGGGTCATGGAGGGAAGGCTCCAGGTCGTACACGTAGGTCCGCTCGGGCACCCCTTCCACACGGTCGATCTTCGTCCAGGTTTCGCCGCCGTCCTCGGTCACCTGCACCAGCCCGTCGTCGGTGCCGACATAGATCAGCCCTTCCACCAGGGGAGACTCGTTCAAGGCGACGATATTTCCGTAGAACGAGGTGGAGGCGTTCTTCGCCACCGCGTCCACCGACCAGACCCGCCCCATCACCTTCAACCGGTTCCGGTCCAGGTCCCGGCTCAGGTCCGGGCTGACCGGCTCCCACGAATCGCCCCGGTCGTCCGAACGATAGAGCCGCTGGGAGCCGATGTAGAGCCGGGTGTGGGAATGAGGAGAGACGATCAGAGGCGTATCCCAGTTCCAGCGGGCTCCTTCCTCCCCCGGCTCGGGCTGGGGCTGGATGTCCACCATTTCGCCGGTCTTCCGGTCGAACCGGACCAGGCCGCCGTACTGGTACTGGGAATAGACGATATCGGGATCCTCGGGATCGACCTGGGTCTTGTACCCGTCGCCGAAAACGGTGACGAACCAGTCGGCGTTGGTGATGCCGTGGACGTTGGTGGTCCGGCTCGGGCCGCCCAGGGAGGCGTTGTCCTGGGTGCCGCCGTAAACGTTGTAGAACGGCAGGTCGTTGTCCGGCGTCGCCCGGTAGAACTGGGTCACAGGCAGGTTCGCCTTGAACCGCCAGGTGGCGCCCCGATCGAAAGTTTCATACACGCCGCCGTCGCATCCGGCCAGCAGGTAATCGGTATCCGACGGATCGATCCAGAGGGCGTGGTTGTCCACGTGCTTGGTCTTCTCTCCGACCCTGTGAAAGCTCTTGCCGCCGTCTTCGGTCACCTGCATCCAGGTGTCCATGGCATAGACCCGGTCTTCCTTTTTCGGATCGGCGATGATCTCGTTGTAATACTGGGGGCTCCCGGCGGTGTAATCGCTTCGTTTTTCCCAACTGGCGCCGGCATCGGTGGAGCGGTAAAAGCCGTTCTCTTTCCCGGTCGCCTCGATGACGGCGTACACCGTGTCCGGGGCGGCCGGTGAAACCGCCAGGCCGATCCGTCCCACGTCTCCCTTGGGAAGCCCGTTTTCCAGCTTCGTCCAGGTATCGCCGCCGTCAGTCGATTTATAGATCGCCCCTTCCGGGCCGCCGTTCAGGAGCACCCAGACATGCCGCCTGCGCTGGTAGGACGAGGCGTACAGCACGTCCGGGTTCCGCGGGTCGAACACCACTTCGTTCACGCCGGTGTTCTCGGAAATCTCCAGCACCTTTTCCCAGCTCTTCCCGCCGTCCCCGGTCCGGTACAAGCCCCGGTCGCCGCCGGCCCGCCAGAGCGGACCCTGGGCCGCCACGAACACCCGGTTCGAGTCCCGGGGGTCGATCAGGATCGCGCCGATATGTTCCGACTCGCCCAGGCCGACGTTCTTCCAGCTCTTCCCGCCGTCCAGTGACTTGTACACGCCGTCGCCGTAGCCGACGCTCCGCTGGCTGTTGTTCTCGCCGGTGCCGACCCAGACTACCTGGGGATCGTTCGGATCCAGGGCGACGCAGCCGATGGAGTAAGACCCTTCTCCGTCGAACACCGGCGTCCAGGTCGTGCCCGCGTTCTTCGTCAACCAGACGCCGCCGGAGGCGGAAGCCACGAAATACCGTTTCCGGTTCCTGGGATCGACCGCGAAGTCGGCGATCCGGCCGGAGGTCAGCGCCGGGCCGATGTTCCTCAGGGCCAGGCCGCTGAACGTTTTCGCGGTGAACGGGCCTTCCTTCGCCGGTTCGGCCGTCTGCTTTTTCTTTTTGGCCGAAACAGGAAAAGCCACCAGGAGCAACAGCAGGAAAACCAGGATGACGGACTTCGCGAGTTTATACATGGCCAACGCCTCCAGTGTCGGTTGGATCTCTCCGATGCGGCAGTATACCCGCTGAGATTTCCCCGTGTCATGAAATCCGAACCTGTATCGGTCCAAAATCAGGCAGAAACCGGCCGAAGGACCGAGCCGGCGGGGCGGCCGCCGCCGGTCTCGGCCCGCCGTCCTCCCCCCCGGTACGGCGGTTCCCGCGGGGGAGTCCGCGAATCTGATCGTCGGAGGCGGAACGAGGGCCGATCCGAAGCGGGGGGATCCGACAGAGCTTGGTTTGTAGACATACGG